>DATJPQ010000076.1:0-5191 GCA_035506315.1 Opitutaceae bacterium
TCTTCCGCACATCATGAACACCGACCGCGAAGCCATCCTTTCCCGGGTGCGGGGCGCCCTGACGCCGCTCCCGCAACGCGCTCCCCTGCCCGACTGGAACCCTGAGCTCGCCAAGTCGCGCGCCCTCCTCGGCGACCGCGACCTGTTCACCGTGTTTGCCGAGCGCATCAAGCTCGTCAACGGCCTCGCGCTGACCAGTCCCGCCGCAGCGGTGCAGCACCTGAAGGCCGGCGGCTGGACCCGCGGCTATTGCGATCCCGCGTTGTGGCCGCAGCTCCAGGCGCATTTCGGCCCCGAATTCACCGTCAGCACCGAGTACGACCGCACCCGCGTCGACGACTATGCCTTCGGCATCACGCGCGCCGTCGGGGCCATCGCCGAGAGCGGCACGATCGTGCTCCACGATGCCACCACCTCGCGCCGCCTCGCCGCCCTCGCGCCGTGGGTGCATGTCGCCGTGCTGTCGAAATCGCAGATTTTTGCCACGATCGCCGATGCCACGCAGGCGTTGGGCGACGACCAGAACGTCATCTGGGCCACCGGCCCGTCGAAGACCGCCGACATCGAAGGCATCCTGATCGAAGGCGTCCACGGCCCCGGCGCACAGATCGCCCTGGTGTTGTCGTAATGCCGGTGCTGGCCTGCTGCATCTCGTAGCAGCCGAGGTTACGAGGCTGGTTTCATCACACCGAATTTCTCCCCCATCCATGCGTCTCACCATGATCCTATCCGCCGGTCTTTTGGCGGCTGTCCCCGCGCTGTCCGCCCGGCAGGCCGTGCTCAATCCGAAGGCGCGGCTCGCGCTCGATCTCGATGGCAAGTGGAACGCCATCGTCGACCCCTACGACATCGGCTTTTACGACTATCGGCTGCAACGGCTCGATGCCGCCCCCAATCCCCGCAGTGGATTCTTTCTCGACCGCGTGCCGGCCAGCAAATCCGAGCTCGTCGAATACAGCTTCGACCACAGCCCGATGCTTACCGTCCCGAAGGATTGGAACAGCCAGGACGCCCGGCTGCAGTTGTACGAGGGCGCCGTCTGGTACCGGCGGTTGTTCGACTTCACCGCAAAACCCGGAACCCGCGTTTTCCTGCACATCGGCGCGGCCAACTATGAGTCGCAGGTTTATCTCAACGGCAAAAAACTCGGCGAGCACACGGGTGGCTTCACCCCCTACGACCTGGAAATGACCGGACTGTTGAAACCGGCTGGCAATTCGCTGGTCGTGCGCGTCGACAACCGCCGCCACCGCGAAGGCGTGCCGACAATCAACACCGACTGGTGGAACTACGGTGGGCTCACCCGTGAGGTGTATCTGTTCACCACGCCGCAAACCCTGCTCTCCCATTACACCGTACGGCTGCAGCCGGGCGATCCTACCAAGATCGAAGTGCTGGCCGAACTCGACGGCGCGCAATTGCAGCAGGAGGTGACGGTCTCCATCCCCGAGTTGCACCTGGCCGTCTCCGCACCGAGCGACGAGCAAGGTCGCGTGCGGCTGGTCGCGAATGTGCCGGCCGACCTGCAACGCTGGGCGCCCGAGCACCCCAAGCGCTATGCGGTGCACGTCAAATGCGCATCCGACGAGGTCATCGAAAACATCGGTTTTCGCACGATCGAGGTGAAGGGCAGCGACATCCTGCTCAACGGGCAGCCGATCTTTCTCCGCGGCATTTGCCTCCACGAGGAGAATCCCATGCGTGGCGGGCGGGCCTATTCCCGCGAGGATGCCCAGCTCCTGCTCGGTTGGGCGAAGGAGCTGAACTGCAATTTTATGCGCCTCGCGCATTACCCGCACAACGAGAACATGGCCCAGTTGGCTGATGAGCTGGGCCTCCTCCTGTGGGAGGAGATCCCGGTGTACTGGACGATCCAGTGGGAGAACCCCGCCACGCTGCAGAACGCGCGCCAGCAGCTCAACGACCTCATCGTGCGCGACCACAATCGCGCCAGCGTGATCATCTGGTCCGTGGCCAATGAGACTCCTCCCGGCGAGGCGCGCACGAACTTCCTGCGGCAACTGGTGGCGGACGCGCGCGCCCTCGACGGATCGCGGCTGGTGTCCGCGGCGATGGAAGTGCGCACCGCTCCGGACAATCCGCACCGGAAGATCGTCGACGATCCATTCGGCGAGTTCACCGACATCCTGAGTTTCAATGAATATGTCGGCTGGTACGACGGCACCCATGAATCGATCCCTCAGGTCGAGTGGTCGCTCAAGTACAACAAGCCGGTCGTGATCACCGAATTCGGGGCGGACGCGCTGCAGGGGTATCACGCCGACAACCTGACCCGCTTCAGCGAGGAGTATCAGGCGGAAGTTTATCGAAAGACCGTGCCGATGCTTCGCAAGATTCCCGAACTCCGCGGCATGAGCCCGTGGATCCTGTGCGATTTCCGTTCACCCCGGCGCCTCCTGCCGAACATTCAAGACGGCTGGAACCGCAAGGGTCTCATCGGCGAGAACGGAGTGAAGAAGGAGGCATTTTCCGTCCTGGCCGGCTTCTACGCCGAACTCCTCGACCAGGGCTACGTCAGGAAATAGCTGGCCGCAGGCGGCAGCCACGCCCATCGGTGGGCTCCTTCCGTGCTATTCTGATTCGCGATCATTCGCGTCCCCTTCGCGGTTAACCTTCTTCTTCACGATTTCGTGTGTTTCGTGGCGAAAAATCAAGTTCCGCGTCCGATTTCCAGGTTGCGATTTCGAGGGATCATCCACGCTCTACGCGCGGGCCTGCCTGATGGCATTCCAGCGCTCGGTGAGCGCCCGAATCCGCTGTTCCCGTTCGGCAGTCTGCGCGCGGAACCGCATGAGGGCATTCCAGCGGTCGGTGAGCGCCCGAATCCGCTCTTCGCGCTCGGCGGTAATTGCGTGGGCTCGCCCGATTCCATCCCACGGCTCGGTGAGGGCGGGGGCGAGCCGACAGCTGGATTTGCCGATCGGCTGCCCGTCTGTCGCAGGTTCCGACGCTGGGCTGGTGTACGCGCCGGGGAAAGGGATGACGATGGCTTCAGTGGTTTCATCGGCAGGACGGTTTTCTTCACACGGGAGCGAACTGGTTTGAGTTGGGTTCATGCCCCTTAACGCGAAATCTCCCGGACAAACACGCCACGAATCCGGATTTTTTAACCACAGGAATCAGCTTTTCGCATACAGTTTGCCTTTCTAAAAAGGGGAAATCGGTTGCACCGAGTTGAAGGAATACGAGTACCGCATTACGATTCGCCTCCGTGAAGGACGGCGAAATCACACTCATCCTCGATCGGATCGAGCAGGGCGACCCGCACGCCGCGGAGCAATTGCTACCGCTCGTCTATGAGGAATTGCGCCAATTGGCCGCCGCCAAGATGGCCCACGAAGCGCCCGGTCAAACCCTGCAGCCCACCGCCCTGGTCCACGAGGCGTGGCTGCGTCTCGGCGGCGAAGCGCAGCCGCAGTGGAGCAATCGCGCGCATTTTTTCGCCGCGGCTGCCGAGGCCATGCGGCGGATCCTGATCGACAACGCCCGCCGCAAAAAGGCCCAGCGCCACGGCGGCGAGCTCGCCAAGGTCAGTGCCAATGCCACGGGCTTCGATGTCGCCGCCCCGACTGGGGACGACGAGGAGCTGCTCCTCGTGAGCGAAGCGCTCGACGCCCTCGCCCGGCACGATGCCCGCATGGCCGAGCTCGTGAAGCACAAATATTTCACCGGCCTCTCGCTCGAGGAGACGGCCGACCTGCTGGGCATTTCCCGCCGCACCGCCGATCGCGACTGGGCCTACGCCCGCGCGTGGCTATTCAACGAGGTGAAACGGCTGCGCGGTTGAGCCAGGGAGGACGGGTTACCCGACGGGAAAATAGATTCAATGGCGCATTAAACGGACGGATTCCGCTTTGAGCATTGAATCCATCCTTACGCTCCCGCCTTCGCACCGGTCATGCACTTCTTCGCCGTAATCGCCGTCCGCCCTCCCCCGCGCCTAAATGGGCAAGGCCGAGCTGCAACCGCACCGGATCTTGGTTTTACAGGAGGCCGCAGAGGAAACAGAGGAATGACTTTCCCGCGGATTGCTCCGATATGCGCGGATTGGTTGCCACCCGATCCGCGGACGCGAAGGGCTGATGGCCACAAAAAGCGCGAAAAATTCCAGGTAAATGCTGTACCCTGCGTCGCGCCCATAGGCGCGCGGACGGTTGTGGCCGTAGGGGCGCAGTCTTGCTGCGCCCTCAGACGCAATCAGGGCGCAACAAGATTGCGCCCCTACCAGACTGGCGAGCGCGTTGTTCCTTTTACGATTTTTGTGGCCTATCGGATCGGCGTTTGGTCTCGGCCCCCCCGTCCATGAAACGCGACGTCGACATCTTTGCCGAGGCGCTCGACCTGCCGACGGTCGCGCGCACCGCATTGTTCGACCGGGAATGCACGGAAGATCCCGCCATGCGCGCCCGGATCGAAGCGTTGATCGCCGCCTACGAGTGCGCCGGCGATTTCCTCGAAAACTCACCCTTCCAACGTCCGCCCGTGCTGCCCGCGGAAAAGCCCGGCGACACCATTGGTCATTACACTTTGGTCAGGAAAATCGGCGAGGGTGGCTGCGGCACCGTTTATCTCGCCGAGCAGAGGCAGCCGGTGCGCCGCCGCGTCGCGTTCAAGGTCATCAAGCTGGGCATGGACACGCGCTCGGTCATCACGCGCTTCGAGGGCGAGCGCCAGGCCCTCGCGATGATGGACCACCCCGACATCGCCCGCGTCTTCGACGCCGGCGCCACCGACGCCGGACGGCCGTTCTTCGTGATGGAGTTCGTCGAAGGCGTGCCCATCACGAAATTCTGCGACGAGCACAAACTTTCCCTGGCGGCACGACTCGAACTCTTCGCCCGCGTCTGTCTCGCGCTGCAGCACGCCCACCAGAAGGGGATCGTCCACCGCGACATCAAGCCTTCGAACATCCTCGTCACGCTGCGCGACGGCGTGCACGCGCCAAAGGTGATCGACTTCGGCATCGCCAAGGCCACGCAGGAGCGCCTGACCGACCAAACGCTGGTAACCGGGGTCGATCAGTTCATCGGCACGCCCGCCTACATGAGCCCCGAGCAGGCCGACCAGCGCGATCTCGATATCGACACCCGCAGCGACGTGTACTCGCTCGGTGTCCTGCTCTACGAGCTGCTCGCCGGCCGGCTGCCGTTCGATCCCAAGACGCTCCAAC
>DATJPQ010000077.1:0-6701 GCA_035506315.1 Opitutaceae bacterium
CGGGGCAGGAGGCGCGCCAGCCGTAGTCGCGGCTCATCTTGGACGTTCGGCATTCAAGACACTCTATGCGAAAGCTCAAATTCGTTTCCTTACTGTCAGTAGTTTTGCTTGCGGCCAATGTAGTGGCCGGAGCAAGTGGTGACCCGATTGGATTTTCACTCGATCGAGAACCTGATAATGACTCCAGGGTTAAGCCCGCGAAGCTGATTCAGCGCGTAGAGCCCGTATATCCTGCGAACGAACTCCCAAAAAAGCTCCAAGACGAGGTTTATGTCGCATTTGTAGTAAACGAAAAAGGCGGAGTTGAGAAGGCGCGCGCGTTCTTCAGTAATTACGACCTATTTGAAGGAGCAGCCGTAGATGCCGTGAAACAATGGCGGTTTGAACCAGCTACGATGGCTGGACACCCGATTAAAGTACGGATGGTTGTGTCCATTCGATTTGCCGCCCCTAAAGAATAGGCATATTAAAATACAGCCCAGTCGCCAGAATCAACGAAGGGCTAAAAAGGGGCCGGTCGGCGTCCGGCGGGAGAACCTGTTTGGAAAACCGCGAAGGGCAGCGAAGCCGCGCAGCCTTGGAATAGGCGAAGATTAGCGTGAATTGGCGGTTTCTTCCCTCACTGCGCGGCGTAGTGCAGCGCATTTCGCAGCGGCAGATCGACCGGCGTGTAGGCCGACATAACTACACCCAACAGATTTTCCGGGCTGACGGATTCCTCGTCGACGTGCTGGTTGCCGAGTCCGGCGGTGCGCCAGCCTTTGCGGGATGGCGCCACGAGCACATGGGCGATCGGACGGCCGTCCTCATTGCGATAGATCACCGTGGCGCCGCGTTTCAACTGGTCAAAGGATACTCTTTCGACCACGAGCACGGTGCCGCTGGGATAGAGCGGTGCCATCGAGGCTCCGTCGCCCCGCACGACAAATGCTCCCTCGTGTTGTGCGGCCACTTGCTCGGCGTACCGCCATGCGTCATGACGGTCCACGGCGATGGGCTGGGGCGAGTTCCCGCAGAACAAGTCGCCCAACTTGGAATCCGCGGCTCGGGTGGCCGTCGAGGCAAGCGACAAGATTAGGAGCACGAATATGTACTGTAAGCGCGGCTTAATGATGGCCGAAATCAACTCGGGTCCTTCACTTAAGCCAGAAATAGATCGTGGGGTTGATTACCCAACGCGATACGAGGTCTATACCTCAGTTGCTTTTTGACCGTTCAGCGCAATGCAGTCCCAACTGCAATCGACCGGGATTCGGATTTTACAGGAGACCGCTGAGGACGCAGAGAAACTGATTTCTCCGCGGATTTCCAGCCTACGCCAAGGCTCCGGCTGGCAAGCGCGGATGGGCGCCGAGCCTCACGGCTCTAAGTTTCGAGTTTTGAGTTCTGTGTTTTGGGTTTCAGGACCGGTGAAACGCGCCAGTGGCTGATTGCGCTCCGCTGATTAGGCGGATGAACGCGAATCAGGGTAGGGGCGCAATCTTGTCGTTCCGAGAGGCCATTTCGGCAAGCTCAAGGCCCTGAGGGCATCGAAGGGCTGCGCCCGGGTCGGTCATTGTCCACCGCAGATGGTCGCAGCTACCGAACGGAGAATATGAGGATCACGAGTCAGGCTCGAGCGAACGGCATTTGGGTTCCAGAACTCAAAACTCAAATCCCAAAACTCAGAACCAGGATCTTGGTCTCCCTCGTTCCCTCTGCAGCCTAGCCGGGCTTGGGCATGCAGAACTCGGTCAGGATTCCGTAGGTGGATTTCGGATGCAGAAAGGCCACGAGCTTCCCGGCGGCGCCTTCGAAGGGCTGCTCATGGATCAGCTTGACGCCACGGCCGGCGGCCTGCCGCAACTGGCCGGCGAGGTCGGTCGTGGCGAACGCCACGTGATGAAGTCCTTCGCCGTTTTTCTCGAGAAACTTTGCCACCGGGCTTTCCGGCGAGGTGGGCTCCAGCAGCTCCAGATGGACTTCGCCCACGGCAAAGAACGCCGTCCGGACTTTTTGCGACGGAATTTCCTCGCGGTGCTCACACTTCAGGCCCAGCGCCTGCTCGTAGTAGGCGATGGCGGAATCGAGGGAGTGCACGGCGATGCCGAGATGGTCGATACGCGTGATCATGAAGGAGAATCGGACCGGTGAAATGGTGGCGTTGGACGGGCGCGCATCATGCGTAAACGTGGGGCCAGCGACTCTGCATCCGTTGGCCAAACATAAGCATCCTTTGCCAAGAACTGCGGAGCGGCTGCGCATCGGTTGCGCTACCTTGTTCCCTGCCACGTTTTTCTCACCCACGATTAATGGTCCCTTCAACCCTATCGACACCACCCGCCGCCGACAATCTGGAGGCTGGTCTTGCGTCCTGGCGCCAGACCGTCGAGGTCGGGCTCCGGGGGGTGCCCTTCGAGAAGAAACTGGTAACCAGGACGGTGGAGGGGATCGCCCTCCAGCCGGTATATACGCGAGCCGACCTCGCCGGGGTGCCGCATCTCAACGCACAACCCGGCGCCGCTCCATTTGGACGCGGGGTCAGGAATTTCGGCTATAAGGAGGCTTCATGGGAGTTTTGCCAGGAAATCACGGCGCTGGATGCCGCCGGGTTCAATGTCGCCTTACGGGCCGATCTCATGTGCGGCCAGAACAGCGTGGCGATTACGCCTGACCTCGCTGCCCGGGCCGGCTGCGATCCCGACGAAGCACCGGAAGGTTCGGTCGGCGCCGGCGGTCTTTCGCTGGCCGATGGGCGCGATATAGCCGCGGCGCTTGATGCGGTGGACCTCACGGCGGTGCCGGTGCACCTGCGCGCCGGCGCCGATGCCCTGCCACTCGCCGCGCTCTATCTCGCGCTGGCGGGCCAGCGGGGCGTCGCAATCAAGACGCTCTCCGGGAGCCTGACCGCCGATCCGCTTGGCGCATGGATGGAGACGGGCGGACTGCTGGCTTCGCTCGCCTCGCACTACGACTCACTGGCCGGCTGGACGATATGGGCGAAATCGCATGCCCCCCGGTTGCGGACCATCGGCGTCGACGCCACACTCTGGTCCGAGGCGGGCGGTTCCGCCACGCAGGAACTCGCCTTTGGGCTGGCTGCGGGCGTCGAATATTTGCGCGAACTGCAGAATCGCGGCACCGCCCCTGCCATCGCCGCGGCGCGCTGCCGTTTCAGTTTCGCGATCGGACCGCAGTTCTTCACCGAGATCGCGAAGTTTCGCGCCTTTCGTCTGCTCTGGTCGCGGGTGGTGAGCGCCTTCGGCGCGAAAGTCGAGGCGTCCGCCAAATCCGCGGTGCACGCCCGCACAGGCCGCGGGAACAAGACGGTTTACGATCCGCAGGTGAACCTGCTGCGTGTCACCACCGAGGCGCTCTCGGCCGTGCTCGGCGGCTGCGACAGTCTGCACATCGGTCCCTACGATGAAGTCGCCGGCGCATCCGGCGATTTTTCGCGCCGCATCGCGCGCAATGTCCATACGTTGCTGGCCGAGGAGTTTCATTTTACCGCCACGGCTGATCCCGCCGGCGGTTCCTGGTACGTCGAAAAACTCACCGACGAACTCGCGCGCAAAGCCTGGACGCTCTTCCAGGAAATCGAGCAAGTCGGTGGGCTCGCCGCGGCACTGCGCCGCGGTATCCCACAGCAATTGGTCGCCGCGACGGCTGCAGAGAAGGGCCGGGCAGTCGACCAACGCCGCGCCGGTCTGGTGGGAACCAACCTCTTTCCCAATCTCAAGGCCGAGCCGCTGGTAGTAAATACCGCCGATCCTTCCTTTCCATCCGTG
The DNA here is from genome assembly GCA_035506315.1 of Opitutaceae bacterium. Taxonomy (GTDB): domain Bacteria; phylum Verrucomicrobiota; class Verrucomicrobiia; order Opitutales; family Opitutaceae; genus MWDT01. The sequence goes on from DATJPQ010000077.1 coordinate 3,768, forward strand.
CGCGCCGCGGCAATCAAGGCTCGTCGTGGCCCGGCACCTCGCAAATCCTGCGCGGCTTCGTGGTCCGGCCGGTTCCAGGCGGCGCTGGCCGCCGCTGCCCGCGGCGCTACGGTAGGACAGCTGGCCCGCCTCGGGCGAGACCTAGCTGCGCAAGTTGAGCAGGCTATTCAGCCGCTGGCACCCAAGCACGCTGCGGCCGGTTTTGAGGATTTACGCCGCGCGGCGGATGCCTTTGCCCGGCACACCGGCGCCCGGCCCCGGGTGTTCCTCGCAAAGATCGGCCCGGTCAAACAGCATAAGCCTCGTGCCGATTTCTCGGCGGGATTCTTTACCGTGGGCGGCTTCGAGGTGCTGAGCGGGGAGGCCTTCGAGACGGCTGAAACCGCAGCGAATGCCGCCGTCGCTTCGGGTGCATCCGTCGTGGCGCTTTGTTCGACAGACGAAACCCATCCGGCGCTGGTCCCGGTCTTCGCCCGTGAGGTCAAGGCCGTCCGGCCCGGTCTGGTCGTCGTGCTCGCCGGGTTGCCGGCGGACCCGGCGGTCGTCGAGCAATACCGCGTGGCGGGCGTCGACGAATTCATCCACGTCCGGGCCAATGTCCGGGCCCTGCTGGCCGGATTGCTCAAACGGATCGGAGCCCGGACATGAGCCAGCTTCCCGATTTCACCCAACTCGGATACGACTCGTTTTCGTTTGCCGGAACCAGGGCCGCGCCCAAACGCCGCGCCGGGGTGGCCGACTGGCCGACCGGCGAACAGATTCCAATCAAGCCGGTCTATACCGCCCGGGATCTGCCACCCGCCGGGCAGATCGATGCCATGCCGGGATTCGCGCCGTTCCGGCGCGGTCCGTACCCGACCATGTATGTCTCGAAGCCGTGGACCGTGCGCCAGTACGCCGGATTCTCGACCGCCGAGGAATCGAATGCCTTCTACAAACGGAACCTCGCCGCGGGCCAGGCCGGCCTCTCGGTCGCCTTCGATCTTGCGACCCACCGTGGCTACGACAGCGATCATCCGCGGGTCGTCGGCGACGTAGGCAAGGCCGGGGTGGCCATCGATTCCGTCCTCGACATGCAGACGCTCTTCGACGGCATCCCGCTCGACCAGGTGTCGGTGTCGATGACGATGAACGGCGCCGTGCTGCCCGTGATGGCGTTCTACATCTGCGCCGCCCTCGAGCAGGGCGCAAAACTCACCGACCTCGCCGGTACGATCCAGAACGACATCCTCAAGGAGTTCATGGTGCGGAACACCTATATTTATCCGCCCTCCCCCTCGATGAAGATCGTCGCGGACATCTTCGCCTACACGTCGCGGCACATGCCGAAGTTCAACTCGATTTCGATCTCCGGCTACCACATGCAGGAGGCGGGCGCCACGGCGGACCTCGAGCTGGCCTACACGCTGGCCGACGGCCTCGAATACCTGCGCACCGGCGTCGCCGCCGGCATCGACATCGACGCCTTCGCGCCGCGCCTCTCGTTTTTCTGGGGCATCGGCAAAAACTTCTTCATGGAAATCGCGAAACTGCGCGCCGGTCGCGTGCTCTGGTCCGAACTCGTGGGCCGGTTCCATCCGAAGAATCCGAAGTCGCAGGTGCTGCGCGCGCACTCCCAGACCTCGGGCTGGTCGCTCACCGAGCAGGACCCGTTCAACAATGTCGCCCGCACCTGCCTCGAGGCGCTCGCGGCCGCCTGCGGCCACACGCAGTCGCTCCACACGAATGCCCTCGACGAAGCCATTGCCCTGCCCACCGATTTCTCCGCGCGCATCGCCCGCAACACCCAGCTCCACCTCCAGCATGAGACCGGCATCTGCCAGGTGGTCGACCCGTGGGGCGGCAGCTACTACGTCGAACGCCTCACCCAGGATCTGCTGAAGAAAGCCCGCGCCCATATCGCGGAAGTGGAGAAGATGGGTGGCATGACCAAGGCCATCGAAGCCGGCATCCCCAAGCTTCGCATCGAGGAGGCCGCGGCCCGCCGTCAGGCGCAGATCGACTCCGGCAAGGAGACGATTGTCGGCCTCAACAAATTCCGCCTCGGACGGGAGGCGCCGATGGATATCCTGGAAGTGGACAACTCCGCCGTGCGCGAAGCGCAGGTCAAACGCCTCAAGGAATTGCGCGCTTCACGCGACGAAGTCCGGTGCGGTGCCTCGCTAGCCTCGCTGACGGCCTGCGCCCGCACCGGCGAGGGCAACCTTCTCGAACACGCCGTCACCGCCGCGCAAGCCCGCGCCACGCTCGGCGAAATCAGTGATGCGTTGGAAGTCGTCTTCGGTCGCTATCAGGCGCAGGTTCGTTCCATCTCCGGCGTGTATGGCAACGAATTCGGCGACGATGCGACGGTCTCCAAGGTGCGCGAATCGATCGCCCGGTTCGAACAGCACGAAGGCCGCCGTCCACGCGTGCTCATCGCCAAGCTCGGCCAGGACGGACACGATCGCGGTGCCAAGGTCGTTGCCACCGCCATGGCCGACCTCGGATTCGACATCGACATCGGGCCGCTCTTCCAGACGCCGGAGGAGGCCGCCCGTCAGGCCGTCGAGAACGACGTCCACGTGGTCGCGATGAGCTCGCTGGCCGCCGGGCACAAGACGCTGCTCCCCGCGTTGCGCGCCGCCCTCCAGGCGCTCGGACGCGAAGACATCATGACCGTCTGCGGCGGCGTAATCCCCGCGCAAGACTACGATTTCCTCCTCGCCCACGGCGCGAGCGCCATCTTCGGCCCTGGCACAATCATCCCGCAGTCTTCCCTCCGCATCATGGAACTTCTCATGGAGCGGTTGGAGTTGACCCCGGCCTGAGCGCGGCCGGGGAATAGCCGGTAGCCACGAGCGTAAGCAAGTGGAGTTTGGGGCCCGGGTCCGGAATGTGGCCGCGAGCGTGAGCGAGTGGAGCGCATCTCAAGTAGACCGCGCCACGCTTGTA
>DATJPQ010000078.1:0-6698 GCA_035506315.1 Opitutaceae bacterium
AACCCGAGGCCAGCAATTTGCCGTCCGGACTGAAGGCGACGCTGTGGACCTTGCTTACATGTCCGGTTTGTGTTCGCTGCAGTTCCCCGCTGACGACAGCCCAGAGCTTGATGGTTTTGTCCCATGAGCCCGAGGCGAGCAGCTGGCCGTCCGGGCTGAAGGCGACGCTCGCAACAGGATCCTTATGCCCGTTTAGCGTTCGCTGCAATTCTCCGCTGACGACATCCCAGAGTTTGATAGTTTGGTCTCCCGACCCCGATGCGAGTCGTTTGCCGTCTGGGCTGAAGGCGACAGAATAGATCGAAGCACTATGCGCGATGGGCAGAAATTTGGCATTTCTGTCCGTTACCAACAGTTTGTTACCTTTCAGCCTGCGGCTGGCAGTGACGGCAGACTGCAACGACGTGGTGCCGCAGCCACTGGTCGCGGCGGCCGCCACGGCCGCCGTGGCGCCGAGGAAGCCGCGACGGCTGAGTTTGTAGCCGCCGGCCTCGCACGTCAGCGCGAACAGCTGCGGCCCGTCGTCCGGGGCGGGCGAGGGCGGGATTTCGTTCGGCTTATTCTTCGGGTCGTGCGGGTTTTTGTTCATGGCGCGATTTCTTCGCTATCGTCATCGATGATTGTTCAATTGGGCCGCCAATAATGGCCGCCGCCCTGGTAGTATCCGCCGCCGCCGCCACCGCCACCACCGCTGCTGACCGGACGGGAAATCGTGTTGCAGGTACAGACCTGATCGCAGGTGCAGACCTGGTCGCACGAACAGACGCTGCCCTGCATGACGCGGGTCGTTTCGGCCCTGCCCTCACCGCCGCCGGCGATGCGGCCGACGATGATGGAATTGCACACGCAGACAGTTCCCGCGGGCAGACCGTGGCCGGCCGGGACCATGATCGTGTTGCAGGTGCATACCAGATCGCAGGTGCAGATGATTCCCGCCAGTGTCCGGCCGCGTTCGTCATAGCCGTCCAGCTTGGTTTGATCCGCGGCAAGACCGGGATCGAAGAGCACCCATTGCCGCATTTCTCCCTCCAGTTCCCACAGCCGGAGGATTCCATTGTCGTCTCCCGAGGCCAGCAGCCTGCCATCCGGACTGAAGGCGACGCCGCGCACCCCGACACGATGCCCTTTGAGGATGCGCTGCTGCTCCCCGCTGGCGACCTTCCATAAAATAATGGTGGTGTCCCACGATCCCGAGGCGAGCAGCCTGCCGTCCGGGCTGAAGGCGATGCTGTGAACCCCGCCACGATGCCCCTGGAGGACGCGCTGCTGCTTCCCGCTGGCGGCATCCCACAGTTTGATGGTCTTGTCGGCCGATCCCGAGGCGAGCAGCTGGCCGCTTGGGCTGAAGGCCACGCTGTTCACGTCCCCTTCATGCCGTCCTCCTATAGGCTGCATTTTTCCGTCGGGGGCATCCCCGAGATTGACCGTGCCATACCACAAGCCCGCGGCAAGCCGCCGGCTGTCGGGGCTGAAGGCGACACTATTGACCCACACCTTCTGCTCTTTAAACGCATGCTCCAAATTACCGCTGGCGCCATCCCAGATTTTGACGGCGCTGGCATCGGCAATCGCCCCCGAGGCGAGCCACCGGCCGTCGGGGCTGAAGGCCACGCTGTTAACATTATTTCCATGCCCTTTGAGCGTGTTCTGCAGCTCTCCGGTGGTGGCACCCCAGTATTTGATGGTACTGCTGCCCGAGGCGAGCCGCCGGCCGTCCGGGCTGAAGGCGACGCTGCGAATACCCGGCGATGGTTCCTTGATCGTGCGCTGGAGCGCCCCGCTGGCGACATCCCAGAACTTGATCGTGCAGTCGTCCGAGCCCGAGGCAAGCCGCTGGCCGTCCGGACTGAAGGCAACAGTGTTGATCGATTTATTATGAGCCTTGGGCAGAGGGCCGGCGTATCCATCCGTCACCAGCAGCTTGTATCTTTTGAGTTGGCCGGGGGGCGGCTCTGGCGCGGGCGGTGGCGCCAGCGGCGTGGCCGGATTGCTGCAACCACCGGCCGCCGCCGCGGCCACGGCTGCCGCGGCGCCGAGGAAGCCGCGACGGCTGAGTTTGTAGCCTCCGGCCTCGCGCGTCAGCGCGAACAACTGCGGCCCGTCGCCCGGGGCGGGAGAGGGCGGAATTTCGTTCGGTTCAACCTTCGGATCGTGCGGATTTTTATTCATGGCTGGATTCCATTTTCAGGCTCTGGGGGTACGGGGGCGGCGATGGCAGGAATTATTTCACTCTTGAAGATGGCAGGCGGCAGGGTGGCACAAACCTCGTTGGCTGAGCTGGACAAACACCCGGCGGGTCATTTGAAAGGCGTCGGCCGGGGGCATGCCGGTCTGCGTGGCCACATATCCGGCAATGGTCCGGAGGTTCCGGCCACAGGCGAATTGCTCGACCACCGGCCGTTCGCGATCCCGGAAACGATGGACCAACGCCGGGCCTTCGCTGCCCTTGCCCGGCAGGTACAGACCGTCGTCGCGGACCTCGATCTTATAGCCCTCCCGCCAGACCGGAATCATCTCCTCCACCACCGCGTCCGGCAGGCCGGTCAGATTGTCGAGGTTTTGTTGCGGAAGGCCCCGGGCCTCCCTCACCAGTGAAATGGTATTGCGCAACAGTCCCCGCCAGAAAGCCCGGCGATCCAGATCGATTTTAGGTTCAGGGGACGATGCGGTGGCCATGCGGCGTTCTCCTAGTTCATGGGGCTGGTTTTTTCCGGGCATCGGTCGCTGGCGTCGCTGCTGGACCTGATTCTCCGCTGCACACCTCCGCGGACACCAACCGCTGTTCGCGCAACCCCTGCCACACGCCGCCACCCTCCTCGATATAGTCCAACAACAGGCCCAGCGTGATTTTCCGCGTGGCGCGGCAGCGTCCCTGGGTGGCGGCATGTCCATCGGGGCGGCGCGTGGCGCAATCGCCGCAACAGTGCCAATAGCAGAAACAATCCCGGCAGGCTTCGCGGCGTCGTTGCTGGGCGGCGACAAATCTGCGCAACGCCGCGCGATCGTAGGTGACGCGCCCGCCGCTGACGCGGCCGACCGTGAACAGGCCCGCCATCGGGCTTTGTTCGCTGAACACCTCGAAACAGGTGACCAGACGGCCGTCGGCGGTTGCGACCATCGCCTGCAACGGCGCCATGCAGAACATCGGGGCGATCACCCAGGGCCGGGCGCCGGAGTAGTAGATGTGCCGGCCGGCGGAGCGGGCGAGTTTCCAGGCTTCGAGAAATCGGTCGGCAAAGGCATCGGCGAATTCCCCGGTGATGTCCGCATACTGCCCCCGGCTGCTGGTAAAGGTCGGCTCGATCTGGATCGCCCGGGCCCGGGTTTTTTCGCAGATGAGCCGCACCCCCTCCGCCAGATGGCCGACCACGTCCGGCAACACGGTCATGCGGATGCCGTAGTCGATGCCGGCTTCATCCAGGGCGGCGATGCTCTCCATGACGGCCTGGTAGGAACCGCCACCGTTGCGGCGCGGGCGCTGCCGATCCTGCACCGGCGCGATGCCGTCCATCGAGAGGCTGACGTTGTCGAAGTGCTGGCAGATGAATTTTCGCTGCCGGTCCGACCAGACGCCATTGCTGCTCATGGAAACCCGGGTGCGGGCGTCCCCGTTCTTGGCGTACTGCGTGGCCCGGACCAGGGTTTCCCAATGGACCGTGGGTTCGCCTCCCCCATGAAAGGTCAACGCGGGCGATGCGGCGCCGGGTCGCCGGGCGTTGGCGAGCATCGTGTCGATGACAGCCTGCGCCACCGGCCAGGGCATTTGGACGGAACGGGATTCGGCGCCGGCATTGGCATAGCAATACACGCAACGCAGATTGCAGTGGTTGGTCATCAGCAACACCGCCTGCGTGGGCCGGATGTCTTCCGCCGGCGGCAATGGCGTGCATTCCAGGTCTGCCGCCCAAAAGCCGGCCGAAGCCAGAAAACGATCGGCCTCCGGATGAGCCGGTCCGGGCCGGCCGGCCCGGCGGTTGCGCACATGGTCCACCAACGCCTGGTTGCCGATGAACGCCAGATGACGGCGGGGACGATACAGGATGTACCGGTCTTGAAAGGGGATGGTGCAGAAATCCAGATCCCAGTCTTTTCCCTGGCGGCCCTCCTGGTCTCCCCCGTCCACCGCTCGCCTCCGCGCAGGTGATTTACCTGAGCCGTCCTGCATTACCGCGCGTTTCGGAGGGGTGTTTTTCATCTCGCTCAGTTGGCCACGGCAGAAGTCCGCGCAGCCGGGAGTGATTTCGTCGATGGCCTAAATGAGGGTCGTTGGGCATACGGGGGCAAGGGGTAAGTCGCAAAACAGACTACCGGGCGTAACCCGGATTTGCCAAGTCGCAAGATTTCGGCGCGGGCGTTCGGGGCACGTCTCAATCTTTGGCAACCGTGGCGGAACGGCTTTCCGTTCCGCGCGGAGCCGAAAGCGGCTCCGCTACGATATACGCATGCCCCACAAATAGAGATACGCCCGTGCGTTCAGCCCGCCGCTGCGGCGCGCCGCAACCGGTCGTTGATCGCCTCGGCCAGTCCGCCGCCGGGCGCGAGCTCGACATGGATCCGGCGATAGCCGGCGGCATCCAGTTGGCGCAGCTGGCTGAAAAGCCGCCGGGCGACACCGCGCAAATTGCCCCGCGCATCGAGCCAATGCACGTTGGGCGGCGTCGCCTGCCCGGGCTTCATGATCAAAAGCCACGCCTCGTTCGAAGGAGCGTGGAGCCAGTCCGCGGGCGCCGCGGTTGCGTGCAGCACGACCCGCGTATGCGGACTGTAATGACGCTTGAGCAAGCCGGGCGCGAGCTGCGCGCCCTGCGGCGCCGGGGTTGGTCTCCGCGCCAGGGCCACGCGGCAGCCCAGCACCTTTTCCAATTGTTCGCGGGTGATGGCACCCGGTCGCAGCAGCCGGGGCTTCCGCGGATCGCGCAGATCGACGATGGTCGATTCCAGACCGATTGGCGTGGCGCCGCCTTCGAGGATATAGCGGATCTTCGCGCCCAAACCGAGGCAGACGTGTTCGGCGGTGGTGGGGCTGACGTAGCCAAACGGGTTGGCGCTCGGCGCCGCGAGCGGCCGGCCGCACAGCTTGAGCAGGCGCTGCAACAGAGGATGCCGGGGCATGCGCACGGCCACGCTGGGCAGACCCGCCGTGACGATCGCCGGGACAACGGGTTTTTTGCTTAACACCAGCGTGAGCGGACCCGGCCAAAATGCCGCCGCCAGCCGCCGGGCTGCTTCGTTGGGTTCGGCGAGCAATTCCAATTGCCGCCAGGCGTGAATGTGAACGATGAGCGGGTCTGAGGCGGGCCGGCCCTTCGCACGGAAAATCCGCCGGCAGGCGCGCGGGCTCAGGGCATCGGCGGCGAGGCCGTAAACCGTCTCCGTCGGCACCGCCACAAGTTCACCCCGGATCAGGGCCTGCGCCAGTCGCGCCAGGTTGCGCGGAGTTCCCCGGTAGATGCGGGCGGTGGGGCGGGTTGGGGTCATTGCGCAAAAAAGGCCGGAGCGGCGAACTCCGGCCTGCAAAGGGTGGTGGACGTACGCCTTATTGGGCGAGCAGCATGTTGCGGGCGCGCTTGAACGTCCGGGTGACGGCGCGCTGCTGCTTGGCCGAGAGGCCCGTATACTTACGGGGCAAGATCTTGCCAGTGTCCGTGATATAACGGAACATGACGGGTGTCGTGGTGAACGGAATCTCTTCGGGCGTAAGAGTGCGCTGCTTCGTTTCGGTCGTGCTCATTGGAAAGTGGATCGGTCAGGCTGCCCCGGGGGAGGGGGTTGTCAACCCGCATTTTTTTGTGGCCTTGCCCCCCCTGACTGGCGAGTTTTCGCGCGTATCTGGGTCCCCGTAGCTCAAATGGATAGAGCACGCGTTTCCTAAACGTGTGATCCCAGTTCAATTCTGGGCGGGGGCGCCAGCAAGAAGATCGGGGTGCTGGCGCTGCGACGCCAGGTTTGCACAAACGAAACCATAAAGATCGGCGTCGACCACGTCATCGTCGCCGGCCACGACTGGCGCGATGGCCTTGGACCGAAGGACCAACGGCCCCGGCGTATGGAGCTAGCTTGGAACGTCGTGGAGAGTACTCCAGTCGGCACCTGCTGGGCGGACAAGCGCGCCGAATACGGCCGCCCCCTGCACTGCGGGATCAATGCACCCAGGACCGAACAAGTTGCCACGAATGGCGCGACGATCCACTACAGCTTTTCCGCGCACTCCATCACCCAAATCGTGGTTGGCATATCTCGCCAGTAAACAATCCTCTTTTCCTTCACCAATTCCACCCCTCGCCATGTCTCATATGAATCTTCACTCCAAGCTGCTCGTCCTCTTGGCCCTCTCCATCGCACCGGTGTTGGCACAGGAGCCCACGCCGGCCTACCTCGACCCGGCTCGGCCGCAGCCGGCCCGCATCCGGGATCTTATCTCGCACATGACCCTCGAGGAAAAGGCCTCGATGATGCAGAACACCACTCCCGGGGTCGCGCGGCTCGGCATCCCCAAGTACGATTGGTGGAGCGAGGCGCTGCACGGTGTCGCCAATACCGGCACCGCCACGGTGTTTCCCCAGGCGATCGGCCTGGCCGCCATGTGGGACGCGACGCTGCACCACGAGATCGCGCAGGTCATCGGCCTCGAAGGGCGCGCGAAGTTCAACAGCTATGTCGGCACACCGGAGGAGGGCACGATTTTCCACGGCCTCACC
>DATJPQ010000079.1:0-3743 GCA_035506315.1 Opitutaceae bacterium
GGCGTTGAAAGAACTGGGTCGCGGATTCTCACACCGGATGTCGAAATCATCGCCCGAGCATCATTCGTCCACCGCCGCCCCGTTGTCCACCGATGTGTTGCTGCGGTTGGGACAGGCGGTGGCAATCATTGTCATCGGGACTGCGGTCTTCTGGCCCGCGTTGCGCGGCACGTGGATTTGGGACGACCAGCCGGAAATCACCGTCAATGCCCTGCTCCGCGACCCGAACGGTTGGTGGAAATTCTGGATCGCTCCGCCAACTCCCGACTTTTTTCCCCTGAAATCCACGCTGCAATGGTTGCTATGGCAGGCGTGGCAGGACAACGCCCTGGGCTTCCATGTGGTGACCCTGGGCCTGCATCTCCTGAGCGCGCTGCTGCTGGTGCGCCTGCTGCGCCAGTTCGGCCTCCGCTATGCGTGGCTCGGTGGACTGCTGTTTGCGATTCATCCGGTGGTGGTGGAGTCGGTGGCGTGGATCGCCGAACTCAAGAACACGAGTTCGCTGCCGCCGCTCCTGCTGGCGATGTCCGCTTATCTCAAATATGATGCGCGGCGGCAGAAACGGGACTATGTCCTGGCGTTGCTGTGGTACCTCGCCGCGATGTTGTGCAAGACCTCGGTCGTGATGCTGCCGGCGGTCCTGCTGCTCCATGCGTGGTGGAAGCGCGGACGGATCGGGCGCCACGACCTGAAGACCAGCGCACCGTTTTTCGCCGTGGCGCTCGCGCTGGGGCTGGTGACGGTGTGGTATCAACGATACCACTCGATCGGCCCCGAACCGCTGCCGATGGTCGGGCGGCCGGGGCAGGTGGCGCGTGCGGGACTGGCGCTCGTGTTCTATTTGGGCAAATGCCTCTGCCCGGTCGGGCTGGTGCCAGTGTATCCGCGCTGGGCGGTCGAACCGCCGTCGCTCCTGCAATTCACGCCGTGGCTGCTGCTCGGCGCGGTGGGTTTCGTCGCATGGCGGCGACGCACGACTTGGGGGCGGCACGTGCTGCTGGGCCTCGGTTTCTTTGGGTTGAACCTCGTCCCGGTGCTGGGCTTCGTGGGCATGACGTACATGCGTTTTTCCTGGGTCGCCGATCATTTCGTGTACGTCTCACTCGTCGGTATGGTTGGACTCGCCGTCGCCGGGGCTGGCGTGCTCTCCGACCGGCTGCCGTCTTTGCTGCGCCGGTATGCAATCGGCGGGGTGGCGCTCGTCCTGGTTGCGCTCGCCGCAATGACCTATTGCGACTGCGCGGTTTATCAGAGCGAAACTGTCTTCTGGACCTACACGCTCGCCCGCAATCCGGATGTCTGGCAGGGTCATTACGATCTGGGAATCGCGTTGATGAACACCGGGCAGCCGGCGGAGGCCGTGGCGCATTTCGAGCAGGCGCTCCGCCTCAACCCGCGCTCGGCCGATACCCACTACAACCTGGCCAACGCCCTGGTCCAGTTGCGCCGGATGCCAGACGCCATCCACCACTATGAGGAATCGTTGCGCCTCCAACCCGGATCCTCCGATGCGCACTGCAATCTGGGCAACGCCCTGCTCGAACAGGGGCACCCAGCCGAGGCGCTGGAACATCTCGCGGAAGCGGTGCGACTCAGCCCGGGCATGTCGGCCATTCATGCCAACTATGCAAATGCCTTGACCCGGACCGGCCACGCGGACGAGGCGGTGGCGCAATACAGCGAAGCACTGCGGCTCGAACCCGGCAACGGCCTCGCACACTATAATTATGGCACCCTCCTGCTCAACGCCGGCCGGACTTACGATGCCATCGATCAGCTAGAGACGGCGTCACGGCTGATGCCGGGCAACGATTCCGTCCGCAACAACCTGAACATCGCGCGCCAAAGGGCAGGTCTAGCCGCCCCGCCGGACACGCCTTGAAATAGGCCATCCCGCGGCCGTGGCGCTTCACCGCGAGAGCAGCCACTGACCGAAAGCGCCCTGGTAGAAGCCGAGGATCACCGAGCTCAGCGCCAGCACGCCCAGGGTCAGGCCGGTGGCGGCGGCCACGGGGGCAAAAACTCGGCCCGGGGCTGTTTCACCCCCGGCCTGCGGCGCGCCTGGCGTCGGGAAGAAGGCCGCCCGAATCCAGCCGAAATAATAATAGATCGAGATCACCACGCCGACGATTGCCACCGCCAGCAGCGGATAGAGTCCGGCTCTGAACGCGGCCACAAAGATGAGCAGCTTGCCGATAAAGCCCGCCAGCGGCGGGATGCCGGCGAGCGAGCCGAGCCCAACGGCCAGCACCACGCCGAGGAAGGGCCGCTCCCGGGCGAGATCGCGGTAGTGTTCCAGTTCCTGGTCGGCATCGTCGGCACCGGCGAGATGCGTCATCACGCCGAAAACCGCCATCGCCGCCAACAGGTACGCCGTCAGGTAGAAGAACACCGCGCCGAGCGCGAGCGGTTCGCTGTACGCGGCGATTACGCCGATGAGCAGATAGCCGGCATGGGAGACGCCGGAGAGGCCCATGAGGCGTTTTACGTTGTGCTGCGTCAGGGCGGCGAGGTTGCCGAAGATGATTGTCGCCCCTGCGATCAGCCCGAGCAGTGGGATGATGAGGCCCTGGTACGGCGCAAAGGCCGTCTGCGTGAGCACGAGCAGCACGGCAAAACCCGCCGCCTTGGACCCCACGGCGAGGAAGGCCGTGACCGGGGTGGGCGCGCCCTGGTAGACGTCGGGGATCCAGATCTGGAACGGCACCGCGCCGATCTTGAACGCCACGCCGCACAGCACGAGCACGATGCCCACGCTCGCGAGGAGGTTGTCCGGATTGAGCGCGAGAAACCGGCGGAGGGCGTCGAAATTCATCGCCTCGCCGGAGCTGCCGGCGAGCGCCGGGTTGCCGGCCACGCCGTAAAGCAGCATGATGCCGAAGAGCAGGATCGCCGAGCTCAGCGAGCCCATGATCAGATATTTCAGGCCGGCTTCGAGCGACAGCGGACTGGTGCGAAAATAGCTGACGAGAATGTAAAATCCGATGGTAACGGTCTCGAACGCGACGAACAGCAGGAGGAAATGGTTGGCCTGCGCGAGGAGCATCATCGCCGCCGTCACCACGAGCACGAGATGGAAGAACTCGATGCGCGGCAGCCTCTGTTTCGCGAGCGCGATCGTGCCGAGGAAACTCACGAGGATCGACGTCGCGAGGAAGAAGAGCCGCAGATACTGGCTCCACACCGTGTGGTGGAGGAGGCCGTTGAAGGTCTCGGCGCCGATGGGAAAGCGGAAGTTGACGAACAGCGCGGCGGCGAGGCCGAGTTGCGCCGCGATGGAAATGCCCGGGATGAGGTCGTGGTGCTTCTTGGGCAGCACCAACTCGAGCACGAGCAGCGTGAGCGCAATCACGCCGAGCATCAGCTCGGGCATGATGGCCACCCACTGGTTGCGCAGGGCGTCGAGCGCGGCTTGATGGAGGAAGACGGGATTCATCCGGAAAGGCGGTTACTTGGCGGCCAGTTGCACGAGGGCCGGCGGTGGCGGCGCAGTGAGGGTGGCGTTGAGCGGCGTGGTGATCGACTTCGGCCAGAAACCGAGAAACAGCAGCGCTGCGAGCAGGATGAGGGCGGGAATCTTTTCGCACCAGTTGAGGTCCTGGGGCGGGCGCTCGGCGGCGACCTTGGCGAACTGCGCCGTGGGTGCCCCAAAGAACACGTGCGCCGCCGCGCGCAGCCCGTAGATCGCGGAGATCACCACACCGGTGACCGCCAGCGCGGTGAGCGTTTTCGAGAACGGCCAC
>DATJPQ010000080.1:0-16552 GCA_035506315.1 Opitutaceae bacterium
CGAAGGAGCCGGTCTGCTGGTTATATTGGTATTTCGGAATGGGATACTCCTCGCCCACGTCGATGGTGGCCTCGGTATTGTTGAGCGTGACGATCGTGGGATTGGAGACGATGCGGGTTGTGCCGAGGGTGGAGAGGGCGCTGAGCAACACACTGAACTGATCGGCGGAGAACACCGCATTGAGGTTGCGGTCGGTCCCACCCGTGTTGGTGATGGAGCTCAACAGCTGGAGCGTGTTGTTGAGCGAGTCGTTCGTATTCGTCGTGATGTTATTGGCAACGGAGTTGGTGATGGAACCCGTGCTACCGGTGGTCGAGGTGCCGGTAACTACACCGCCAGTGGAAGTCACGGAGTTGCTATTGGTGGAGGCGTTATTCTGAACGGCGGCGGTTGTGATGCCCGTCACGCTCGAGTTGCCATTCACAGTACCGACCCCTGTTTTGGTTTCATCGTTGAGTTGTTCAATGCGGGTGCGCGTGACATTGCCAGAGGGGAGGGCATTGATTTTGTAATTTTGCAGCGAGGCCCAGTTGACTCCGAGATTCTTGACGTCGCTATCGGTGACCTCGATGAACTTCGACTCGATCATCACCTGATCGGTGGCGCGATCGAGGCTCTCGATGATCGGGCGGATGCGATTGAAGCGGGTCGGCCGTTCGGTGATGACGAGGGCATTGCTCCGGGAATCGACCACGATCTTGCCGCCCGCGGCGGAATCGACGAGCGAGGTGATGGTGGGCAGGATGTCGGACGCGCGGGCATAATTGAGGACAAAGACCTCGGTGGAGGTCGGCTCCTGCTGCAGCGATTCGTTGCTGACGATTTTGATGATGCTGCCTTCTTCGACGTAGGTGTAGCCCACCGGGCCGAGCACGACCTGGAAGATCTGCCGCCAGGTGACATCGCGCAATTTCACCGTGGTCTTGCCCTGGAGGGTTTCCGGAATCACGAGGTTGAGCTCGAAGAGGTCGGCAACGTTGCGGAGGATGTTGCGAATTTCCTCCTCGGGAAAATCGACCGAGAGGGTATCATGCCCCGCGGCGTCCTTGCCGCTTTTGGCGGCAACGCCGGGTGCCTGTTCGGTATCCTTGATCTTCACCTCAGGTCCGGCCGGAGCCGCGGGTGCGGGCGTGGGCGCGGCGGCGGGAGCGACCGAGGCAGGAGCGGTCACCGGCGCGGATTTGGCGGCCGCGGGCTGGGGGGTCGTAGCGGGCTGGGTGGCGCCGAGTGGAGTCTGGCCCCAGACAGGGGTGCTGAGTGTGCCGGCGAGAAAAAGGGTGAGGAGGAGCGGGCTGGTTCTCATGGGGACTTCCCTGGTTGGATGGGCCGAGTGATTTCAGCACGATTGAGGCGCATCGAAAAAGTGGTGCGGTCAATGGCTGTGATTTCTACCTCATAATCGTGGCCATCAAAGGTAATTGTGAGGTGGTCGCCGACTTTGAGCTTCTTTTGACGAAAGAACAGGACCGGTTCGCCGGTGCGGGGGAGAATCGCCGTACCATCCGGCGTGACCCGGGGTGCGATCGCTTCGAGAATCTGGCGGTCGCCGGCCGGTTTGGCGGGCTCGCTCGTTGTCTGGGCGATGGCCTTGGCCTTCTCCTCTTCGGGATCGCGTTGCTCGAATCCGGGGGGGCTGAACGGATGGGGGTAGTCGGCTGGCAGCGGCACCGGACTATGCTGCCGGGCGATCTTGCCGGCGAGTTCAACCATCACCGCGCGTTTGGCCGACGGCACGAGATCGGACTGCACCTCGGCCCGGGCGGCGTGAACCGACGGGACCATCGCGATCGCGAGTACAACGCCGCCACCAATGACTCGATAAAGTGCCGGGCTCATGGCTGGCCGAGGAGTTCGATGTTAAGATTGAGGGTCAACGGGTTTTCGGCGCCTTCGCCCGCGCCGGTTCCGCCGGACACCAGCGTCGCGGTGAGCACCCGGCAATAATGGGCGCCGCTCTCGAGTTGTCGGAGAAAACTCAGGATCTGGGAATAATCGCCCTGCACATTTACGGTGTAGGGCACGCTCAAATAGAGAGTCTTGCGCTCCTTGGCGGCGGGCAGGGCGTTCTGGCGGCAGTCGATTTTGGTGCCGGTATCAGCCTCCAGTTTGTAAAAGTACTGCTGGTTTTTCGCCAGATCGCCGGGTTGCACCAGTCGGGCCTCGACCTGCTTGCCGGCGACCACCATCGCATCAAGCTGCTCCTGGAGCTGCGTCGCATTCTTGAGGTTGCTGGCCAGGCGCTCGGCCTCGATGGATTGTTGATCCAGTTCGGTTTCAGCCGCGGGTAACAAATCGGAACGATAGTACATCGCGGCGACGAGCACCAGGCAGAGCGCGCCACAGCCAATCCCGATGGGATTTTTCTTGATGAAGGCGATCACCTGTTCGTTGGAGATGGCCATTATTTTTTCGCCCCTTTGAATTTGAGGAACAGTTCGATGCTGAGCCGGCCGGTCTGGGCATTGCGGCTGATGCTGGTGAGGGTGATTTCGTCGAACAGCGCCTTGATGCCCGGGTCGCCGCGGAGTTGCTCCACGTAGTTGGAGGCTTCGCCGCTCGCGAGTTCGGGCGCACCCCGCACGGAGCCCCGTATGACGAGGCCGTTGTCGTGCTCATCGAAGGAGGTGAGCGCGATGTTTTTCGGGAGGGTCTGTCCGATTTGGAGGAGCAGGTCTGAGATCAACGGGCGCGACTTAAGAAAGGCGTCGACCTCCTGGATTTTCTTTTCCTCACCCTGGAATTTCTTGAACAATGCGATGGCCTGGTCGCTGCCCCGCCGGTCGCGGTTGCTCTGCGCCTGGACGTCGGCGATCTGCCGACGCAAGCTGTAGAGGTGGTATTCCTTGAAGATGAAAAAGGTGAAAATCGCGAGCGCCACGGTGATGGCCACGGCGTTGACGAAAAACACCGTGCGCACCACCTTGATGTCGGGCAACCGCTCGTAATTGCGGAAGCTCGGATGCCAGGCCGGCATCTGCGTTGCGGCCGAGGCGGCCTCAGTCTTTTTTTTCAGCAGCGGCAGCATGGGCGGCTTCGGGGAGGTTGTAGCGGGCGATCAGGGCAAGCAGACCGAGCCAGCGTCGATCGAGGCCGGCGCCAATCGCATGGTCGGAGACGCTGATCTGACGCGCCTGCAGCCATGGGTTGAAATCGAACTTCAAAGCCGTGACGCCGAGCGCGGTGGCGATGGAGTTTTCCAGCCAGCCGAGTTTCGCCGGCAACAGCGTGCAGATCACCTGTCCGATGGACTGGCCGGTTTGGACTTCGTAAAATCCGATGGAAGACTGCAGCTCCTTGAGCAATCGCTTGATGAGTTGCGGGCCCATGCCGGTGAAATCGAAGGTGTTTGAGTAAAACAGCTTCTTGGCCGATTCTTCGTCTTTCAGCCCCAGTTCCTTTTGCACGACCGGAATCATCGCTTCGATGCCCTGGGGGATGGGGCGCGAAGCGTCCACCCCACCCGCGCTGACGATGTAAGAATGGGTCGTATCGCCGCCGAGTTCGAGGACCAGCGTGGGGGTCTTGGATTTACCCAAGGCAAGATAATCGACGATGCCACCAAGCAGCGACACGGATCCGAGCTCGAGCCGCTCGGGATAGATTCCGCTCTCGAGGAGCGCATTTTGGATCGTGACGATATCCTCGCCCGGCAGACCGCAGAACAAGACCTCTTTGCTGGAGGCCTTGTTAATTTCGTAGTCGGAGCCGTCCGTCGAATTCAGGACCGCCAGGGTATATTTTTCCGCCTCGATGCGAAATTGCTGCGTGCATACCTCCGCGAGGTAGCCGGGCTCCTTGACCCGCTTCAATTCCAAGCTCGCCCTCCGTACCAAGCGTTTTGGGGGGTAGATGGCGCACGTGGCGTGCAAGTAGCCGCTCGGACTTTTCTTGGGCTGGATTTCCTTGAGAGCTGCGGCCAGGGCGTTGGCATCGTTCAAAGGCACTTCCCTGAACTCTTCAATTACGGACGGCATGCCCGCGGCCGAGGTACGCGCCATGAACCAGGCGTGTTCGGTTTGCTCGATGAAATAACCTTTGGTCTTTGGGGAAAACAGCATGCGGTGTAACTGCGCGGCGGCTGCCACTGTGGCCTAACTAACAATTATCGGTACCAATCGTCCGCTGCGTAGAAAAATTGTGAATTGTAAAAGAATACTACTGTAAAAAACTGGAACTTATTGCAAACGAGGACTGAAAGCTCGCAAATCTCTCTGCAAAAGACAAGATTAATCCATGCGCTTAGCCTTTCACGCATGCCAATTTACCCTTTCTTTAGAAAACCACTCGGCTATCCCGGTTAATAAGGGCCAACCTTTCTTCCGACCATCAAGCGACTAACTCAAGCCAAGCTGGCGTTAGCACCAAACCGGGGCCAAGCGAAAATAAAGGGGCTCCCATTAACCGTGCCGTAAGTAGCGCAGGCTTCCCGCCTGCATCGGGCGATGAGGCAGGCAAGGATGCCTGCGCTACGAAACACCCGAGTTTATCGGAGTGCCCTTGAACATGAATCAGGGCGGCCGCAGATATCATCCCGAATCCCGGCTGAACTGCCCGGCAGCCCAGTCAACCATGAGTTCCCAGGCTGTCGTCGCGGCGCATAGCGCTTTTACTCCGCTCCTAATTCCTTCGCAGTAGGAGCCAATGCCGGACACAGTACGCGTCCTTTCAGGCGGATGCCGGCAAGCTTGGTCACAATCAGCGCAGCATGCGGGGTCGCGACATCGACGAGCGAGTGGTGCGACTGGAGATCGATCGCGCCGACCACCCCCGCCGGCAGGCGTGTCACACCGGCAATTTTGCCCACGATATCGGCCTGGGTGACGAAGTGCTTGCGGCCGACGTTGAAGAACAATGTCGTCATGCCGGATTCGCGGCCCGCACGCGGAGGGCGCTCGAATTTCTTTTTGCGCAGCATGGCCGGCGCGCCGTACTTGTTGCCGGAAACGAGGTGGTCGGCTGCTGGAACGCTGCGTTCCTTGGTCGGGAATGGCGGTGCCGATGCGCTGGGCGTCGGAGCGGCAGAGGCAGGCGCGACGTCCCCCGGCGCCGCCGGCGGTTGGGAGTCCGCCATCCTCTTCATTGCCCAGCCGGGCGCATCGGCCGATATTGCCGGCTGGGCCGGTTCGGCGGGCGCCCCCTGCCCTTGCAGCAGATGGATCAACGCCGCGGCGATGTCGGTGCTCGGGTAACCCTGTTCGAGCAACCGGTCGATCATGCGGTCCTGTTTCCGGTAGGCCCCGGCATCGAGCGTGGCGCGGAGTTTCTCGAAAAACACATTCTCGCGCGCCTCCTCCACCTGGTCGAGCGAGGGGACGCGTTCGCGGCGAATCTTCAGCCGCCCAAAACGCGCCATGTTCTGCAGCTTGTAGAGCTCGCGGCCCGACACGAAGGTGAAGGCGCGGCCCGACTTGCCCGCCCGGCCCGTGCGGCCGATGCGGTGGATGTAGTCCTCGGCATCGTTGGGCAGATCGAAGTTGAACACGACTTCCAGGTCGTCGAGGTCGAGCCCGCGCGCCGCCACGTCGGTCGCGACCAGGAACTCGAAGCCGCGTCGGCGGAATTTTTCCATCACGCGGTCGCGTTGCGCCTGGCTCATGTCGCCATGCAGCCGGTCCACGGCATAGCCGCGGGCATGCAGGTGCTCATCGAGCTCGTCCACCATGATCTTCGTGCTGCAAAAAATGAGCCCGTAGCGAAAATCGTGGAGATCGATGAGCCGGGTGAGCACCTCGATCTTCGATCGCCGGTCGACCTCGAAGTAAACCTGCTCCACCTGCGGCGCGTTTTGCGCGTGCGCCTCGATTCTCACCCATTCCGGATCTTTCGCATACCGGCCGATCAGGTCCTGGATCGGCCGCGGCATCGTCGCCGAAAAGAACAGCATCTGCCGCTGCTCCGGCGTGGCGGCGAGAATGCGTTCGATGTCATCGCGGAAGCCCATGTCGAGCATCCGGTCGGCCTCGTCGAGCACGACGATGCGCAGCCCGTCGAGCTTGAGCGTGCCGCGTGCCATGTGATCCATCACGCGGCCGGGCGTGCCGATCACGATCTGCACGCCGGCGGCAAGGGCGCGAAACTGCCGCTCGTACGACTGCCCGCCATAGATGGGCACCGCATGGATCCCACGTTTGAACTGGGCGAGCTTGCCCGTTTCCTCGGCCACCTGCACTGCCAGTTCGCGCGTCGGACAAAGGATGAGGACCTGCACTTTCCGCACGTGGGCGTCCACCCGCTCGATCGCCGGCAGGGCGAAAGCCGCCGTCTTGCCCGAACCGGTGGCCGACTGTCCCACAACATCGCGCCCGGCGAGCAACCGCGGAATGACGGCGGTCTGGACGGGCGCAGCTTCCTCAAAGCCCATTTTGTCCACGGCCCGGAGGAGCTCGGGCGACAGGCCGAGTTCGGCGAAGAGACGTTTTTCCATGCGGCAGGCTGCACCCGCCGGCCGAAAAAGCGGAGCCAAATCGCCGGGAGTGCCCCGTCGTCGAGATTCCATCGCCACCGAGATGCAGTAGCATTCCGATTTTCCCCCACTCTCGGTTTGCAGTCCGCATCGTTTGCCGCATCCTGCACGGCTAATGAGCCCGCTGCCACGCCTCCCCGCCTGGCCGCGCCAGGGTTCCGCCGTCGCGGTTACACTGGTGCTGTTGTTGGGCAGCACGTTCTCCTTCCTGGCCTATCGCGAAAGTCAGCGCAGCGAAACCGCCCGGATCGAAACCGAGTTTTCCCGCCGGGCCGATATCCGTCAGGCTCTCAATCGGGAGGTTTTTTCCCATTTCGAAAGCGGCTTGTTCAGCCTGCGCAATGTATTCATCGGCAGCCAGGAGGTGACCCGCTCCGAGTTTGAGCGCTCGGCGCGGGAAATTCTGGCGCGCTACCCCGGCATCACTGCGCTCGAGTGGGTGGCGCGGGTGCCGGCGGCCGCCCGCGCCGCTGTCGAACAACGCGCCACGCAAGAGCTCGGGCTCCCCTTTCAAATCACCGAACTTGACGCGAATGGCCGCCTGGTGCGGGCCGGCGCGCGCGCCGAGTACCTGCCCATTCTCTACGTCACACCCCTGACCGGCAACCAGCAAGTCCTCGGCTACGATGTCAGCATGGGTCCGTCGCGCGAAACGCTCGCCCGCGCCCGCACCACCCGCCAAATGGTCGCCACGGTGCCTTTCCACCTCGTCCAAGATCCCATTCCCAACGATAAAGGCATGGTCTGGACCTGGCCGCTCTTCGACCCCAGTTCTGCGGGTGAACCGTTCTACGGTTACGTGCAGATGGTATTTCACGTGCGTTCCATGATTGAGGAAGCGCTTGGCCGCCATTCCAGCATGGTCATGGATGTCATGATCATCGATCCTACCGAGACCGACCCCGCCCGCCGGCTGGTCTATGCCCAAACGGCGAACGATCGGCCGACGCCACGCCCCCCGCCCACGGAAGAGGAATTTCGGCGCGGTCTGGTGCGGACTTACGACTTCGTGGTCGGCACGCAAAAATGGCAGGTGCTGTACCGCCCGCAACCCGCCTGGATCGAAGAGCAGAAATCTTCCACGCCCGCACTGCTGTTGTGGGGTGGCCTGCTCATCACCGGTCTGCTCGCCATCTACGTCCGGTCCATGCTGCAGCGGACGGCCACCGTGGATCGACTCGTCAAAGAGCGTACGGCCGAGCTTCGCACCACGCAGAAGCTGCTTGAAGAAGACATCCAGCGCCGGACCGAAGCGGAGCGCGCCCTTCAGTCCAGCGAGCAGCGCTATCGCGCCTTCTTGAGCCAAAGCACTGAGGCCCTCTGGCGCTACGAGCTCCGCGAACCTTTCTCCACGCACCTGTCCGAGGATGAGCAGGTCGAACGCCTCGTCGCCCAGGCCTACCTCGCCGAGTGCAACGACCTGCTGGCCCGCCTCCACGGCCGCGCCCATGCCCAGGAGCTCATCGGCGCAAACCTCACCGAGCTTTACGGCGCGCGGTGGCCGCAATTTCTCGCCGGTTGCCGCCAGTTCATCCGCTCCGGCTACCGCCTCGTGGATGCCGAAGTCGAGGCGCCCGGACCGGACGGCCAGTCCAGATATTTTCTGCTCAATCTCGTCGGTTTCTGTGAAAACGAGCGGCTGGTCCGCGTCTGGGGCGGACAACGCGAGATCACCGAGCGCAAAATCGCCGAGGTAAAACGCGTCGAGATGGAGCGCAAGCTCCTCGAAACCCAGAAACTCGAAAGCCTCGGCGTGCTCGCCGGCGGCATCGCGCACGATTTCAACAATCTGCTTACCGGCATCGTGGGCAATGCCGGCCTCGTTCGCCTCGAGCTGCCGCCCGCATCGCCATCCGCGTCCCACGTCCGCCAGATTGAGTCGGCCGCACTCCGCGCCGCCGAGCTCTGCCAGCAACTCCTCGCCTATGCCGGCAAAGGCCGTTTCCAGGTCGAATCCCTCGATCTCAACGAACTGATCGAAGGTACGCTTTCGTTGCTGCGCCTCTCCATCGGCAAACAAGCCCAGCTCCAGCTCGAGCTGGGCCGGTCGTTGCCCGTCGTGATGGCCGATGCCACGCAAATCCGCCAGATCGTGATGAACCTCGTGATCAATGCCGCCGACGCGATCGGCGCCCATCCTGGCGTAGTGACCTTGCGCACCGGCAGCCGGTTTGTTCGCACCAGCGAGCTTGCCTCCTGGGCGGCCGATTCCGGGCTGCCGGAAGGCGATTATGTCTTTCTCGAAATCCGCGACACCGGCTGCGGCATGCCCCCGGAAACGCTCCGCCGGATATTCGAGCCTTTCTTCACGACCAAATTTGCCGGACGCGGACTCGGGCTCGCCGCCGTGCTGGGCATCGTGCGCGGCCACCACGGCGCGCTCCAGGTAACCAGCGAAGTCGGCAGCGGCTCGACCTTCACGCTCTACCTGCCGGTCGGCGGCGCTGCGATCGCGACCGAGCCGGACGTTCCGTCCGAATCCACCGCCTGGCGGCACTCGGGCACCGCCCTGGTGGTCGATGACGAGGAATGCGCGCGCACTGTCACTGAATACGTGCTCGCCACCTTCGGCTTCGACACCGTCGCCGTGGCCGATGGTGAGGCGGCGCTGGCCATCTTCGCCGCCGAGCCCGACCGTTTCGTTTTCGTTTTGCTCGATCTCATCATGCCCGGCTTGTCGGGCAAGAAGGTCCTGGCCCGGCTGCGCGAAATCCGTCCCGAGGTGCGGGTGCTGCTGGTCAGCGGGTACACCGAAAACGACTCCGCTTCCCCGTTCGCCTCCGGCGGGCCCACCGCGTTTTTGCAGAAGCCCTACACGCGCGATGCGCTCGAACGCAAACTGCGCGCCCTGTGGGGTGAGGACTGAGACGCGAGCAACCCGGTTGGTAATGCAGGGTGGGGCCGCCCTGGCCGCCGACGCCTTGGCGAAGGAGGCCGAACCCCGCCTTACGTCCGCCGAGCGCGGCTGGGGTCCGGTAGTGTCTTCCCCGAATCGGATTCTAATGGTAGCTGCGAGCGTTTCGCCGACGCGGCTCTTGGCGACAGCCCCACACCGCCCCTGCAAGTTGCGCCTTGGCGCGGCCGGCGCTATCCGTCTTTCTGTCTTTTCTCCGTGTCCGCCACCACCGCCACTTCCACCACCGCGCCCGGCCCGGCCGCCCCCCGCCCGCTTTCCCTCGGCGTCATCTTCCTGACGCTCTACATCGATCTGATCGGGTTCTCGATCATCTTCCCGTTCGGCCCCGACCTGCTGAATCACTACCTCGGACTGGAGGGCCAAAGCGGTTTGCTGGGATGGATTCTGGCCCAAACCAATGCCACCGCCCGCGCGTTGGGCAACGAACAGCACTTGCCCGTGGTCTTGTTCGGCGGCGTCGTGAGCTCGATCTTTTCCGTCCTGCAATTTGTCTTCGCACCGATCTGGGGCGGGCTTTCCGACCGGATCGGACGCCGGCGCGTATTGCTGTTCACCGTCGCCGGCACCGCGCTGAGTTATCTCGTCTGGGCTGTGAGCGGCTCATTCTGGCTGTTCGTGCTGTCGCGCGTCATCGGTGGGGCGTTTGGCGGCAACCTCTCCGTCGCCACCGCCGCCGTTGCCGATGTGACCAGTCGGGAGGAGCGGTCGCGGGCGATGGGGTTGGTGGGGGCCGCTTTCGGATTGGGGCTCGTCACCGGCCCGACGCTCGGCGCCCTCACCGCCCATTACAATTTACTGGCGGCCCATCCCGGGCTGGCGCGTTTCGGCATTAATCCCTTCTCAGTGCCGGCCCTGATCGCCCTGGCGATGAGCCTGCTCAACCTGGTGTGGATCTCACGACAGTTCCGCGAGACGCTCGACCGTACGGTCCGCGCGGAGACCGCCGAAACGCGGGTGCGCCATCCGCTCCATGCGATCTTCGCCCTCGAAAATCAGGCCGTGCGTCGCACCAACCTCGTCGCCTTCGTCTATTCCGTGGCGTTCGTGGCCATGGAGATGACGCTCACGTTCCTTGCCGCCGACCGCTTCGGCTACACCGCGCGCCAGAATGGCTGGCTGCTCGGTTACCTCGGGGTGTGCTCGATCGTCACGCAAGGCGTGCTGGTGCGCCGCTTGCTGAAGGTGGTGGAGGAGACCCGCGTCCTGGGCTGGGGTTTGTTGTTATCCGCGGCTGGTCTGCTGTGGATCGGTTGGGCTGGCGCCCCGTGGATGTTGTACGGCGCCATCACGCTCAGCACGCTGGGCTCCGGCCTGGTCAACCCGGCCTCGACCGGTCTCATCTCGCTCTATTGCGGACCGGCCGAACAGGGTCGCGTGCTCGGCATCTTCCGCTCGCTGGGCTCGCTGTCGCGGGCCCTCACGCCGGTGGCGGCCGGGCTGGTGTTTTGGGGGTTCGGACCGCGCGGACCCTATGTAACCTATGGCGCCTGTGCTGTGTTATCATTGGGTGCTTTCGTCCTCAGCATGACGCTGCCCAAACCGCATAAATGATTTTTGACTTCCGATTTTTGATTTTCGCTGCGTTGCGGGCGGCACAAGCTTCCGCCCTGCGGCGTATGGCTTCTCCTTTCCGCGCTCCGCTTTCCGCTCTTCGCTTTCTGCTTTCCGCCCTCGGCCTGCTGGTGGCCGCTCTCTGCCTGCTGCCTCCTTCCGCCGTGCAGGCCGCGTGGTTTCGCCGCGAGCCGCCCCGCCCCGGCCGCACCACCCTCGGCTCCCCGTTGGTCTCGCTGCCCGCGCAGCTCATCGGCAATTTTCTCGTCATCACGGTCAAGTGGGACCGCCACGGCCCCTACAATTTCGTCATCGATACCGGGGCCAACGTTACCCTCGTCTCGCCCGCGTTTGCCGAACGGTACGGCACGACGCCGGCGCCAACGGACAATGTCGGCCGCGAGGTGGCGGTGAAATCCGCCGACGGCGAGACCACCGTGCTCCAGGTGACCTCGTTGAAACGGATCGAGCTGGGCGACGCCCGGTTCGAGGCCGTGCCGGCGCGCATCTACGATTGCACTGCGATCTCGCTGCACCTCGGTCTGCGCATCGACGGCCTCCTCGGCTTCCCGTTGTTTCGCGAGACGCTGCTCACGCTCGATTATCCGCACCAGCGCGTGCTGCTCGCGAAACTCAAGGGGGCCAGCGCCCTGCAGCCCGGCTCCACCCTCCCCTTTCACAACGAGAGCAAGACGCCGTTCATCCCGCTGCGCGTCGGCGACCGGACTTTCCTCGCGCTGATCGACTCCGGCAGCGACGCCACGCTCAATTTGAATCCCCTCGGTCTCGACGTCACCTTCGTACAACCGCCGCGGCCGGGCGCGATCCGGGCCACGCTGACCGGCGACCAGCCGGAGACGGTGGGCCGGCTGGCGCAGACGATCCTGCTCGGCGACTACCCCCTGGCCCAACCCGTGGTCAACGTGATCGACGAGTTCTCTTCGATCGGCGGCGGCGTGCTGAAACATTTCGTGGTGACCTTCGATCAGGAGCGCAGCCAGGTGACCTTTTACCGGGACAAACGCGAACCGATCGCCTTTCCCCCCCGCCGCAGCTCCGGAATGAGCTTCGCCAAGTCCGGCGCCTACTGGCGGGTCGTGGGTGTGATTCCCGGCTCGAACGCCGCCAACGCCGGCCGGGAGGAGGGCGACCTCGTCACCCGCATCAACGACGAGCCGGTGGAACGCTGGAGCCAGCAACGCTTCGAGGCCCTGGTCGCGCAGGCGAACGAGATCGCCTTCACCTTTTACGAAGGCCGCCGCGATTTCGTGCTGAAACTGAAGGTCATGGACCTCGTGCCGTAGGGCACGGCGTCCCGCCGCGCCCTCGGTTTTGGGTTTCGAGTTTTGAGTTCCGGGTTCCGAAGTCGGATTCGGAAGGCGTCACGGCGGGACGCCGCGCCCTCGGTTTCGGGTTTTGGGTTCCGCGTTCCGGGTTGCGGAATCGGAACATCCGGAACTCGGAACCTCGTTTTCTGAACCCGAAACTCGAAACCCGAAACTCGAAACTACGCGTTTCGTCGGAGGCGAAACGCCCCCATCCCATCGCACCCCGTCTCCCAGGGAAGGCTCATGACCTGCGTCTCGAGCGTGAACTGTTCGCCGGGGTCGCGTAGGAACGCCGCCACTACACGCTCGTTTTCCTCCGGGTCGATGCTGCAGGTTGAGTAAACCAGCCGGCCGCCCGGGGCCACGCATCGCGCCGCCGCACTCAGCAACGCGAGCTGCTGCTGAGCGTGCCGGGCAAAATCGCCCTCCTGCAAACGCCATTTCACGTCCACCCGGTGACGCATCACCCCGGTGTTGGAGCATGGCACGTCGATGAGCACCGCGGCATACTCGTCCGGGAGCCAGCAGGCCACCAGCGCCGCCGCCAGCGGGCCGGCCACGTTGGCCTCGACCAACACCGCCTCCACGCCTTTCACCCGCGTCAGGTTTGCCCGCAAACGCGGCAGGCGCTCTCCCGGCAGATCGACCGCGATGACCCGCCCCACCGCCGCCTGATCCTTCGTCGCAGCCGGCGTCAGGAGGCTGGTTTGCGGCGGCGGCCCGCCCGCCCGCTTCATTGCTTCGGCGGCCGCGCCCAAGGCATCGGCGATCTGCAGCGTCTTGCCGCCTGGTGCGGCGCACAGATCGAGCACCGTCTCGCCGGCCTGCGGCGCCAGCAGCTCGATCGCAAAACGCGCCGAGGGATCCTGCAGGTAAAGTTGTCCGCCCGCCAGCAACGGCTCCACCTCGCTCCAGTGGCCCGACGGCACCTCGAAGAAACCCGGCCACCGGGTCGGCCCGAGCCAGTTTGGCGGCGGTTCCGCCGTCCGCCAGCGCGCGTAAACCGGCGCCGGCTGCTGGTTCCACTCCAGCAACGCCCGCGTGGTGTCGGCGCCGTATTGCGCCAGCCAGCGGGCCACCAGCCACCCCGGATGAGAATAATATTCCGCCAGTGCTCCCGCCGCTGCCAGCCGGGGCGGCGCGACCTGGGCCGCCAGCGCACCGGCGAGCCGCCGCACCACGGCGTTGACCAATCGCGCCTCGGCCGGGCTCGCGAGGGTTTTGGCCCGCTCGACCGCATGATGCACCACCTTGGCGACCAGACCGGAATCCGCCGGCGCACCGCTCGCGTCGGGTGCCGCCTCCGGATGGAGCCCGGCTTCGAGCAGCTCATACCCCGCCACGTACAAAATCGCCCGCAAGATCAGTCGCGGCGGCCGCGGCACGAGCCGCCCGAGCGCCGCGTTCAGCCGCCCTTCATGGCGCACCACCCCGTAGACCAGGTGTTGGCAGCGGGCCCGTTCCACCCCCGTAAGGCTGCGCGGCAGGCGCTCCATCAATTCGTCGATCCGCTCGCGGCGATCGAACCAACGCCCCACGAGGCGGGCGGCCTCGGACCACGCGGCGGCGGGATTACCCGGGGGGACGGCGTTCATAACGCCAGGCCGGCGGGCGGCGGACAGGCCGTTTGCGGCGCTTTGACACACAGTTTGACAAGGGTCGGCATTCTCCGTTCAACTCTCCAATTCAGGCTCACACTCACGCAACCATGAATTCCGAAGCCGTATCTGCGCTCATCGCCAAGAATCCGTCCCTCAAGACGGCCAAAGCCAAGCTCGAGGCCATGGCGCCCGGCGCTTATGTCATGCACAAGAGCTGGGGATTCGGCCGGATCAAGAGCTTCGATGAGTCTGCCCAGCGCCTCATCATCGACTTCAAAGGCAAGAAAGGCCATCCGATGGATCCGGCTTTCTGCGTGACCACGCTGGACATCCTGTCCCCCAAACACCTGCTGGTGCGCAAGGAGACCGAGCCGGAAAAGATCGCCCAGTTGATCGCCGAGGAGCCCGCCCAGCTCATCGCCGAGGCCCTCCAGTCCTATCCCAACAACGCCACCACCGCCATCGACCTCGAAATCACGCTCGCGCAGGTGCTCGGCGAGGAAAAATTCAAAAAGTGGTGGTCCTCCGCCAAGAAGGCCATCGCCAAGGACCCCCGCATCGCGGTGCCGGAGAAGAAAACCGAGTGTTATGTGCTGCGCGACGAACCCGTCGCGGCCGAGACCGAGCTCATCGAGCAGTTCAACGCCACCCGCTCCGCCCGCCGCCGCATCCATCTCGCCGACGAGCTGCTCACCACCGCCGGCCAGCAGGAGGTCAAGGTCGACTTTGCCCTGATCCTCAAGGGCGTCGCCGACAACGTCAAAGACAGCAACCAGCTCGACGCCGCCGAGCGCCTCTACGGCGCCGTCGTCCGCGACAATCTCGCCCGGCATGCCGGGGTCGACCCCGCCACGCTTGAGCCGTCGCAATCCTCCCTCGTCGCCAACGCCCGCGACCTCACCACCATCGCCGAGAAGATTCCGGTGCACTTCCAGCGCCGCTTCCTCGAGCTGGTGAAGAACACCCACCCCATCGAGTGCCGCGACATCCTCTTCAACCTGCTCAAGTCCTCCCAGGGCAAGTTCACCACCGAGGTCATCAATTTCCTCGTCGAAAACGACTACACGGAAGACCTCGCCGCCACCCTGCAGCGCTGGCAGACCGAGCAGAATCTCCGCGCACCCGTTTTACTCTGGATCGTCAAGAACCGCCACTCGAAGAAATTTGCCAAACTGGTCAACGACCTCATCACTCCGCGGCTCCTTAGCGCCATCTTCTTCGCCATCGACTACGAGGCCCTCCAGTCCTCCAGCTCGCGTCGCATCCCGCTCGCCGACGTGCTGAGCGAGGACTCCGACCTGATTCCCGACCTCCTGGCCACGGCCGACAGCGAGACCGCCCGCGATCTCGCCAACACCCTCATGCTTAACCAGGGGTTCGAGGAGCTCACCAAGAAGTCCCTGCTCGCGCGCTTCATCAAGATTTTCCCCTCGATCCAGTCGCTCGTCGCCGCCGATGCCGAGGGCAAGGACGAGCAGCTCCTCGTCTCCCGTCCCAGTTACGAGCGCAAACGCACCGAATACGAGGTCCTCATCTCGAAGCGCATCCCGGAAAACTCCCGCGCCATCGCCGCCGCCCGCGAGCATGGCGATCTCCGCGAAAACTCCGAATTCAAGATGGCCAAGCAGGACCAGACGCTCCTCATGGCCCAGAAATCGCAGCTCGAGCGCGATCTCGCCCACGCCCGCATCACGGACTTCAAGGACGCCGCCACCGACCAGGTGGGCATCGGCAACATCGTCGAGCTGAAGACCGACGCCGGCGCCATCCAGCGCTTCAGCATCCTCGGCGCCTGGGACGGCGATCCCGCCCAGCACATCATTTCCTACAAGACGCCCCTCGGCCTGGCCCTCCTCGCCAAGAAAATCGGCGATCGCGTACAGGTGAAGACCGGCAACTCCGACGAGAAATACACCGTTGTGCGGATCGCCCGCTACGCGGACACGGCAGGCGCTTAACGAAAACCTTGCGCTCACGCCGCCGCCCGGTTCGCTGGGCGGCGTCGTTTTTTCCGCGTGCTGCTACTCCTCAAAGGCTTCGTGATCGGTTTCGCCGTGGCCGCCCCCATCGGGCCGGTGGGCCTCCTGTGCATCCGGCGTTCGATCGCCGACGGCAAGCTGCGGGGCTTCGTCACCGGCCTGGGCGCCGCCGTGGCGGATGCTTTCATGGCCACCGTCGTGGTCTTCGGCGTGACGTCGATTACCGCCTTCATCACCAGCCACGTGCTTTCCTTCCACTTTCTCGGCGGGCTGATCCTGCTGGGCATGGGCATCGCTGCCATGCGTGCCCACCCACGGGTCCGCAGCGACAGCCCGCTGCACGCGCCCAACCTGCACATGGCCTTCCTCTCGACCATCGCGCTCACGCTTGCCAACCCGGTGACGATGTTCTCGCTGCTCGGCATCTTCACGGCCTTCGGCGTGATGCTGCACACGGTGGGCTGGCTGCAACCCAGCTACCTCGTGGCGGGAGTCTTCCTGGGCTCGACCGCCTGGTGGGTGCTGCTCTGCTATTTCGCCGAGTGGTTCGGGCGCAAGCTCAACACCAATCTCCTGCGCACGATCAACATTGCCGTCGGCCTGCTCCTCATCGCCTTCGGCGCCTACGAACTGTACCAGCTCGCGGCGCGGTTGATGTAGCCGGCAAAGTGGCAGCGGCGTCTCGCCAGGTCGCGTCGCCGATCCGAGGTAGG
>DATJPQ010000081.1:0-10524 GCA_035506315.1 Opitutaceae bacterium
GCCGCCGATGCCGAGGCCGCCCGCGCCGACGCCGAGCAGAAGCTGCAGCAAGCCGCCGCGGCGACGCAAACTCCCTCCGATACGGCCGCGGCCGAGATCAAGCTGCTGCGCGCCCAGCTCCAGGCGGAAAAAAGCGATTCCTCTGCCGCGATCCGCCGGATCGAAGGACAATTAGAGGCGGCGACCGCCGCCCGCGACGAAGCCATCCAGGCGCGCGCCGCCGAGCACAAACTGCCACAAGCCTCCCCCTCTCAAACCCAGCCGGATGCGGCTGAGATCAAGCAGCTGCGCGACCAGCTCGCCCAGAACCGGCAGGACCTGACCGCCGCCAAAAGCGAGACCGAAGGCCTGCGCGCCCAGCTCCGGGCCGGTCAAAGCGATCTCGCCACGGCCATCCGCCAGCTCGAAGGCCAGCTGGCCGCCGCGCGTAAATCCTCCGCCGAGGCCGAGGCTTTCTCCAGCAAGCTGCAGGAGGCCAACGTTAATCTCTCCGCCAAAGTCGACGTCCTCACCGCGGAAAACAAACGCCTGGTCGCGGCCAAGGCCGCCCCCGCGCCCGGCGGGGCCACCGTCGCGGAGACGGCCAGTCTGCGCCAGCAACTGACCCTGGCCCAGCAGACCGCCCGCGAAGCCGGTGCCGTGCGTGACCAGCTCATGAAGGACATGGCTGAGGCCCGGTCCGCGTCCGATCGCGAAATTGCGACGCTCCGCGACCAGGTGGCTGCCTTGCAGGCGCGCCTTCCCTCGCCCGGCGATACCGGCCAGCTCGCAATCGGCGGCCCGACCGAACTCAGCCGCCAGCTCACCGACAGCAAAGCGGCTGTCGCCAAGCTCGAACAGACCAACGCCGAACTCGCCCTGCAGATCGACAATCTCAAGTCGGATCTCCGTCAGCGGGCGAGCTGGGCGAAGACGGCCGACGATTTGAAGCTGCAGCTCGCGGCCGCCCAAAAGCAGCAGACCGCAGATGCCGCGCGCATCCAGGAACTCACGGCCCAGATCGACACCTCCCAGCGCAAGGCACAGGTGAGCGACACGGTGACTGCCGAGCTTGCCAACCTGCACCAGCAGCTGGACGCCAGGGATGCGCAGCTCGCCACGCTCAACTCCCAGCTGGCCGCGGCCCAAAACCAGCGTGGTGAGGCTCAGAAAAGCGTGCGGGAACTGGCCGACTTGCGCCAGCGCGTCACGACCGCCGAATCCGCCCAACAGGGCCTCCAGGCGGCCAACGCCGAGCTCGCGCAGAAAAACGCCCAGCTCACCGAGCAAAACAGCCAGCTCGCGGCCGCCAGCCGCCGCCAGACCGAAGCCAACCGCACCGGCAGCGCCGATCGCGACAAGGAAGTGGCGGATCTCAACGCGGCACAGGCCGCCCACCTTGACACCATCGCCAGACTGACCGCGCAACAGGACAGCGCGGCCCGGACCCTGGAGGAACGCCAGCGCACGATCGTCGAGCTGCAAAAAGATCTCGAAGTGGCCAAGCAAAGCGCCGCCGCGGCCCTCGCCGCCCAGGCGTCCGCCGCCCAGGCGATGCCCAACGTCCAGGCCACCAAGCTCGAAATGCAGACGTTGCAGGCACAGGTACGGCAGCTCGAGACGCAGCTCGACGAGGACCGCAAGCACGCCGCCGAGGAAGTGTCCGTGCTCGCCGCGCAGCTCCAGCGGGCCCGTGAAACCAACCGCGCCCTCACCGAAACCAACCGCTCGTTCACCGAAACCCGCGGGGTCGAATTCGATCAGCTCAACGCCCGCGTCCGCGATCTCGCCGCCGCCAACGACAAGTTGAAGCAGGAGCGTGACGACGCGCGCACCCGGCTCGCCGAGTCGGACAACGCCGTGGACAAGCAGGGCTCCAGCGTCGCCGAGCTCACTGCCCTCAACGACCGGCTCGGCCGGGAAAAGAAGGCATTGGAAGTGCAGCAGGCGCAGGACCGCCAGGCGCTCGACAAGGCCACGACGGATCTCGCCGAGATGCGCGCCCGTCTCGTCACCAACGTCCGGGTGGCCAGCGATCAGGCGAACACCCTGTCCGAGCTGACCGCCGACAACCGCCGCCTGCAAACCCAGATCGCCGGCCTGCAGGCCGATACCGCCCGTCTGGCGCAGACCAATGATACCGTGGCGGCGCAGCGCAAGGAGATCGACGATTTGAAGGCCAAGCTCGCCGAGACGGACAAGGCCGTGGACAAACAGGGCTCCAGCGTCGCCGAGCTCACGCAGCTCAACGACAAACTCACCGGGGAGCGCGCCGAACAGCAGAAGCAGCTCGATGCGTTGACCGCGCAACTCAACGCCGCCCAGCGCGACCTCGCCAGCGCCCGCGCCGACGTCACCCGGCTGGCCGGCGCCGATCAAGCGCGGCAGGATGCCGAGCAGCGCGCCGCCACCCTCGCCAACGCCGCCGCGCAATACACCGCCGCCCAGCGCGACCTCGCCGCCGCTCGCGCCGAAACCGCCCGGGTGAGCGACCAGTTGCAGGCCACGGAACGCGACCGCAGCACCCGCCTCATCCAGGCCCAGCAGGAAAATGCCGCCCTCAACGCGCGCCTGCGGCAGGCCCAAAATACCCTCGACCAGATCGCCTCCGCCGCGCGCCTGATCAATGGCGCGGCCGCAGTACCCGGCGCCCAGATTGCCCCGGCGCGGCCCATTGCGAATACGGCGCCCGTCACCCCGGTGCTGCCCGCGCCCGAGCAGGTGCCGCCGGTGCTGCGTTATCACGTGGTGGCCGAGGGCGAATCGCTCACGCGCATCAGCATGCGCTACTACGGCACGTCCACCCGCTGGGAGGAGATTTACGACGCCAACCGCGACGTGCTCAAAGGCGAGAATGCGCTGCGTCCCGGCCAGCGGCTGCGGATTCCGTGACCGCCGCCCCGCTTTTGCCTCTGCGCCTGCCGCCGCCCCGCGACGGCGGTGTCGACTTGCTGGTCATCGCCGGGGAACATTCGGGCGACGAACACGCGGCGACCATGGTCCGGGGCGCGCTCGCCCGGCAACCAGGATTGCGTGTGGCCGCCCTGGGCGGCCCGGCACTCGCGGCCGCCGGTGCGCAGCTGCTGCACGACCTCACGGCCACGTCGGTCGTGGGTTTGTGGGAGGTGTTGAAACACTACCGGTTTTTCCAGGCTCTCCATGGGGAGACGCTGCGCTGGATCGCCGCACACCGGCCCCGTGCGGTGTGCTTCGTCGATTACCCGGGGCTCAATCTGCGCCTGGCTGCGAAGCTGCGGGAACGGCGGCTCTCGACGGCGGGCGGCGGCCCGATCCGCGCGCTCTATTACATCTCGCCGCAAATCTGGGCATGGAAGGCGCAGCGGCGTTTCACCATGGCGCGCGATCTCGATGCCCTGGCGGTGATCTTCCCCTTCGAGGTCGAATGCTACGCCGACACGCGCCTGCCGGTGGAATTCGTGGGCCATCCGTTTGTGGCGGAGGGCTACGCGGCGCCGGTGCGCTACGATCCGGCGGGCCCGGTGCTCCTGCTGCCCGGCAGCCGGCGCCAGGCGGTGCAGCGGATTTTTCCCGTGCTGCTCCGCGGATTCCGCGCCCTGGGCGAACGCGAAGCCGTCGTGCTCTATCCCAGCGACGAAATCCTCGCCGTGCTGCAGGCGGCGGCACCGCCGGCTCGGGTGCGCCTGCAACGTCTGGGCACGCCCGTGGCGGCGGCCGCCGTGCTCACCAGTTCGGGCACGATGTCGATGCACTGCGCCCTGGCGGGCATTCCGGGAGTGGTCGCGTATCGCGCCCATCCGCTGACTTATCTGATCGGCCGCCGTCTCGTGAAAGTGCCGCATCTCGGGATTGCCAATCTGTTGCTCAAGGAACCGATGTATCCGGAACTGATCCAGGGCGCGGCGACCCCGGCGGCCCTGGCGGCGGAGTTGCGCGCCTGCTTGCACGAGCCCGCACGACGGGAGCGCACCGCAGCGGCGGCGGCCCGCTTGAAGGAGATCCTGCGGCAGCCTGCCGCCGGCACCGCCGCCGAATGGCTGTTGCGGGCACTGGATCACACGCAGCAGGCAGCGTAACGGATGTATCTCCTGTCTATCGCTTCCAGCTTCTGGATCGGGAGGTGGCCGCGAGCGCCAATTGTCCGGCGTTTTTCCCCAAGCCAAGCTGCGCTCCGCCGTCCAATACGCAAAAATAGCATTTGGCTGATGCCATCGCCCACGCATATTTGGAACCATGGCAGCCGATGCTGACAACCACCGTGAGCGGACGTGGCTCAATGCCGCTCTGCCGTGGCTGGTGCTGGTCGTGGGAGTGACGCTGGCCTTCGTCGCTTGGTGGCAGTTGCGGCGCCAATTGGAGCGAAACGACCGGGCCCGGTTCGAACGGCTGAGCGCAAACGTCACATCGGCGATTCAAACGCGCTTTCAAACGGTCGCCCTGACTGTCCGGGGCGCCAAGGCCAACTTTGCTTCGCAACCGAGGGTGTCACAGGAGGTGTGGCGCAGTTATTACCGCACCATCCAACCTTATCTGTCGCCGGGCATCGTGGGCCTCGGCTATGTCGCCCGCATCCCCCGCGCCGTGCTGCCGCAGCTGGAAGACCAGATGCAACGCGAGGGCGTGTCCGGTTTTCGTGTCGAGCCGGGTGGCCAGGGTGAGTGGGCCTATGTGGTCACGCACTTCGAGCCGCTGCCCGAAAACGCCGTCGCACTCGGCCGCGACCTCACGACCGACCTCAACCGGCGCAGCGCAGCTGAGCAGGCGATGCGCGCAGGTACGATGATGCTGACCGGACTCACGAACGTGTTCAGGGGCCAAGGTATGGCGCCGGAATTGGCGTTGCTGAGCCCGGTCTACGCGCCGGACGCCCCGGCGACCACTCCCGCGGAACGCGAAGCCGCCCTGTGCGGTTGGGTTTATGCGGCCCTGCGTGCCGATCTTTTCCTCGAGCCGGTGTTGGACGCCACCGAGCGGCAGATCGACCTGGAAATTTTCGACGGCGACGAACCTGGGCCCGGATCGCTCGTTTTCGCCGCCGGACAACTGCCGGGCCAGGCCAACCAGCCGGTTCCACCGGAAGACTTTCAGCGTCGTACCTTCCATACGGTGCAACCGCAGGCCCTGGCTGGCCGCACCTGGTATTTGTGGCTGAGTACCCGGCCCGAATTCGACCAGGCAAGCAATCATGCCCTGCCCTGGGTCCGGCTGGCAGGCGCGCTGCTGATCGCCCTTCTCGCCACCGGTTTCACCTGGTCGCTCACCAGCGCGTGGCGCCGGGCGGCGCTCCTGGCCCGGCAGATGACGGCCGACCTGCGGCGATCCGAAGCGGAGGCGAGCCGGCTTGCCCTCGTCGCCAGCCATACCATCAACGGCGTCGTGGTCACCGGCGTCGATGGCGGGGTTGATTGGGTCAATCCCGGTTTTACCCGCATCACCGGTTACACCCTTGAGGAGGTGCGCGGCAGGAAACCCGGCCCCATCTTGCAGGGCCCCGGCACCGACCCAGCCGTGGCCGCGCACATGCACGAGCGCCTCGCCGCCCACGAGGGTTTCAAAGTCGAAGTACTCAATTACCACAAATCCGGCCGTTCCTACTGGGTGGAGATCGAGGTGCAGCCGTTGCGTGATGCCGAGGGCAAGCTCACCGGCTACATGGGCCTCCAGGTCGACATTACGGCGCGCCGTCAGGCCCAGCTGGACCTCGCCCGCAAAGAGGAGGAGGCGCGCCGGCTGGCGCTCGTCGCCCGCCATACGAGCAATGCCGTGATCCTGGCCGATGCCGCCTGGCGCATCGTCTGGATCAACGAGGGTTTCACGCGACTCTACGGTTACACCCTCGAAGACGTGCGGGGCCGGCGGCCGGGAGATTTTCTGTCCACCGCCGCGACTGACCAGACGACGATGGCGGCCATGGCGCAGGCCTCCGGCGCCGGCCTCCCCTTTCACGGCGAAGTGCTCAACCGCACGCAGGACTTCCGCGAAGTCTGGGTTGCGCTCGAAATCCAGCCGCTGCGCGATGCCCAGGGCGTGGTCGAGGGGTTCATGGCGCTCCAGCTCGACATCACCGAGCGCAAACGCATCGCCCGGGAGCTGGCCCTGCAGGAGGAGCATTTCCGGCTGATCTTCTCGGGCATGCCGATCGGCATCAACTGGCGCTACGTGGATGAGCACGGTCACGCCACGCGGTTGATCAACGACGCCTATCTGACCTTATGCGGCCTGACCGCCGAGGAAGTGCAGGCCCCCGGGGCGCTGGCTCGCGCCACGCATCCCGATGACCTGATCCCCGAGCAGGCGCTATACGCCCAGCTCGCCGGGGGGGAGATCGACCGATTTTCGACGGAAAAACGCTACGTGCATCGCGATGGCCGCGTGGTCTGGGTGGCCTATACCATCATCCGCAAGAATCACCTCCGGGGTGCCTTTGAGGAACTGTCCACCGTGGTGGACATCACCGAGCGGAAACGCACGACCGAGGAATTGCACGAGGCCAAGGAGGTCGCCGAGAAAGCCACCGTGGCCAAGAGTGCCTTCCTGGCCATGATGAGCCACGAAATCCGCACGCCGATGAATGGCGTTGTCGGCATGACTTCGCTGCTCCTCGATACGCCGCTCACCCCGCTGCAGCGCGATTACGTGGAGACGATCCGCCTCAGCGGCGATTCCCTGCTCACCATCATCAACGATATCCTCGATTTTTCCAAAATCGAGTCGGCTCGTCTCGAACTCGAGCACGAACTCTTCAGCCTCCGCGAAGTGGTGGAAGGCGTGCTCGATCTGCTCGCCACCACAGCCGCTGAAAAGCAACTCGACCTGCTCTACGAAATCGCCGGGGACGTGCCTGAAACCGTGCGGGGCGATTCCACCCGGTTGCGGCAGATCTTGATGAATCTCCTGAGCAACGCCCTCAAGTTCACCCTGCAGGGCGAGGTGTTGGTCAACGTGCGGCGGATCGACCCGCCGCCGTCCACCGCAGGTTTCTGCACGCTGCAGTTCACCGTACGCGACACCGGCATCGGCATCCCGCCAGAGGCGATGGGGCGGCTCTTTCAATCGTTCAGCCAGGTGGACTCCTCGACTACGCGTCGCTTTGGCGGCACGGGCCTCGGACTCGCAATTGCCAAACGGCTGGCCGAACTCATGGGCGGTCGCATGTGGGTGGAGAGCACGGTCGGCCAGGGCTCCACCTTCAGTTTTACGATCGCAGCCGAGGTGGCACCCGGGAAGCTGCCGCCTCTCCCCGCGGTCCCGCCCGGTCTGCTCACCGGTTGCCGCCTGCTGATCGTGGACGACAATGCCACCAGCCGGCGCATCCTCGCCGCACTTGCCACCCAGTGGGGCGCGGTCGCGCATCCCGCCGCAACCGGCGGTGAAGCCCTTGCGTGGCTGCGCACCGGACAGACCTTCGACCTCGCCATCGTCGACATGCAGATGCCCGGCCTGACCGGCGTGACGTTCGCGCAGGAAGTTCGCCAACTGGGCCCGAGGGGACGGCTGCCGCTCGTGTTGCTTTCCTCGCTCGGGCAAACGCCGCGGGAAGAGCGCGGGATGTTTGCCGCGCACCTGACCAAGCCGGCCAAGCCGGCCCAGCTGTATGCCGCGCTGGCCGGCATCTTCGCGCCCGGGTCGGCGGCGGGCTCCTCTGCGGTCTCAGCTGGCGCGACCCCGTCCTTCGCGTCCGTAACGCATTCCGAACGCATCCTGCTGGCCGAGGACAATGCCGTGAATCAGAAGGTGGCGTTGCTGATGCTGCAGCGTCTCGGCTATCGCGCCGATGTCGTCACCAACGGTCTTGAAGTTCTCGAAGCTCTCCAGCGGCAGCCTTACGATATTATTCTCATGGACGTGCAGATGCCCGAACTGAGCGGAATCGAGACAACCCGCAAACTGCGCGAGCGCACCGCCGACCAGGCGCAACGCCCGTGGATCGTCGCGCTGACGGCCAACGCCATGCGCGAGGACCGCGAGCAGTGCCTCGCCGCCGGCATGGACGATTATCTGAGCAAGCCGCTCCAGCCCGAAGAGCTGAAAAACGCCCTCGCCCGGGCCTCCGGCCGGTTCTCGTGCCGCGCCGGCTGATTCTGGCATTGTCTCCTGAAAAAGTTCGGCTGAGAGTACTTGAAAACTAATCACATGCCAGCTGGACAAGATGCTTCCCGCTCTTGGTTTGTGGGTACGACATTTTTTTGCGCCTTGGTTTTCGTTGGCGGCCTGGCGCTGTCGGCCCTCGGTTGGAAGCTGGCGCAGCGGACCGTGCATCAGAACGATACGGCGCGTTTCGAACGGCTGTGCGAGCGGGTGACGACGGAGCTCAACCGGCGGTTTCTCTCGACGGAACAGGCGCTGTACGGAACGCGGGCGCTGTTGCGGGCCAGCGAGCGGGTGACCCAAGACAAGTGGTCGGAGTATGATCGCGGCGCCTCCCCGCACACGCAGCACGGGACATTTTTGCTCGGTTATGTCGAGAGGGTCGAGCCGGACCGGTTGGCGGAATTTATGCAAACGCAGCGCGCCGAGGGACGCGATATGAGCAGCCTGCAACTGGCTCCCGGCCGCGATGCCTTGTACGTGCTCACGCGGGTCAGCAACGAGGCCAAAGATGGCGCCATACTTGGGCGCGACTTCGCCGCCGAGCCGGCGCGGTACGAGGCGGCCCGGCAGGCGATGCTGACCGGCCGCGCGACGCTGACCCGGCGGATCACCGTGCAGGCCGACCTTAGCCCCGGTCTCATCATGTTGCTGCCGGTTTATCGCGACCCGTCCGTCGAGCCGGTCAATGCGGCGGAACGGTGCGAGCGCCTCACCGGCTGGGTGACCGCGGTTATCCGGTTGAACGATTTCTTTGCCGGCATCGACCAGACGACCGAGGGCCAGGTCGACCTGGATGTATTCGAGGGCGCGACGGTGAACCACTCGGCCCTCCTGTTCGACTCGGATGGGTCCGTGCGCAATCATCCCGGCGAGAATCTGGAGGCGGCCGTGTTCGCCTCACGGGCCTTCGGATTGAAATTGCCGTTCACGGCCTATGGCCGGGAATGGACCCTTTGGCTGAGCAGCCGGCCGGAATTCATAGCCGCCAGCAGTCATTGGTTGCCCTGGTTTGTGCTGGGGGCCGGCATCCTGGTGAGTGTCCTGGTCGCCGGATTTATTTATAGCCTGACCGGGGCGCGCGACCGGGCGAACCGGCTGGCCCTGGAAACAACCCGTGAGTTTCATCGCGCCGCCGCGGAGAACCGCCGTCTTGCGCTGGTCGCGAGTTCGACGACCAATGGCGTGGTCATCACCGACCTCCAGGGTTGCGTCGAATGGGTTAACGACGGCTTTACCCGGATGACTGGCTACCCGCTCGCCGAGGTGTTGGGTCGAAAACCGGGCGCGTTGGTCCAGGGTCCCGCCACTTCGCCCGACACGGTGGCGCAGATGCACGCCGCGCTTGCCGCGCAGCAGGGGTTCCATGTCGAAATCGCCAACTACACGAAGAGCCGGCGCCTCTATTGGGCGGACATCGAGGTGCAGCCGTTGCGCGACCCGGCCGGCGCCGTCACCGGCTACATGGCCATCGAGACCGACATCACGGAACGGCGCCGGATTCGGGAGGAACTGCGCAAACAGGAGGCCATGTTCCGTTTCATCTTCGAATCGGTGCCGGTCGGCATCTCCTGGCTCATGCTGGGCGACGAAGCCGGGCGCATCTTCAACCCGGCCTATGCGCGCCTGACCGGCATCGAGCCCAGGCATTTGCCGAGTCCCGGCAGCGACGACGGATTCGTGCATCCCGAGGATGCCCGGCGGCAGCGCGAACTCCACCGCCAGCTCACGCAAGGCGACATCGACAACTACACCACTGAGATTCGCTACCTGCATCCCGGTGGGCGGATCGTCTGGGGAGCGTTGACGGCCCGCAGCTTCACCAACCCCGCCACGGGGCAAAAGCAGGTGGTCACCGCCCTGATCGACATTACACAGCTCAAGCAGGCGCAGGAGACGGCAACTCGCGAACACGAACGTTTCCGGATCATCTTCGAATCCGTGCCGGTCGGCATCTCCTGGCTGATGCCCGGCCGGGAAACCGAAACCCGCATCGCCAATCCGGCGCATGTGCAGATCACCGGTGTGCCCGCGGAGCAATGCAACGACCCGGACGCCTACCTGCGGGTCACCCATCCCGACGATGCCGCCGCGCAGCGCGAGCTGCTCGCGAAACTCAACCGCGGCGAGATCGACTCGTTCACGCTGGAAAAACGTTATCTGCATCCCGGCGACCGGGTGCTTTGGGCGGTGCTGACCATCCGGCAGTTCCGCGATTCGCAGGGCGAACTCCAGCGGATCACCACCGACGTCGATGTCACCGAGCAGAAGCGCCAGGCGGCCGAGCTCAACCAGGCCAAGGAGGCGGCGGAGGAGATCAATCGCCAGCTCGAACAGGCGATCGCCCATGCGCAGCAATCCACGCTCGACGCCACCCTCGCCAGCCAGGCCAAGAGCGCATTCCTCGCCACCATGAGCCACGAGATCCGCACCCCGATGAATGGCGTCATTGGCATGACCTCGTTGCTCCTCGATACG
>DATJPQ010000082.1:0-19465 GCA_035506315.1 Opitutaceae bacterium
TCGTTTGCACGGCGGGTGATCTGATCGCCGCCGATGGCGAAGTCGTGGAGGGGATCGCGACCGTCGATGAATCTGCCATCACCGGCGAATCCGCCCCCGTCATCCGGGAGAGCGGCGGCGATCGCAGCGCGGTCACCGGCGGCACGCGCGTCACGAGCGACCGCATCGTGGTCCGCGTGACGGCGGAGGAGGGCAATTCCTTCCTCGATCGGATGATTTCCATGATCGAAGGCGCGCGCCGTCAGCTTACGCCGAACGAGATCGCCCTCAACATTGTGTTGGTCAGCCTGACCGCCCTTTTCATCGTTGTCGTGTTCGTGTTGCCGCCGATGGCGGTCTACGACGAAAAGGCGGCCAACCAGAGCGGCGTCGTGCTCACCTCCCTGCCCGTTTTGCTCTCGCTGATCGTTTGCCTGATTCCGACGACGATTGGCGGTCTTTTGAGCGCGATCGGCATCGCGGGCATCGACCGGTTGATGCGGCGCAACGTGCTCGCCACGTCCGGTCGCGCCGTCGAAGCCGCCGGCGACGTCGACGTGCTCCTCCTGGACAAGACGGGCACCATCACGCTGGGCAATCGCATGGCGACGGATTTCATCCCGGCGCCGGGCATCACGGTGAGTTTGCTCGCCGATGCCGCGCAACTTGCGTCGCTCGCCGACGAGACGCCGGAGGGGCGCAGCATTGTCACGCTCGCCAAGGAAAAATTCAATCTCCGCGGCCGCGAGGTGGCCGATCCGCACGCGGTCTTCGTGCCGTTCACCGCGCAAACGCGCATGAGCGGCGTCGATCTCGACGGGCGGCAAATTCGCAAGGGGGCGGCCGACAGCGTTCAGGCGTGGGTTGCCGCGCAGGGCGGCACGTATCCCGCCGAGGTCTCCGCCGCGGTGGACAAGATCGCCCGCGCCGGCGGCACTCCCCTCGTCGTGGCCGAGAACGCCCGCGTGCTCGGCGTCATTCTGCTCAAGGACATCGTCAAGGGCGGGATCAAGGAGCGGTTCCAACAGCTCCGCGCGATGGGCATCCGCACCGTCATGATCACCGGCGACAATCCGCTCACGGCCGCCGCCATCGCCGCCGAGGCCGGCGTCGACGATTTCATCGCCCAGGCCAAACCCGAGGACAAACTCGCGCGCATCCGCCAGGAACAGGAAGGCGGCAAGCTGATCGCGATGATCGGCGACGGCACCAACGACGCCCCTTCCCTCGCCCAAGCCGACGTGGGCGTCGCCATGAACACCGGCACCCAAGCCGCGCGCGAAGCCGGCAACATGGTCGATCTCGACAGCAATCCGACCAAGCTGATCGAAGTCGTCGAGATTGGGAAACAACTGCTCATGACGCGTGGCGCGCTGACGACGTTCAGCATCGCGAACGACGTCTCGAAGTATTTCGCGATCCTGCCGGCGATGTTCGGCCTGCTCTATGCGACGGAGAAAGGCGGCTACGGCCCGCTGCAAGCCTACAACATCATGTTCCTGCACTCGCCGCAGAGCGCGATCCTCAGCGCGGTGATCTTCAACGCGCTGATCATCGTCGCGCTCATTCCCCTCGCGCTGCGCGGCGTCAAATACGAGCCACTCGGCGCCAAGGTGATTCTCCGCAAGAATATGCTCATCTATGGCATCGGCGGCATCCTCGTGCCGTTCGTGTTCATCAAACTCATCGACCTGCTGCTCGTCGCCATCCACCTGGCACCCTGATCCGTCCCGACTCCACCCCCGAAAGGAAACATCATGATCAAGCTCATCATTCAGTCGATCCGTCAGAAAATCGTTTGGATCGTCGTGTGCGGCGTGCTCTATCCGCTCGCGATGACCGCCATCGCGCAACTGGCATTCCCTGACCGGGCCAATGGCAGCCTCATCGAACGCGATGGCAAGCTGATCGGCTCGGAGCTGCTCGCCCAGCAGTTCACCGGCTCCAAGTATTTCTGGCCACGGCCCTCGGCTGCGACCTACGGCACCGGTCCGTCGGGGATCGCAGGTTCCAGCGGCAGCAACCTCGGCCCGACGAGCGCCCAACTCCAGACCAACGTCCGCGCCAACGCCAAGGCTCTGCGCGAGGCGCACAAGCTTCCGGCCGATGCGCCGGTGCCGGCGGATCTGGTTTACGCCTCCGCCAGCGGCCTCGATCCCCACATCAGCCCGGAGGCGGCTCGCTTCCAGATCGCCCGCGTCGCCGCCGCGCGCACCATGAGCGAAGGCCAGGTCAGGGCGCTCGTGGAGAAATTCATCGAGCCGCCGCAGTGGGGTTTCCTCGGCGAGGCGCGCGTCAACGTGCTCCTGCTGAACCTCGCGCTGGATGCCGCCGACGCGAAGAAATCCGGCTGACCCGGCCGCCCGGCGGGCGGTCCCTGCTTTGAAACCACATCCCAGAGTGCTCATCGTCGACGACGATCCCGCGATCGGGCGCATGCTGCGCCCGCTCCTCGAGGGCGAACGTTACCGGGTGTCGTGGAGCCGGAACGCCCGGGATGCCCTGGCGCAGGCCGTGGAGCACCGGCCGGACGTGATCATTCTTGAATTGGATTTGCCCGATGGCGACGGCTTTGCGGTGCTGGAAACCCTGCGGGAATGGGGTGCGACACCGGTATTAATTCTTTCAGGACGTACGGACATCGGAGACAAGGTCCGCGCACTGGACGCGGGGGCGAACGACTACGTGGCAAAACCGTTCGCCCCCGCCGAACTGGCGGCGCGCCTGCGCGTGCTCCAGCGTTGCGAACCGCCGTCGGACGACGGACCGCTGGTAATCAGCGGCGCCCTGCAGATTGACCTGGCCACGCGCGCCGTGACCGTGGGCGGACACCGGCTCCAATTCACGGCCACCGAGGAGGCGATCCTGTTCGTTCTCGCCCGCCATGCCGGCAAACTTGTGCCCCAGCAACGTCTGACCCGGATCATCTGGGGGACCGCCGTCGCCGACAAGATCGGCGAGCTCCGGGTTTACATCGCCCGCCTGCGCCGGAAATTGGAGGAGCACGGAGGGTACAATCTCATTCGGGGCGAAGGTACCGTCGGCTACGGCCTGGCGTTGGCCGCGGATGAGGAATGTGTCGCGCTCAAGACTGACTGAGACTCGTCGGATATGGTGACGGTTTTAGGTGGAGCGGCTTGACCTCAAGACGTTCTAAGCGCGTTGAGGTCAACGCGCTCCACCAGCGTAAACCAATTTTGCGAGTCTTATTAATGTCATTTTAATGGAAATCGCCCCAGACTTGATTAGTCCGCGAGCCGGGAATCGGGCATATTGGCGTCGTTCCAAGAACAGCGCCATGAAACTCACCGAACTCCCAAACCAATTTGGTCGGCCCGCCCGCAGGGCCCAGGCCTTCGCCGCCCGGTCTTTGAGGGGTGTAGCCTGTTGCCAGGAAATTCCTGAAGTCTACGATCGTCTGGAACCTTCGGACGATCCCCAGCTCCGACTCAGTCAGATCCTGGACGGCCGGTTCCTGGTCCGGGAAATCTTTTGCCGCGACGATGTGGCGACCGTTTATCGGGCTGTCGACCTGCTGCAGCGAAAGCGCGAGGTGGCGTTGAAGGTACCGTTGCTGAGTGTGGAAAACGACCCCGTTCGCTTCGCACGCTTCCGCCATGAGGAAGAAATCGGCCTCAAGCTCACGCACCCTTTGCTGCAAAGATATTTCCCGGTGTCGGGGGAGAAGTTCCGCCCGTACCTCGTGATGGAATTCTTGCGCGGCTGCACGCTGGCCCATCTCGTCCACGATCAGCGTCCGTTCGACGAAGCCGACGCCTTCAAGATCGTCCGGCTGCTTTGCGACGCCCTCGGCTACATGCACGAGCAGGGGGTGGTGCACTGCGACCTTAGGCCGGAGAACGTCCTGCTTTGTTGCGACCACACGCTGCGCGTGATGAATTTCGGGTTCGCGTCTCCGCCCTCGCCAGAACGCCACGTTTCGAGCCAATCAGCCTCACAATTCCGCACATCCCAATACCTGGCGCCGGAGCTGGTCGAACATGGACCGATCGACGCCCGCACTGACATCTACGGGCTCGGCGCCATTCTCTATGAACTTCTGACACCGGGAGCTCCCCATGCAGACGAAGCGGTCTGGTCGCGGGGGTCTCACCGGACCGAGGAGCCCGCGACTGCGTCGCGAGCGTTTCATCCTGCCCTGTCGGCTCAGGCCGGGGAAGTCGTGCGCCGGGCTCTGCAATGCAAACCCGAAGACCGGTATCCGAGCATGGCGGCGTTCAAGGCGGATCTGTTCAGCTTCGCCGAAGAGGGTTTCGCGAACCGGCGGTAGGTCGGGGTTTATCGGCCGTCTATCCCCGACAGATGCTCACGGAATGTCGGGCATTGGGCCCGACCGACAGAGCCAGCCGGCGGTGCCAGGGT
This sequence comes from Opitutaceae bacterium, assembly GCA_035506315.1. Classification (GTDB taxonomy): domain Bacteria; phylum Verrucomicrobiota; class Verrucomicrobiia; order Opitutales; family Opitutaceae; genus MWDT01. The sequence goes on from DATJPQ010000082.1 coordinate 4,363, forward strand.
ATTTCGCGAGGCTCAACTGTAGCCGCGCGGTGCGCTCGGCCTTAATGAAATCTTAATGGGAATCGTCCCGGCATTTATTAACGCGACGCCCTCGAATCCCGCATAATGGCCCAGCGCCCGGACTGAGCCATGCCATCGACCGATCTCCATCAAACTATTTTCTTTGCCGCCGGAATCCACCGTTCGGCGGCAGAGGAGGCTTCCCGCCCATGCCAGATATGATCCAAGACGAAATCGCCCGGACGGCGATGCGCCCGGTCCCCGCGATCGTCCCGGCTCCCTTGGCGGACATGGTCTGTTGCCAGGACATCCCCGAGGTCCGCGGCAACATCGAGCCCTCCGTCGAGCCCCAGCTTGCCGTCAATGAAGTTCTGGACGGCAGATTCCTGGTCCGCGAGATCGTCGGGCGCAGTGGCATGGCGACCATCTATCGGGCCGAGGACCTGCAGCAGAGAGGGCGCGACGTAGCCCTCAAGGTGCCCCTGCTGAGCGTCGAGAGCGATCCGGTTTGCTTTACGCGCTTTCGCCACGAGGAGGAAATTGGCCTCAAGCTCTCCCATCCACTCCTCCTCAAGTTTTACCCGATCGCTGGCGCAAAAAGCCGTCCGTATCTCGTGATGGAATTTCTGCGGGGCTGCACCCTCGCCCACCTCGGATATGAAACGCGTCCGCTGGCCGAAGCCGATGCGCTGAAGATCGTCGCGCTGGTGGCGGAGGCGGTGGGCTACATGCACGACCGCGGTTTCGTCCACCGCGATCTCAAGCCGGAGAACATCATGATTTGTTGCGACCGCACCCTGCGGGTGATGGATTTAGGGCTCGCTTCCCCTCCCCTGCGCCGCCGCCACGCACTGGCCAGGCTCACTCCGATCTTCGGCACTCCCGAATACATGGCGCCGGAGCAGGTGGAGCACGGCCCCATCGACGAACGCACCGACATTTACGGCTTGGGCGCGATTCTCTACGAATTGCTGACGGGGTCGGTGCCATTTCGAAATGAAGATCCCTGGCAATCGGCCTACCAACGGACGACGGGGGATCCCGTCGCGCCGCGCCTCTTGAACCCCGCCCTTTCGCCGCAGGCCGAGGAAATCGTCCTCCATGCCCTGCAACGCAAACCCGACGGCCGGTATCCGAACATGGCGGCGTTCCAGGCGGACCTCGCTGCGCCCACGCGTGTCCCGGTGACCGGCTATTGCCAACGGCTGCGGCCTCCCCGCTGGAAGTTGAGCATTCAAGGAACACCGGTGTTGGCCGGCCTGCTGCTCGGTCTCGGCGCCATATTGTTCTTTGTCGCCCTGTTCCTGCTCCTGCGTTTTCGGCTGGCAACAAGGTAGCACGCATCAGCCCCGTGCGACGAAGCCCGCTTCCATGACATTCCTTACCTGGATCATCTTTTTCACCGCCGCTTTGTTGGAAGTGGGCGGCGATGCCGCCATTCGACGCGGCTTGCGTGGCGGTGGCCTGCTTTCCCTGTTGGCAGGTGTGGTCTTCTTGGGTTCCTACGGGCTGGCGGTAAATTCGGTGAAGGCGGACTTCTCAAAAGCATTTGGCAGTTATGTCGCCATTTTTGCCTTGGTCAGCGTCTTATGCGGTCGCTACGTTTTCAAAGACTCGGTCCCGGCTTCGACCTGGATCGGGCTCGCGATCATTATGGCTGGCGGCCTTATCATCCAACTCGGCCACCGTTGATCGATGAGTTATCCCGTGTACAACCAGATCGCCAGACAGCCGGATAATCCTGGCTTGTCAGCCGGATCCTTACTTCTTCTTCGCCTTTTCGGGCAACAATGACATTGGGGAAAACTATGAAACCGGGACTTAGAGATCTCCTGTGGATGGCAGTCGGAGCGACAATATTCGGCATAATCTTCGTAGTCGTGCTGGTTACGTCGAAGGAGCAATCCCCGGCCGCCAGGCTCGCCTTGAAGAACCGAAAGGTCGAGATCGTGAACGGGATGCTCGCCGCGCTGGCCTCGGCTTCCGAGTCCGCCAAAAGTGCGGTCATGGCCACGACCGATCAGGACTCGCAGTCCTTCGCCAACGAGGCGCGTACCGCCACGGCAAACCTGCGACAGGGACGCGGGCAATTGAGCGGCCTGCTGGACACAAACGGCAGTCCGCGGGAAAGAGACCTCCTGGCCGAGTTTTCGCAGTCCTTCCTCAATCTTGAGCGCATTGACCGCGATCTCCTCGCCCTGGCGGTTCAGAACACCAATCTAAAAGCCTACCGCCTGGCCTTCGGCCCGGCCAGCGAAGCGCTCCAAGCCGTGGACGAAGCGCTGGCGCACCTCGTGACCGGATGCTCCGAGTCCAACTCGCCCGACAACAAGAAGATCATTCTCCTGGCCGACAACGCGCGGATTTCGGCCCTGCGCATTCAGACGCTGCTGCCGCCCCACATCGCCGAAGAAAGCGACCGCAAAATGGATGAGTTGGAAGCACGGATGACCCGCGAAGACCGGGCGGTTCGGCAAGCTCTGGCCGGCTTGGCAGCCATCCGGGGTCTGGCCGACGACCAGGACCTGGCCACGGCGGTTGCGCGCTACGAGCAGTTCACGGGGATCCGGTCGCAAATTCTCAAGCTCTCGCGAGAGAACACCAACGTCCGGTCCCTGGCCATTTCGCTGAACGAGCATCGGAGGGCCATGCTCCTCTGCCAGGATGCTCTGACTGGATTGGAGCAGGAGATCAATGAAGCGTTCATCCGCGACGAGCGTAACCGCGCCCCGGTCAGCACTCGTTAGGTCGCGAAACAATCACGGCGTGATCCCGGGCATGCGGTAAATGCGCGCCGCGGCGCCGCGTGGGTGCCTGACCCGTTCCACCGCAATGCGCACCCCCGGGCGGGCGGTGGCGGCCGGAGGTTCGGCAGCCCGTCTATGTTTTGTTCATGAACCGCGGCGCCACTTTATATGATTTGTCCATCCGCCGTGGTACGGGCGATGCAAATGCAGGGAGCAGATCAGTGCAGGTCCACGCCTGCTAAGCCATAACTCAGAAAAACTTCTCCCAATGAGAAAATTCCATCCCATCGTCCCCTGGTCGCGTGCAGTCCTCGCGGGTCTCGCGCTTTTCTGCAGCCTCAGCACTCCCCGGTTGTTCGCCGACGATCCCAAGCCCGATCCCGCCGGCACCGCCACCGGCGTGGCGGCCGACGTGCCCGGGTTTGTCGTGACCGCACCCGCGGATTTGAGCGCCGACGACAAAAAGGACCAGGACAAGGTGAAGGCCTTCGACGACGCGAAAAAGGCGTTTGACGATTACACTAAACAGGCGGCAGCCGAGCCGTTGGCCTTGAAGCTCGCCGACAACGTCGGCCACAACCGGGTGTCGATCAACTTCGTATGGACGCTCGTCACCGGTTTCCTCGTCATGTTCATGCAAGCGGGTTTCGCGCTCGTGGAGACCGGCCTGTGCCGGGCGAAGAATTCGAGCCATACGATGGCGATGAACTTCATGATCTATCCGCTGGGCATGCTCGGGTTCTACGTGTGCGGCTTCGCCTTCATGTTCGGCGGCATGGGGGCCATCGGCACGATGGGGAGCTACGCGGGGCTGAACAATGAGTTTACCGTGACGCTCTTCGGCCATCCCTTCGGCCTGATCGGTCTCAAGGGTTTCTTGTTGCAAGGGGCCGGCTACGATACAGCGGCCTTTGCGCTCTTCCTCTTCCAAATGGTGTTCATGGACACCACGGCGACGATCCCGACGGGCGCGGCGGCCGAACGCTGGAAATTTTCCGCCTTCACGATCTACGGCTGCTGCATCGGCACCTTCATGTATCCGGTCTTCGGCAACTGGGTCTGGGGCGGTGGCTGGCTTTCACAATTGGGAACCAATTTCGGCCTCGGCCACGGCCACGTCGACTTCGCCGGCTCCACGGTCGTACACATGCAAGGCGGCGTGATCGCCTTCATCTTCGCCTGGCTGATTGGTCCGCGGCACGGCAAATACGACAAGAGCGGCAAACTCGTCCATCCGATCATGCCGCACAGCATCCCGATGGTGATGCTCGGCACCTTCATTCTGGCCTTCGGCTGGTTCGGTTTCAATCCTGGCTCCACGCTCGCGGGCACCGATCTCCGGATTGCCGTGGTCGCGGTCAATACCATGCTCGCATCCGCGACCGCCGCGTTCTCCACCACCCTCTACATGTGGTGGTTCAAGACCAAGAAGCCGGACCCCTCTATGATGTGCAACGGCATGCTGGCGGGCCTCGTGGCCATCACGGCGCCATGCGCGTTCGTCAGTGCGGGCGGAGCCGCCATCATCGGCATCGTAGCCGGGATCCTGGTCGTCGAATCCGTGTTCTTCTTCGACCGGCACCGCATCGACGATGCCGTCGGCGCCATCTCCGTCCACGGGGTCAACGGCGCCTGGGGCTGCCTCTCGATCGGACTCTTGGCCGATGGCACCTATGGCGACGGTTGGAATGGCGTTGCCGGCACGGTCAAGGGTCTCTTCTACGGCGGCGGCCTGAGTCAATTCTGGGCCGAGTTGATCGGTGTGACCACCTGCTTCGTCACGCTCTCCGTGCTGTCGATCATCGTCTACTACGTCGCCGAAAAGCTTGTGGGCAACCGGGTCTCGGTCGATGTCGAGATCGAAGGCCTCGACGTGCCCGAAATGGGCGTCCCCGGCTACGGTGGCATGGTGATGGACAAACAATCCGAAACTCCGCTCGCCCACTGAGCCGGCCCGGCCAACCAACCCTCGTCCTCCACTCCCATGCATATCCTGGAATCCCTCCGTATCGCCCTCGGCGTTTTGACCGGTGGTGTCATCGGCTTCGCGTTTGGCCTGCTCCAAAACGCCGCCCTGCGCCGGCATGAGCAGCTTGAACAGACCGGCCAGCTCCAACATGCCTGGTCGCTGATGCCCCGCGCGGGCGCCCGGGTGGCCTACTTGCTCCTGGTGCTCGCCCTGGTGCAAATCATCTGTCCCTTGCTCTTCGCCGATGGCGTGCAATGGACGGTCTCCGCCGGCGTCGGTCTCGGCTATGGCTGGACGCTGTTTCGCAACCTCCGCCAACGCCTCAAAACCAATGCCCTCTAAACTCAATCTTCGGTCAGCAAAACAACTCCGTTCATGAAACTCATCATTGCCATCATCAAACCGTTCAAGGTTGAGGAAGTAAAAAGCGCGCTCACGGAGGCCGGCTTCGCGGGCATGACCGTGGCGGAAGTCAAGGGCTTTGGTCGTCAGAAAGGGCATACGGACATCTATCGCGGGAGTGAATATACGGTCGACTTTGTGCCCAAGGTGGTCGTCGCCGTTGCCGTGCCAGAATCGGAAACCACCAAGGCGATTGAAGCTGTCGTGGCCTCGGCCAACACGGGCAAGATCGGCGACGGCAAGATCTTTGTCGTACCTTTGGAGGAAGTGGTGCGGATCCGCACGGGAGAAAAGGGCGAACAAGCCGTCTGATCTCCGGCGCCCGGATCCTCCAGCCGGGGGTCCGCCGCTGGCGCCAGGTTCGGATTGAAGCCCGTTCTTCGCGAACAGGCTTCTGCCCTCTCCTGCCATGCTTCTTCCCCCTGCGCCCCCGGCCGACGCGGCGCCCGGCGGCGACATTCCCCTGCTCCTGCTGGCGCCGTTCGGACTTTTGCTCGGCCTGATCGCGACGATGCCGCTCACGCCGCCGCGCGTGAAACATTGGTGGGACCGGTCCTATCATCTCATTTCGCTCGGGCTGGGCCTGGCGGTGGCTGTCTACTATTTTGCGGCCGTCTCCGACGGCGTGACGGCGGTCGCCCGCACGCTGGGCGACTATGGTTCGTTCATCGTCCTCGTCGGTTCCCTGTTCGTCGTCGCCGGTGGCATTCATCTCAACGTGAAGGGCCGGGCGGTGCCGCTGGCCAACGTGGGCTTTCTCGCCCTCGGCGCCGTGGCCGCCAACGTGATCGGCACCACCGGCGCGTCGATGGTCCTGATCCGCCCGTGGATCCGCATGAACAAGGTCCGGGTGAGCCCCTATCACGTCGTATTCTTCATCTTCGCCGTCTCGAACGTCGGCGGAGCCCTCACCCCGGTCGGCGATCCGCCGCTGTTTCTCGGCTACCTGCGCGGCGTGCCTTTCTTCTGGCTCGTGCGCCACGTCTACGCGCAATGGCTCTGTACGCTCGGCGCGATCCTCGCGGCTTTCTATTTTTTCGACCGGCACAGTTTCTCGCGGGTGCCGCAGGAAATTCGCGCAGGGATGGAGCAATCATCGGAGCAGTGGCGCTTCGCCGGTGCGAACAACCTCCTCTGGCTCGGCGTGATCGTCGGGGCCGTCTTCCTGCCGGAAAAGTTCTTTCTGCGCGAACTTGTGATGCTCGGCGCGGCCGCCGCGAGCTGGCGTCTCACTCCGCCGGCGGTGCACGCCGAAAACCATTTTTCGTTCGGCCCGATCAAGGAGGTGGCCTGGCTGTTCGCGGGCATCTTTCTGACCATGATGCCGGCGCTCGGCTACCTCGCGGCGCACGGCCGGGACCTCGGATTCACGAGCCCGCTACACTACTATTTTGCGAGCGGCGCGCTCTCGTCCGTACTCGACAACGCCCCGACCTACGCGAATTTCTTCCAGCTGGCGCAGGCGACCGTCGCCGCGCCGGATACCGCCGCCCTGCTGGCCTCCCATCCGCATTTCATCATCGGCGTCAGCCTGGGCTCGGTGTTTTTCGGCGCGATGACGTACATCGGCAACGGGCCCAATTTCATGGTCAAATCCATCGCGCACGAAGCCGGCGTCCATTGCCCGAGTTTCTTCGGCTACATCGTGAAGTACAGCCTGCCCGTGTTGCTGCCCATCCTGGCGCTCTCCGGCTGGCTGTTTCTCTAGCGGGCGACACTCCAAAACAGCAGCACCATCACGCCCAGCCAGAACGCCCCAGAACACGCATAAAGTTTTGCCATAAGGGGGAAGGTAAGCGCCTTGAGGCCAGCGCTTCGCTCCCATGGCCAAGCGGGGTCAACGTGCCAGCGTGCGTGGCCACGCCAACGATAACTATCTGGAATAAACCCTTCGTTGGCGAGTTCCCGGACAAACGCCGCTTTACGTTCTTCCGAAAGCCCGCCCCGGGAGGTTCGGATTATTACTTCGTCCGCGGTGGTCTTTACCAACACCAGGATATCCGAGCCGGACAATGAAAACTCAAAGTGACCAGATTCCTCTGCGAGCGTTTTCACGGCGTGCGATGGGAGGCGGGCGGATGCGGCCGAAACGCAGCGGGGCCTGGCCGTGCGTCGCGCGAACTGGGCGGTTTCGGTTCGCTCAAATGCCCATCACGCTGGAAGTAATTCACTCCCATGATACCGCAACCGGCATGCCAGAGCCTATATACACGATATCGACAGTTGATCTGTAATCATCGACAAAACATGGACCGTCATTGTTTGGTGCCGGAATTTTCCGCGGATGGCGCTGATGGTCGCGGATGGATTTTCACAGGAGGGAACGGAGAGAATTGAGTCATACTAACGAGGCGAGCTAGTGCTCCCAATCCGCGTATATCCGCGTAATCCGCGGGAATCATTCCTCTGTTCTCTGCGCTGCGGCCTCCTGTAAAAACCAATTTCTGTTTGGTTGCCGCCCCGCCGCGTCCGCAAAAAAAGGCGGCCCCCTTTTGTGCGAGAGGGCCGCCGAATTTCTATGCCACAAATCTCCCGGATTTACCCCTAAACCCGGAAGCATTACACGGTGTCTAATGTCGCAAGGCACATGCCAGCGCAGGTGTACAAGATATGGACAATTGACCGGTCAATATCGACAAAAGATGAACCGCTCCCGCGCGCGCGGGGAACTTCTTCAGGCCTCGGACGACGGTGCGCTGTTCGGCGGCGCACTCACAAATCGATAGCCGATGCCGGACTCGGTCTGGAAAAACTGCGGCGCATCGAGATCGTCTTCCAATTTGCGGCGCAGCCGCAGCATATAGGTGCGCAGATAGTGGGTTTGCCGTTCGGCGTGGGGGCCCCATAGTTCCCGCAGAATCAGTCGGTGCGTCAGGGCCTTGTCGCGGTGCGTGATGAAAAGCATCAGCAGGGCATATTCCATCGCGGTGAGTTTTACCGGGCGGCCCGCCTTGAGCACCCGCCGGTGGGTGAGATCGACCTCGAGCGCGCCAAAACAAAACGTGTTGGTCGCGACCGCCGGTTTGATCCGGCGCAACTGCGCCCGCAGCCGTGCCAGGAGTTCGCCATCGCCGAATGGCTTCGTCAGATAGTCGTCCGCGCCAGCATCGAGCGCTGCGACCTTGCGGTCCTCCTGGCCCAACACCGACAGGATCAACACCGGCATCGCACTTTTCTCCCGCAGTCGTTTGAGCACTTCCACGCCGGACAGATCGGGCAGGCCCAGATCCAAAATGATGGCGTCGGGACTGTGCCGCGCGATTTCGTCCAGGCCGGCCTGGCCGGTGGCGGCTTCCCGTACGGTGTACCCCGCATCGCTGAGTGTAAGGCGCAGCAACCGGCGAATTTGCGGTTCGTCATCGATCACCAGCACATCCGGCTTGGCGCGGTCAGGATTCATCGTCGGGTACGCGGGCGGGCGAAATGAGCGGCAGATAGACCGTGAAACACGCGCCGCCTTCGGGATTGTTGGCGGCGGTGACTTCGCCGCCCTGCGCCACTACGAAACCGCGCACAATCGATAGACCGAGCCCGATCCCGCCGGTACACGCATCGGGCCCGCGCCGAAAGCGTTGGAAAGGATCCGCGACGATCTCGGGCGGCAATCCCGGGCCGTTGTCGGCGACGGTGATGAAAATGCGCCCACGGGCCGCGCCGGCCGCCACGCGGACGAAACACTCCGGCGGCGTATGGCGGGCGGCATTCAGCATGAGGTTGGCCAGCACCTGTTCCAACAACGCCGCATCCCCCCGGAAGAGCGGCAGGTCGGCGGGCAGGTCCAGCCGGACCTCGCGACCCTCCAGTGCTTCCGCCACACTGCGGCGCGCCACGGCAATGAGATCGTGGGCATCGCACCAATCGAGGTGCGGCCGGAGCGCCCCCGACTCGAGACGGGTCTGGTCGAGCAGATTGGTGACGAGCTGGTCGAGCCGGAGGGTGGCGGCGCGAATCTCGGTCGCGAGCAGGATGCGCCGGGCCGGATCGCCGTCTGCCAGTTTTGCCGTGGCGCTCTGCAGCACGGCCAGCGGCGTCTTCAGCTCATGCGACACGCTGTCGAGCAACGTGCGGTGCAATCGTTCGGACGCGGTCAATAGTTGCTCGCGCTCGCGTTGCAGCGCACGGATCCGGACGATGAGCTGGCTGGCGACAAGCGCCGTGATCGAGTAAGTGCCCAGCACCAATACGTCATCGAAATGCAGGATAAAAAACGACAGACGCGGTGGCACGAAAGCATAGTCCCAGGTCAGAACGCTCAAGACCGCGGCGACCAACGCCAGCCAATGGCCGACGCAAAGGCTGAGCGCGATGACGGTAAACAGGTAAATGTACCCGATGGCCTCGAAGCCCAGCGGCACAACATAGCCCACCAGCGTCACCGCCGCAATGGCGGCCACCACCACGGCCAGCGCGCGGACCGGCGGAGTGCCCGGTTCAACCCCGGCAGGAGTTTGGCTTATGACATTTGCGGCCGACATGGGAATTAACCCGGAGGACACTGCAACATTCGTACCAAACGACCCGATGCACAAACTTGTCCGGGATAGGCGAATCGGTCGGACAGAAAAATTCGCTTACGTCACACCACTGGCACCTTGAGGACCACTTTGCGTACGAGCGCCGACGCGCCGATCGCCAGACCGGGCAGATGCGCATCGGCCGGATGGAACACCGCCGCTTCGCCCGGCCCGAACCGCAGCAGTGAGGCCGCCTCCGAGTCGCGGTAGAAAATCAGGTCTTGGGCCGGTGTGCGGTCCTCGGTCACGGTCAGCCGGGCGCGATCGATCACCGCCATGCATTCCTCGCCGGCCCATATCACCTGAATGTCGATGTACTTTAGATGCGATTCCATGCGGCCTTCCGGGCGCCGCTTGGTGAGATAAGCCTGCTCCAGGGCAAAAACGCCGCCCGCCAGCTCGATGCGCTGCGATTCGCCGGCCGCCAGGGCCTGGAGACGCGCCAGCGCGGCCGAGCCGGGACGGACCAGTTCGTCGAGGTAGGCAAACGCCGTGTCGAAATGGGCATGCCGCGCGAGTTGCGCGCGTACCGTGGCGAGTGAACCGAAGACAGCCATGCGCCCGACTTGATCGCCCGCGACGCGGCGCGGCAACCGAATTTCTACTGCTCCGTCTTTGCTTCCGCCATCGCGGGCCGGCTGAACACCGTTGCCGCCAGCGGCGGATTGGGCTCGACCGACTCGAGTACCGTCTCGTTCAACAGACGGTCGCCCGAATATATGCCGATGCGGAACGGCACGATCACTCCGGCCACGGGCCGAAAATCCGCGTACCGCGTTTCCAGGCTGACTTCGCGCCCGTCCGCCAGCTCGCGTGTGCTGAGGCGGCGGATGATGAAATACGTGTCGCCATCGAGCTCCAGTTCGAAGGTCTCGGTCAGCCGGTGGGTGACGAGCAGGCGGTAAATGCGTTTCCCCTTCGTCTCCGTCGTCCCTGCGTAATCGACCGAGTAGCCGCGCGCTTCTGAATTGACGAGCGGATCGTCGAACTCGGCATCGTTGATAAAATCATGGGCGGCCGCCTCGTCGATCAATTGCGGCCCGGGCGTCTTTGCGCTCGCGTCGATCTGCCAGGGCGGATTCACGCCGTCATACGCCTGGATCAGCATGTATCCCTGTGCCTGCACGATTGTGCGCACCCGGTTGGGCCGTTGCGCCACGAGTCCGATTTGCATGACGCGCTCGCCGATCCGGACGGTGCCGGTGGCTTGCAGGGCGGAAAATTTGGCGATACGGGCGGCGCCGCCGATGGCCTCAATGTGAAGGCGCGCCAGATCGACCGCCTGATCGGCCCAGGCTGCGGAAGTCAGGGCCATGCCGACAAATAACAATGATCTTGGTGTCACGGGCCATTTCTCCCCCCGAAAGGCGCCCGAGGCAAGCCAGCGATGGGGCGATTACGCTGGCCTAGGGCCGGCCGGCGCCCGTATGAGCATGGGCCTATGGCGATGGACTTCGGATGGTGGTCGAAAGACGACGCGACAGGCAAATTCCAGATCAACGTGGAGATTCACGGCGGCAATGTCACGTGGGCCCGCAAACAGGGCCATCACACATCGTGGGAAACCTACACGCCGTCCGATGAAGATTGGGCACGCCTGCTCGCCGAGGCCGAACGCCGCGTGCCGCGCCGCCTGCTCTCGCCCAAGCAATTCGCCGAGATCAAGCGGTCCTACGACATGCGGTAGCGCCGCACAGGTCACACGTAGCAGCTGAGGTCACGAGGCTGGCCTTCACGACCGCTTCGCCCGCACCAACGGCCACAGATAACGAAATGCGCCCGCAAACTCTTCCGGCCGGTCGTGCAGACCCGCATCGACCTCGGCGGGCGCAAACCACGCCCCGCTTTCGATCTCGGCGGGATCGAGCACGAACGGGCCTTCGCTGCGCAGGCGGTATACCCAGACAAATTCCCAGCCAGTGCGTTCGCTCGCTTCCAGGCGCAGCCACCGCGCCGGCGGCGCTGGCGGCACGAGCCCGATCTCCTCGCGAAGCTCGCGCGTGGCGGCGTCATCGTAATCCTCGCCCGCGTCGAGGTGGCCCGAGCACGAGGAATCCCACAGGCCGGGGCAGCTGTCCTTCGCCTGCGAACGCTTTTGCAGGAAGACGCGACCCGCCTGGTCGAACACCAGCACATGGATCGAACGATGGCGCAACCGTCGGGCGTGGACCTCGCGCCGCGGTGCCCGGCCGATCACGCGATCCTGCTCATCGACCACGTCGAAGGGTTCCTCGGGATTCTGCCCGGCCTTTACATTGGCATCCATTCGTGTCCATTCGTGACTGAAATCGTCCCCATTTCCATGCCGAAAATCGAAATTAACCAGGTCGCCGAGATTCTGAAACGCAACAAAGTCGATCCCGCCATCCTGCGCCAGGTCGTCGCCGAGATGAACACGCTGGCCCAGGCCGCCGAGGAAGAAAAGGTGCCTGCGGTGAAAAAGCAGTTCGTGATTCTCGTGTCCGATCCCGATGGTCGCTTTCCCAAGACCGACTTTGCCGGCTGGGTGCTGCAGATTCCGGAGGAGGAAAGCCCGGTCACCACGCCCGACCGCATCTTCCGCGCCATCTACGAATACCACGCCACCAAGAAAGGTCGTCTGCTGACGGTCAAGACCGTGGGCGAAGCGCTTGAGAACGTCCCCGCCAAGCATTTTAAGGAAACCGAGGTCTGGGTGAAGACCAAGACCCCCGTCCTCGTCCTCACCACCGACAACGAGATTCCGAAGGACAAGGGCGAGTAGGCCCCCGGCGCATGCCGGTGACCTCGGTGCAACCGGTCAGATTCCGCGTCGATCCGCAGAAACAACCGATTCTCCGCGGATTTCGCGGATATACGCGGATCAATTAGAGGGCACCACAAAACGCTGTCCTGCCTCTTGTTTGTTGTGTCTTAAGCCGAAATTTCGGACTGTGCCGGGTCCGCGATGGCCAGTCCGTTCTGTTTTCATCAATCCATCCGCGCATATCCGCGCCATCCGCGGAAGATTCTTTTCCTGCGAAGGCTTCGAAAATTGCAGCGGATTATTCGGGTTCGCGAACCACGCGCTTCCACTGAAGCTTCGCGAATTTGAAGTTCAGCAACAGAGCTAGTTTTAATTTCGTGATGGCGAGATACCCGATCATTTGCCGCATATGGGTATCGCTGAACGCGTCGACCACCTTGGGATCGGCAATCACCTGTCCGTCCACGATCGTGTCTGGTACGAGTGTGCCAATGAGTTCGCCGGAATATTGAACCGGAAAAGATTTCTGCTGATCGACCAAATGCCCGTGTTTGCGGAGTTCAATCACCAGTGCGCGTTCGTACATTTTCTCGTCGAGACCCGGACCGAGCTCATTCAGCACCGCCATCGCGGCTCCTATGATCTGCCCGCTAAGCTCTTCATGCAGCATCCGTGTATATCTGCGCCACCAGCGGAAAAAATCAATCTTCTGTAGCCGGTATATGGGAATCCACACGATCCATCCGCGTCATCCGCAGAAACAACCGATTCTTCGCGGATTTCGCGGATATATGCGGATTGAAGAGAAGTCACGACGAAGCCCCGTCTCTGCTCGGATTAGATGCGTTTGAGCTCAATTCTTGGATCCGTCCCAGGCTGTATTTGTCTGCTCATTCCTTCTCCATCGATCCATCCGCGTTCATCCGCGTCATCCGCGGAAGGTATGGTTCTTTCCGGCGGACTTTGCCGTCCGCCGTCCACTACTTCGTCGTCAGCCCGTAAGCGGCTGGATCGAAGCCGCGTGCCTTCAGGGCCGCGGCGAACGCCGCGACATCGAGCTTGGCGCCCGGACGCACTCCGTTGTCGCGATACCAGCCCTGGTTCATTTCCAGCGCATACTTCAGCCGGTCGCTGCGCGAACGCACGGACGTCTCGTCGTGGGGATACATCTGATAGACCTCCTGCAGCACTCCGTCGGCATCGAAGAAGCCGATGTCGAGCGGTGTGGGCGTGTTGCGCATCCAGAAACTCATCACCTGCGGCGTGCGATAGGGGAACAGCATGCCGTCGTCGGGCCCGAGGTCGCGCCGGAACATCAGGCCCTGCTGCTGCTCGGCGGACAATACGGCCAGCTGCATGCGGACCGTCCGCTCTCCCACCTTGATGGGAAAATAGTCGGCCACGGTTTTGGGCGCGACCGGTTGGTCCGCGCCGTCCTTGTTGCAACCCGCCAGCACCAGGGCGACGCCGACCACCAGCATCAGGCCGGCTTTCAGACACGAAACCAAGTTTGCGTTTTTCACGTCAGTTGTGGCTAATCGCCCGCCAGACATACTCAACCCATCTCTCGCATGGTCCAGCCGCCTCCCCTGCTATACGCCGACTCCGAGCGCAGTGCCGATATGCTCTATTTCGGGCACTTTTCCGCGCCCGACGCCTTTCCCGCCCTGTCAGTTCGCGGGCGAAAATACGCCGTGCTGAGCGCGCTGGAGATCGGGCGCGGGAAAAAAGAATCCGGCTTCGACGTGATTCTGCCGCTGGAAACCTACCTCCATCGCGCCCGCCAACGCTGGCCCCGGCGCAAGACCGGCATCGCCGGGGTGATCGCCCTCGTGGCGGCCGATCTGAAACAACGGCGCTTCACCGTCCCGGAGGACTTTCCCGCCAGCCTCGCTGCCCGGCTCCCTGCGCTCGGCGTGAAACTCAACATCGCGGACGGCCCGCTGTTCCCCGAACGGGAAATCAAGTCCGCCGCCGAGGCCGCCGCGATTCGCGAGGGCAACCGCTGCTCGGCCCTCGGTTTCGCCGCCGTCGAGCGGTTGCTGCGCGCGAGCCGGATCAAGGGCGGCCGGCTTTTTTATCGCGGGACTCCGCTCACGAGCGAGCGGTTGAAATTCGCCATCGAGACGGCCTGCCTCGAAGGCGGCGCGGTTTCGCTCGGCACGATCGCCGCCGGTGGCGATCAGGCGTGCGACCCGCATGGCCGCGGTCACGGGCCGCTGCGCGCCCACCAGCTCATCATCGTCGATATTTTCCCGCGCGTGCAACGCACCGGTTACTACGGCGACATGACGCGCACCTTTCTCCGGGGCCGGGCCAGCGACGCGCAACGTGCGCTCGTGGCCGCCGTCCGCGCCGCCCAGCTCGTTGCGCTCCGCACCATCCGCGCCGGCGTCAATGGCCGCGAGGTTCATCGTGGCGTGGTCGCCGAATTCGAGCGCCGTGGCTACCAAACCAAATATGCGGCCAAAGGCTCGATCGGATTTTTCCACGGTACCGGCCACGGTCTCGGTCTCGATGTGCATGAGCCGCCACGCCTCAATGCCACCTTCGATCACAAGCTGATCCTCGGCTCGGTCGTCACCGTGGAGCCCGGCCTCTATTACCCGGGCCTCGGGGCCTGCCGCATTGAGGATGTCGTGCAGGTGACCGCCGGCCGGCCCCGGCTGCTTTCCGATTATCACTACGAGTGGGAAATCCGCTGAACCTCATGTCCATCTCCACCGCCAAAACCCGCGCCTTGCTC
>DATJPQ010000083.1:0-5306 GCA_035506315.1 Opitutaceae bacterium
GAGGTGCTCTTCCAGTTGACCAAGGATGGCCGCAAGCGTTTCGCCGAAGTCACGCGAGCCATCGCCGAGAGCGGTCGTCAAGCCGGCCGCGACGGCCGGCTCGCCATCGTGCTCGACGGCAAGCTCTACTCGGCGCCGAACGTCGATCCCCGCAACCTGGGCGACGAGATCGACAGCGACTCGGCGCAGATCACCGGCGGTTTCACCGATCGCGAGGCGATCAACCTGGCCAACGTCCTGAACAACCCGCTCGACCTGCCCCTGGTCGTGAAGGAGAAAAACGAAATCGGGCCGTCGCTCGCCGTGGACGCCATCTCCAGCGGCATCCGGGCCTCGATCATCGGCACGGTGGCGGTGTGCGGTTTCATGATCACCTACTACACCGTGGGCGGCATCATCTCCGTCTTCACGCTGGCGATCAACCTGGTGGTCATCCTCGGCGTCATGGCCAACATCGGCGCCACGCTCACGTTGCCGGGCCTCGCCGGCATCGTGCTCACCGTCGGCATGGCGGTCGACGCGAACATCCTGATTTACGAGCGCATGCGCGAGGAGCTCAACCTCGGCAAGTCGATGAAGGCGGCGTTGTCGTTCGGATTCGACAAGGCGCTCTGGACGATTCTCGACGCCCACATCACGCAGCTGTCGATTTGCGCGGTGATGATCTGGCTCGGCACCGGCCCGATCAAGGGCTTCGGCGTGACGCTGGCCATCGGCGTGTTCTCCACGCTCTTCAGCGTGCTCATCACGGGCCGGCTGATCATGAACTACCTGATCGAGGGCGACGTGGTGACGAAGTTCCCGATGCTGCACCTGTTCAGCAACGTGAAGGCCGACTGGGTGAAGATCAGCAAACCGGCGTTCATCATCTCGTGGTCCATCGTGCTGATCGGCCTGGTGGCCGTGTTCGTGCGCTCCGACCGGATGCTGGGCATCGATTTCACCGGCGGCGACCAGGTGACGCTCGCCTTCGATCCGGCCCACAAGATCAACGTGGCCGACATCCGCGCGACCGCGAATGCGGCGGGCATCACCGACATCAACCCCGCCTACGAGACGGCCCTCGGCACCACCAAGGAGACGCTCAAGATCGAGACCGCCTACGGCAAGGCGGGCCCGCTCGTCACCGCCCTCGGGAAGGCCTATCCGCTGGCGAAACTGGAACAGACCGGCGAAAGCGCGATCGGTCCGACGATCGGCAAGGAGATCGCCAAAAACGCCATGCTGTCGGTGAGCCTGGGCCTGATCGCGATTCTGCTCTACATCGCGTTCCGCTTCGAATTCGGCTTTGGCGTCGGCGCCGTGGTGGCGACGATTCACGACGTCTTCATGACGATCGGCATGTTCGTGCTGGTGGGCGGATTCCTGGGGTTCCAATTCAACGGGCCCATGGTCGCGGCCATCCTCGCGATCATCGGCTATTCGGTGAACGACACCGTCGTCGTCTTCGACCGGATCCGCGAGGAATTGAAGCTCAATCCCAACGGCCACCTGCGCGACATCGTCAATCTCGCCATCAACCGCGTGTTCTCGCGGTCGTTGATGACGAGCTTCACCACCTTCCTGGCGGCCCTCTCGCTGTTCATTTTCGGCGGCGGCGTGCTGCGCGAACTCGCCTTCACCTTCCTCATCGGCATCATCACCGGCACGTTCTCCTCGATCTGCATCGCGGCCCAGATTTTCTACTGGTGGCACAAGGGCGATCGCAGGCACGTGGAGGCGCATGCCGACGTGGCGCCGAAATACGAATGGCAGGGCTCCAGCAAAGCATCGCAATAATCGCCGCCCGGATGGCGAAACCCGCCGATGCTCTGGACCTACCAGCCGTTCCCGGCCGATGAGGTCGGGGCGCTAAGCCGCCATGCGGGCGTGAGCCCCGTGCTGGCGGAGCTGTTGCTCCGCCAGGGCCTGGCCGAGGCCGGCAAGGCCGGCCGTTTCCTCCATCCCGCGTTGAGCGAACTGGAGGACCCCTTCCGCGTCACCAACGTCGAGCCGGCGGCGACGCGCCTGCGGCAGGCGATCGCGCAACGTGAAGAGATAGCGGTGCTCGGCGATTACGACGTGGACGGCGTGACCAGCACGGCGCTGCTGGTGAGCATCCTCCGGCGCTTCGGCATCAACCCGCGCTTCGTGGTGCCGCGCCGCGCGGACGACGGCTACGGCCTGTCGCGCAGCGCGATCGACCGCGCCCTGGAACAGGGGTTGCCGCAGCTGTTCATCGCGCTCGACTGCGGCACCAACTCCCACGAGGAGGTCGCCTATCTCCAGGCGCAGGGCATCGATGTGATCGTGATCGACCACCACCGCTCCCGGGAGCATGCCCTGGAACGCGGCCTGCTCATCAATCCGCACGTGCACGACGCGGCGGACGACGGCGCGTGGCGCAACCTGTGCACCGTGGGCCTCGTGTTCAAGTTGATGCACGGACTTCTCAAGCAGCTGCGCGCCGAAAACCATCCCGTGGCCTATCGCATCAAGCTGCGCGACTACCTGGATCTCGTGGCGCTGGGCACGGTGGCCGACCTCGTGCCGCTCCTCGGCGAGAATCGCATCCTCGCGCGCCAGGGCCTGCGCATCCTGCAGCACACGCACCGGCCCGGGCTGCAGGCGCTGATGCGCGTGGCCGGGGTCAAGACGGCGCAGGAAATCATGCCGGTGGACATCTCCTTCCGCCTCGGCCCGCGCATCAATGCCAGCGGCCGGCTGGCCGATGCCGCGCTCTCCGTCGAGCTCATGCTGAACGACGACGAAAGTTTCTGCGACGAGACGGCGCTCAAACTCGATGCCTTCAACCGCGAGCGGCAGGACATCGAACGCCAGATCACCGAGGAGGCCGAGCGGCTCGTTGAAAGCCAGTACTCGGCGCTGCCGGGCATCGTGTTGTACGGCGACACGTGGCATCCCGGTGTCGTCGGCATCGTGGCCGGCCGCGTGACGCGCAAGTACAACCGGCCGTGCATCGTGCTCGGCAACGACGGCGATCTGGCCAAGGGCTCGGGCCGCAGCGTCGACGGTGTGAATCTCGTCGAAGTGCTGGGCACGTGCTGCGAGCGCCTCACCAGCTGGGGCGGCCACCCGATGGCGGTGGGAGTATCGCTGGCCAAGCCCGGCCTCGACGCGTTCCGCGAGCAGTTTGCGGACGCCGTGCGCCGGCATGTGGGCGGCGATATCGCCGCGCAAAAGCTCACCATCGCCGCCTGGCTCACGCCCGAGCAGATTCGCGATCCGCTGATGGAGGAACTCGAGGCGCTCCATCCCTTCGGGCAGGGCAACCCCGAGCCGGTGTTCGGCCTGCGCGGCGTGGTGCTGCGCCAGGCGCCGGAGGTTTTCAAGGAATACCATTTCCGCCTGACGATCGAGGACGGCCGCGGCCGGCGCCTGCATGGCGTGGCGTGGAAGATGGCCCACCGCCTCCCGCCGGTGGGCGTGCCCATCGATCTGGCCGTCGAACTTGCCTGGAATTATTTCAACGACCGCAAGCTCCTGCAGCTCGAACTGCAGGACTGGCGGCTGGCGGAGGCAGGCGGAGGGAGTTAGGACGGAAGAACGCGAGACGGGGAAGACGGCGGATGGCGGACAACGGTGGACGGAGGACGGTCGGACGACGGGTGAGCTATTGGTTATCGGTTATTGGTTACTGGTTATTGGACCGAACGATCGGTTTGAAGACGCTCAAGTTTTCCGTAGGTAGCGAGTTTGCTCGCTGACCTACGAAATCCCCGCGTTCCGGTGGTAGGGCGGCTTATCCTTAAGCCGCCGTTCGAATCGGCGCGTTGAATCGGCGCGTCAGGCTTGCCCGCCGTGGCGGGGATAACGCGCCCTACCTCGGAGTCGGCGATGCGCGGATGTTCCGGGGTAGGGCGGCCTATCCTTAGGCCGCCGTTCCGAACCGGCACGTCAGGCTTGCCCGCGGTGGCGGGGATAATGCGCCCTGCCTGTTTTCCCGGGTCAGTCGGCGAGGAGAAAGCGTGTGGAAATCCGAAGCTCGAAGCTCGAAATCCGAAACAAATTTCAAACACGAAATCGGGAGGCGCGGTGCGGGCGATGCTTCGTTTGGAATTTCGTACTTTCGTGCTTGTTTCGGATTTGGAAATTCGGGATTCGGATTTTCCGTGCTATGGTTTGCCGACGTACAGGTCGATCGCCTTGGCGAGCGCCCGCTGGCAGACGGCGCAGAAGGGCACGGGATCGCGCGAGAACATAATGCAGTCGTCCTGCGGCCGGTAGTAGCCCTTGGCCTCGTAGTTGGCCCCTTCGAAAGCGCCGACCTGTCCGGCGAGCGGGGCAAGCAGGGCCGTCTCCTCCTTCTGCTGTGCGAGGAAGAGCACGTCCATTTCGGCCTCGGAGCCGTTGCGCGCCCGGATCGCCTTGCGCTGCGCCTGAAACGCCATCGCCTGCCTGGTGAATTCTTCCTGCGGCCATGGAGTGGGCAACGCTGTGCCGGCCTTGATGAGATCGGCCCACTTGGCGGCCTTCGGATCGGCCGTGACGTTCGGCTCCCAGGGCTCGGGCCGCTCGGCGGAGGGCAGGTAGGCCGTGTCGCTCGTGAAATACTCGTCGGCCAGCGCCGCCACCGCGTGGCCCAGCTCGTGAACGAAGATATAGCCGGCCCATTTCGAATCGACGGCCACCGTGGCGTAGAGATTGAAAATACCGCCGCCGCCATAGGTCTGGCCGTTCACGAGGATCGCCATCGCATCGTACGGTGCAAACGAAGCCACATCGCGTATCGAACGATTTTCGAAGGCGAGGAGATAGCGCTCGGAACCGAAAGAGTCATAGGTCGCGCCGATGCGGCTGCGCCGATGCTGCCCGGTGGAGGGACGCGAAACGCCGGGCTGGTCGGAGGGCGGGCTGAGCCCCCAGACGTTGACGTCGGCGCGCCGGCTCTTCCACGGCTCGTGGGCGAACAGCTCGGCCATGAGCCGTCGGGCGTCGGCCTCGAATTTCCCCCGCTGGTCGGCGGTGTAGCCATCGCCGAGGAGGAGCAAGTCGAATTTCTCCTCGGACGGTCCACTCTTCTGCAGCTCGATGACCGGTCCGGGCGAAGGCGGCGGCGCATCGTCCACGTTTTGATCCTTAGGGTCGATCACCAGGGACCAGACCTCGCGGAAGCTCTGGTCGGCTGCGCGCTTTTTCACAATCAGCTGGACGGGAGCGTCCGGCCGGGGAAAACGGACCGACTCGGAAAAGCTGCGCGCCAGGGTGCGCGCCTCGGCGGTGGTTTCCCATTCGCCGAAAATGGAGGCGAAAC
Organism: Opitutaceae bacterium; assembly: GCA_035506315.1. Lineage (GTDB taxonomy): Bacteria > Verrucomicrobiota > Verrucomicrobiia > Opitutales > Opitutaceae > MWDT01. Next base: position 5,255 of record DATJPQ010000083.1, read on the forward strand.
CGCGCGAGTAAACGAGCCGGTTGGTGGCGCGGTCGCGGACCTCAAAGAAGTA
>DATJPQ010000084.1:0-26277 GCA_035506315.1 Opitutaceae bacterium
GACTATGCGCAGCGCCACCGCTTTGAGCAGATCGGCATGGGCGGCCTCGACGACCAGGTCGGCCGATCGGGCCAAGAGATCGGGCTGCGTGGCAATCCGACAAGCCTCCGGAATAGCCTGCAGACGTTTGTCATCCACATCGAACCCATAGGCCAGCTCGATGGCATCCGCCGCGCCCGCGCCGAGTATATGCCGGGCGAGGAAACCGCCAATTGCGCCGCAACCCAATATGCCGATACGTAATTTGCTCATGTCTGTTTATCAGGAAATCAAATCGGGGCCAAAGAATATGCTGTGGGGTCGATAGGGGATGAGCCGGAGGGCGCGTTCGATCTGCACGTCCGGTGGATTTCCGCGAGTGTGGGCGCAGCCCGGCGGCCGGGTCAAGCCACGCCTCCCGCCTCCGGCCTACGGTGTGGCAAGCCGACGGCATTGCGTGTGCGTTCCGTGGTCGGAATGGTAACGCGGAAGTGCCCGCAGGGCGTTCGTGGATACAGAATGAATCTTGCTCTCGTTCCGATGCGTGCTTACGCACTTGCCTGTCATGGTTGCCCCCTTGCTCAGGACCCCTCCGAGCGTCGCTCCTGTTTTGCCGCGATCTCCGACTTTCGACCTGTAGGATCTTCTTTCGCCCTCTGCACGCCGGGCCCATTTGTCTCAACCAAACAACGGAGATAGAATCATGGAAAAACATTTCAAATTCACCGGCACCGGCGACGCCCTGTTCGGCAAGTTCCTGCTCGGAATGTTTCTGACGATCATCACCCTCGGCATCTATCTGCCGTGGTTCGTGGTCAACCTCAGCAAGTTCGTGTACGAGAACACCACCCTGAGTGGCTCGGAGAAAGGCGAAATGCGCCTCGAGTTCCGCGGCATCGGTGGCCAGCTATTCAACATCTGCCTTGGAGGTTTGTTTCTAACTGTCGTTACATTATATATTTACTACGGATGGTTCCTGGCCAATCTTATCAAGTTTTCCTACGATAATTCCGTGGCCAAGGCATCGGACGGCACGGAGTACAAACTTCAATTCAATGGTACCGGCGGCGAGCTGTTCGGAACGATTCTGGTGGGAGGCCTGTTAACCATGATCACCTTCGGCATCTACGGTCCTTGGTTCGCAGTGGAGTTGATGAAGCTCATCGCCAAACGTACTGTCATCATCGAGAACGGCAGCCAGATCGGAAACACTGCCTTTGTCGCCACCGGCGGCCAGCTGTTCGGGACGGTATTGGTGGGATTCCTGCTTACGCTCATCACCTTCGGCATCTATATCCCCTGGTTCTGGGTCAAGATGGCCAGGTTCTACGCTGAGAATACCACGATCACCGTGAATGGCGTTCGCCACGTCGGCGCGTTCGACGGTAAAGGCGGCGAATTTTTCGTGCTCAACTTCGTGGGTGGCCTGCTCACCATGGTAACCTTTGGCATCTACGGCGCATGGTTCATTTGCAAGATCTGGACGTTTAAGATCAACCACACGGCGTTCGTTCCTCGCTAACGCCCGGAACGCTTTTCCGCGGTCAGGAGCAATCGGGTGGTTCGACGTAGCAGTCGACGTCAGGCGGCTGGCGCGCGCGGCGGACTGCCGCGCCGATGGTTTCTGGGCGGAGCGGACGATCTCCCGCCGGAGGCGGGCGACACATTCGCGCTCCATTGCCATGGTCATCCCCCCTCCAGAAGGGAAACATCCCCACCCGGTGTTATTCATAGGTTTGCCACTTAAGATTGCGGCCCGCCATTCCTCCGGTTTTCTCCGGCTCCTGGCCTTCACCCGCAACGTTTGCCGTCTTTCCCATGAGCTTTTCCGGTCCGCTCCTTCACCGTCGTAACCTCCACTTTTTTGCCTTCTGTCCTCTTTGCCTCCTGACGCTCGCGCTATCGTCGGTCGCCGCCGCCGCTGAGGCGCCGGCGCCCATCTTCCCCGCGCTGCCCGGTTGGAAACAGGGCGAGATCCAGTCCTACGGCCCGGACAAACTCTACGTGCCCATCGACGGCGCCTCCGACCAGTTTCTGCGCTTTCACTTCGAGCTGATGCAGGACACCGAATACGCCCGGGGCGACGAGCGTATCACCGTCCAGGCTTACCGCCACGCGACGCCGCTCGACGCCTTCGGCCTCTACAGCCAAAACCGTCCCGCCCAGGACCTCTATTTCAAGATTGGCCTACAGGGCTACAAAGAGGCCGACTACCTGAATTTCCTGGCCGGGCGCTACTACGTCGAAATGCGGGCTTCCTCCACCGCGGAGTCATCCCTCGCCGCCATGGGCGCCCTCGCCGCCGAAATGGCGCGCTCGCTAAACGGCGATGCCGTCATCCCCGCCATCTTCCGCGCTTTTCCCTCGCAAGGTCGGAAACCGAATTCCGAGAAATACACGACCCAGGACATCCTCGGATACGACTTCCTGCATGACGCCTTCCAGGTCTCGTATTCCGCGGCCGGCAAGGAGTACGTCCTGCTCGCATTCAAGGGCGCCAACGAGGCCGATGCAGCGCAGATGCTCCGTGCCTTCCTCCAGCAGGTGTCTGATGCCCCGGCTGTCCCGGAGGATGGCTTTCTTGCGGTCAATGACAAATACCAGGGCCGCATCTCCTTTCTGCGGGGCGGTCGCTATCTCTGCTGCGCCCGCGGCGACCTGCCCGCCGCGGAAGTCCGCCCGTTGCTTGCCGAACTGAATAACCAACTCAGCCAACTCAAATGAACCGCCGCCGCTTCCTCCAACAGGCCACCACGGGCGCCGCCTCGGTCGCCCTGATCGGCCTCACCCTCAATTCTCGCGCCGCTGCGGAAGAAAAATCCCGGCCCGCCGGGAAGATCATCACCCGCACCCTGGGACGCACCGGCATCCAGGTGCCCATCGTCAGCATGGGCGTGATGAACGCCGACAATCCCGAACTCCTGAAGGAATCCTACAAACGCGGCGTGCGGCATTTCGACACGGCCTGGTACTACCAGCGCGGGAACAACGAGCGCATGGTCGGCCAGGCGCTCCGCGAGGCCGGCGGCAAACGCGAAGACTACACCGTGGCCACGAAAATATTTCTTGGCGACGGGCCGGGCCGGTCGGCCAAGGGTGCTGCGGCCAAGGCGCTTTTTCTGAAACGCGCCGCAGAAAGCCTTTCGCGCCTGCAGATGGAATACGTGGACATCCTCTATTACCACTCCCTGGACACCCGGGAGCAGGTGCTCGATCCGGGCATCATCGAGGCGCTGACCGAACTCAAGGCGGAGAAGAAGGTCCGTTTCACCGGCCTATCCATGCATTGCCACTGGCCTGGGCTGCTTACCCTCGCCGCCGACCAGGGCTTCTATGACGTGGCGCTTCTTTCCTACAATTACAGCATGCAGGGCAATCCAGCGTTTCTGGACGCGATGCAGCATGCCTGCGCCAAGGGCATGGGACTCGTCGCCATGAAAACCCAATGCCAGCAGGAGTGGTACCGCGAGGGCCTGCCGGCGGACCTGCAGAAATTCTACGAGGGCCAGATCATGCACACCGCGTTGCTCAAATGGGTGCTGCGCCATGAGCAGTTCGCCACCGCCATACCCGGCTACACCACGTTCCAGCAGATGGAGGAAGATTTTCCCGTGGCGCGCAGCCTCGACTACACTCCGGACGAGAAGAAATTCCTCGAGGACCGCCACGTGCAGCTCGCCCTGCTTGGCGCCTGTCAGATTTGCGGCGGATGCACCGGCTCCTGCCCCAAGGGCGTCGATCTACCGAACCTTATGCGCACCCACATGTATGCCCGAAGCTATGGCAACGCGATTCAGGCCGGCGAAACCTTCCGCGCCATCGCCCCCGGACGCAGTCTGGCCGCGTGTGCGGATTGCTCCCCCTGCACCGCCCGCTGCGTCCGTCGCGTCGACATCGCCGGTCGCCTCGCCGAGCTCAAGATGATCTACGCCTGAGGCGGTGGTCGCGCCCACGGGTGCGGCATGCCGCCTAATCGTTCTCGATCTCGCAATCGTTCCTCGTTCCCTCGATCCGGGGAGAACCATTGAATACCAGAATCGTCGCAGCGTTATCGCGGTCCGACGTAGCAACCGACGTCAGGAGGCTGGGCCTGCGGTGGACTGGGCGAGCCTCGCTCGCAGTTTTCGAACAGGAGCGGACGATCGCCTCCGGCGATTCGTCCGCGCCCCCTGGTCGGAACGGTAGCGCGGGTTTATCCGCAGCGTCGCCCACTTTGCATCGGAAATACCCCAAGCGCTAACCCAGCCTCGTCACCTCGGCTGCTACCCGCTGCGCCCTACCCGATCGTTTCCTCGATCAGTTTTGGCGGCGCCACCCGGTCGTCGCCGACGACGATCGCCTGGCGGATCATCGCCCGCGCCTCGGCCAGTTTGGCCTCGTCATTGGCGTGCACCACCGCCAGCACGGCGCCCGGCAGCACGGTCTCGCCGATCTTCGCCAGATCGCTTACCCCCACCGCCGGATCGACCGCCGCCTCCGCCCGGGTGCGCCCCGCGCCCAGCCGCAACGCCGCATCGGCAATCTCGCGCGCATTCACGTCGGTAACATAGCCGGCGCGCTCGCAGACGATCTCTGACTCCAACCGCGCCACCGGCAGCCAGTCGGGCTGGCCGACTTTGCGCGGGTCGCCGCCCTGCGCCTCCACGATTTCGCGAAATTTCATCAACGCCGCACCGCTCGTAACGGCGTGTGTGAGCCGGACCCGCGCCTCCGCCGCCGTCTGCGCCGCGCCGGCGAGCAGCAGCATCTGGTCGCCCAGCGCGTAGGTCACTTCCATCAAATCCGCCGGGCCATGCCCTTGCAGGCACTCGACCGATTCGGCGACTTCGAGCGCGTTGCCCACCGTGCGGCCGAGCGGTTCGTGCATGGCCGTGAGGACGGCGCGCGCCGGTTTGCACATCGCCCGGCCGATGGCGACCATCGTCGTGGCGAGTTCCCGCGCATGCGCCTTGTCCGGCATGAACGCGCCGCGACCGAATTTCACGTCGAGCACGAGCGAGTCGATGCCCTCCGCCAGCTTCTTGCTCAGGATGCTGGCGCTGATCAGCGGCAGGCACTCGACCGTGCCCGTGACATCGCGCAGCGCATAGAGCTTTTTGTCCGCCGGCGCGAGCTCGGCCGTCTGGCCGATCAACGCCACGCCGATGTTCTCCAGTTGCACCCGGTATTCGTCGAGCGTGAGGCCCACGCGGAAACCGGGGATCGACTCGAGCTTGTCGAGCGTGCCACCGGTATGACCCAGTCCGCGCCCGCTGATCATCGGCACGGCCAAGCCGCACGCCGCGACCATCGGCGCGAGGTGCAGCGAAACCTTGTCGCCCACGCCACCGGTGGAGTGCTTGTCGACCTTGGGCAACGTCACCGACGAGAGGTCGGCCACCACGCCCGAGCCCATCATCGCCTCGGTGAGCGCGGCCGTCTCCGCGGTATTCATGCCGCGCAGGAAGATCGCCATGAGCATCGCGCTGAGCTGGTAGTCGGCCCACGAACCGTCGGTGGCACCGCGCACGAACTCGCCGATCTCGTCCACGGTCAACGCATGTCCGTCCCGCTTGCGGGCGATGACTTGCTGGGGAATCAAGGTGAGGCTCATGGCGTCAGCCAACAGGGTTTCCCGTCGTACGGCAATGCCGCAGCCGGACGAATTTAACCACTAATGAACACTAATTGACGCTAATGAACGGAATTTCTGGAGCACAAGTCATGCCTCTCATCAATTAGTGAAAATTAGTGTGCATTAGTGGTCAACCGGTTCGAAAAGTTCGGATCAAATCACCGGTTTCGGGGTTCCCTTCCGCTTTGCCGCCGGCTGGGCAGAAGGGCCGTGGCGTCGCAGCACCAGCATCGAGCCCGTGCCGGCAAAGAACGCGTAGTCCACCGGCACCACGTCGGTCACGATCCCCAGGTCCGCCAGATCACAGCGCAGGCGCGTCAGCTCCGGATAGCGGCGGCCATCGGGCCCGCAGAGCGGATGCACCCGCGCCTCGCCGGTGCCCACCCGTACCAGTTCGGCACAGGCGGCCACATGAAAATCGTAGTCGAGCTGGCGCGCATGGACGAAGAGCAGGTGGGCGCAGAGCACAAGGTCGAATTGCCGGTCGAGAAATGGCAGGCGCGGCAGCGCGCCGCCGATGTAGCGGCCGTGCAGAAAACCGCTTTCGTAGTCGCGGAGGAAACGTTCCGCCGCGGTGTGGCGCGATGCCTCGGCCTCGTCGAACGACGCAAACACCGGGCCGAGCTTCACCAGCTCCGGCCGCGCTCGCGTCCGCTCGTGCATCTGGCGGTAGTCGATGGCCACATGGGCGGCGAGGGCTTCGGGCCGGCAGCCGTAGAGCGGATCGAGGGCGACGGCGTCGATGCCGCGGCTGGCCGCCTCGGCGGCAAACGAAGCCGGACCGGCAGCGACATCGAGCACGGCGCAACCGCGCAAGGCGGACAGATCGAGGGCAAAAAATCGCGCATATTCGGCCAGGGTTCGGCCGAAGAAGGCGACGGAGGAGAGTTCGAGTTCGGAGGCGGGAGAAAGGGTCGTGGTCATGGCAGGAATGAAAGGTTGCAGGGGAAAAACCAAAAGCCCGACTCGGGCTGAGTCGGGCTTGGCGGCGGTCAGTCGCGGCCTCGGGCCGCGCGAGCGCATCGGACGGATGCGCGTCACCAACGCCAAGCGTCTTGCCACCACCAAACGGTCGCCCGCGCCGCGGGTTTCACGGCGGCAAGGCAGGTGCGTGGGCAGGCGGGAACTTTCATGGCGGAAAACGAAATGAGCCGGCCCGGGAGCCGGCTCAAGCGGAAAAAGTATGATTTCACCGGCCGGGCGGAGCAAGACCACAACCACAGGCGACCGATCCGATTGGCCACAAAAAGGCACGAAAAACCGGGCTTAAGTACTGTGCCCTGCGTTGCGTCTATAGGCGCGTAAACGGTTGTGGCCGAAGCCCAAACCATTTTTTGTGTTCTTTGTGGCCATTCGAATTGGCCTATGGTTGCGGCTGCGCCGCGCCAGGTATTTCGTGGCCAATGATCTCCGCGGATTTTGCTGATGGTCGCGAATCTGGTTCGGCCATTCGCGTTCATCCGCGTCATCCGCGGGAAAATCATCTCTCCATTCGTCGGCATTGGCGGCGCAATCCTTGGAACATGGGGGGACGCCCATGCCACTTTGTCGCGCGCTGGCCCATGCCCACCGGGAGGTCTTCGTCCCCCGGTGGGCCACAGAACCAGCTACTTCTTCCCCAGCAAAACGGCTTTCGCGGTCGAGAACGGCGCCCGGGTAAAGGAACGCATCGTCGAAGCGGGCGGCGGCGCACTCACCGGTATGGCCGGGAACGCCTCGCGCAGCCGCTGTTCCTGCTCGGCGACCCGAGCTTCGCGCGCACTCAAGCTGTCTTCGCGACCTTTCACGGTCTTCTCCCAGTCGCGCAGCGCGAGTTTGTCCTCGCGGAAATGCGCCCGCTCGGTTTCGAGAATCTCGGAGGCGCGCTGCAGCTTGGCCCAGGCCTCGCGGAGCGCGGCATCGTCGGTGAAGGGCGAGTGCGACGCCTGCTTCATATTGGTGCTGCAGTAGACCACCCGGTCGGCCTCGAGTTGGCCCTGCAATTCGCGCAACCGTTTCTCGTAGCTGCGTAAATTTTCCTCCTGCTGGCGCAACACATCGAGATCCTCGTGCCAGCGACGGCGCTCCAGCGCCAGTTGCATGCGGTCTTGCTGCAAACGCAGGGTTTCGCCCTGCAGCCGCTCCGCCTCCTCGATGAGCTTGAGCCGCCAATCGGTCAGCTCGGTCCGCTCCCGGGCGATTTCCTGCTCGCCTTTCGCCACGACCGGTGTGGTGGCGGCGAGCTTTTGCCGCTCGTCCGCCAGCGCCCGGCGCTCGCGGGCCAGTTCGGCGCGCTGCCCGGCCAGGGCGCGGGCCTTCTCGTCGATGGCCGTTTGCGCCGCGGCGACAATCTCGCGCTGGCTGTGCAGCTCGGCGGACTCGGCCGGCAGGCGGGCGAGCTCGGCGTTTTGTGCGACAATAGTTTTGAGCTGGGCTTCCAGCGCGGCGCGCTCATGGCTGAGCCGTTCCACCTGCGCCGCCAGCAACGCCTTTTCCTTGGTCACGCGCAACAGGCCGACCGCCGGCGCCTCGGTGTGGGTGCCAAAGGGATCGGCACTGTGAGGATCGCCGACGACCCCCATCTTTTCGAGTGCCGCCTCGGCCTGGGCCAATTCCTCGGCGGTCACGTCCGCGACGGCGTCCGGATCGAGTTTGATCAGGCTGCGGATCCGGCGGACCACCGGTCGGAGGTCATCCGTCTCGAGCATCACATCCGCCACGCCAAGGCGGATGCCCTGGATGACGAGCGCCAGTTCGATTTCCGTTACGAGGATCAGAACCGGAACGGTGGGCTGGATTTTGCGTAAAGCGGCCACGAAGGACAGGTCCGGGGTGTCGGGCAAATTGTGGGCGACGAGGGCGAGATCGAACCACTCGTCATGCGCCACTTCGGCGGCAGCGGCGGCCGTGCTGAACGCCCGGACATCGAGGCCCGTGCCGGCAAGCAGCAGCACGAGCTGTCGGCGAATTACGGTGTCGCCGTGCACGATGAGGATTTTTTTCGCGAGGTTCATGGTGAAAGAGCAGGTTGGTTGTTGGACTGCTCCAAGTATCGACCCGCGCCACCGGATTGTGCAACAGAGGCACGGGGCTTTTACCCGCGCTTTACGGACGAAAACGAGGATTTCAGAAAGAATTTACGTGCGGGGCATTTTTCGCAGTCGTCCTGGGAGATTTTGGCCTTCCGCGGTTCCCAGAATGTAGGGCTGGCGCTCGTCGTCGGGCCATCCGTGCCGCGTCAATTTCACGGCCGATAGGCGCGAGCATCCGCCGCCGCCACGGCTTTGGCGGGACAAGGGCTCCCTGCCCCACGAAATAACGGATCCTGAGGCGGGCTCGCCGCCCGCCTCAGGTGCGGAAAATCACGGAGTCGCGGTTGAACATCCGCACGCAGAGCGCGAGCGCCGCCGCCGCGTAGAGGCAGGACGAACCGAAGATCATCGCGAGGTAGTGCCAGTGCCACACGCCCGAAACGAGTTCCTTGCTCACGAGCGAAAGGTTGAGAATCGGCACGAGGGCGAGCCGCGTATTGAGCTCCACCCCCGGCAGCATGGCCATCATGGCCGGGAGGATGATCACAATGATGAGCGGCGACACGTAGCTCTGCGCCTCCTTGTAGCTCTTCGCGAAGAGCGCGATCGTCATCAACCCGGCGGCAAAGAGGACTGCCAACGGCAGCACCATCGCCAGCACCGCCAGCAGGCCGAGCGGATCGAGGGTCGGCAACGTGGCCATCTGGGCCGCGCCGCCCCTGGCCGCCGCCGCGGCACCGCCCCCCTGGGCCAGGAGGATGCCCCCCAAGATGAAGGTCGCACCCATCGAGAGGAGCGAAAACAGCACGGTCGCGAGCGAAGCGGTCAGCACCAGCAGGAATTTTCCCACCACCAGATCGATCCGCGCGACCGGACTGCACAGAATCGTCTCCAACGTGCCGCGCTCCTTTTCTCCCGCCGTGAGATCGATCGCCGGGTACATCGCCCCCGTGAAGCACAGGATGATGAAAAAATACGGGATGATCCCGCCGATGACATTGCCGCCGACCTTTTCCGGCGGCGCGACGTTGGCCGACCGGATCTCGAACGGCTTGATCAAGGAGGCCGGCAGGCCCTGCGCCGCGAGCCGCGCGGTCACCGTCTTGTCGCGATATTCCGTGAAAAACCGGCGCAGTTCGTTTACGGCGAAACCGGAACGCAGCTCGCTTTCATAGTTGTAGATCTTGACCGTCGCCAGTTCGCCATGGCCGAGGGCGGCATCGAAGCCCGGCGGCAACTCCACGGCTGCGCGCAATTTCTTGTCGATGATGCGTTGCTTCCAATCGGCCGTCGCGGGCACCAGCTTGACCTTGGCGTTAGCGCCGAGGGCCGCGCGGATGACGGGTGAATCGTCGCCGCCGAGCAGCATCACCGCGGGAATCTCCTCCCGGGCCTTGTTGACGATCTTGTAGGTGATCGTCCCGGCGCTCAATATGATGGCCGGCATGATCAGTGTCGGGACGACGATGGTGGACAGGAGCGTGCGCCGGTCGCGGAGCGAGTCGCGCAATTCCTTCAGGTAAACGGTGACGACGTTGGACCAGTTCATGCGGCCACCTCCTCTCCACCCACGGCACGGACAAAAATCTCCTCCAGGTCAGGATCGCCGAAGCGCGTGCGCAGCCGCTCCAGTGTACCCTCGGCGACGAGGCGTCCGTGATGAATGATGCCGATCACGTCGCAAAGTTTCTCCACCTCGCTCATGACATGGGTGGAGTAGATCACGGTCTTGCCGCGATCGCGGCACTCGCGCACAAACCGCACGATGGTGCGGGCGGCCATCACATCGAGGCCAAGCGTGGGCTCGTCGAGGACGAGCACGGCCGGATCGTGCACGAGGGTGCGGGCGATGGAGGTCTTTTGCTTCATGCCGGTGGAGAATTTCTCCACGCGGCGGTCGAGAAACTCGTGCAACCCGAGCTCGTCCGCGAGCTGGCGCGTACGGGCGGCGATCTGCGCGGGGGCCATTCCGTTGAGCCGGCCGAAGTAGGCGATGGTCTCGCGCGCCGTGAGGCGGCCGTAGAGCGCCGTGCTGGTCGCGAGGAAGCCGATGTTCGCCCGCACTTTTTCGGGCTGCAGGCGCACGTCGCAGCCCGCCACGGTTGCCCCACCGCTGGTGGGTTGGAGGAGCGTGGCCAGCAGGCGGAGCGTGGTGGTCTTGCCCGCGCCATTGGCGCCGAGCAGGCCGTAAATCTGGCCGGGGCGGCAGGTGAAGGAGACATCGTCGACGGCGCGGATCGTGCCGCGTTTCTTGTCCTGGAACAGCTTGGTGAGGGAACGGGCTTCGATCATGGGGAGGAGAAAAGGATTAACCACAGATAGACACAGATGCACACAGATGATGCGATCAGAGAACCAGGCGTTCCCACTCCAGCGTCGGCCGCTTGAAGTTCAGGATCAGTCCCACGTGCAGTTTGGTGATTCGGAGATAGTTGATCATCTGCCCTCGTTCGATGTCACCGATTTTCTCTATGACCTTGGTGTCAACAATCACCGTCCCACCAGCAATGAAGTCGGGAATGAATTCTCCGACTGGCACTCCCTTGTAGGTAACGCCAAACCGGCGTTGTTGGACCGCCGGGATCTTCCGCAAACCGAACTCTACGACCAAGGCGTTTTCGTAGGGCTTTTCGTTCAATCCATGCCCGAGCTCATTTAAAACCTCCATCGCACAGCCGATGATCTCGTAGGTAATCGCGGCCTCCGGATCTTCCGATCTGTGTTCATCGGTGTTCATATGTGGTTTCCTTCTTCAGAGGCTCATTTTTTCGCGGAAGTCCTGGGCCTGGCGGCGGCTGAGTTCGACCTTGGCGCCGCCCTTGAGATACACGAGCAGGCCGCCGCTGAACCAGGGCTCGATCTTGTCGATCCAGGCGAGATTGACGATCTGGCGGCGGTTGGCGCGGAAGAAGAATTTCGGGTCCAACCGCGTCTCCATCGCGTTGAGCGAACGGAAGAGCTGCGGCTGGGCATCGCCAAAATGCACCCGCGTGTAATTGCCCTCGCTCTCCAGCAACCGGATCTGCTTCACCTCGACAAACCAGCAGCGGTCACCCTCGCGCACGAAGACCTTGTCCCCGGCGACGAGCCGGGCAGGCCGGTCCCGGGGTTCCGCCGCAGCCGCCGCGGCCGGCACCGGAGCACCGCCGGGCGTGATCGCCCGCAATTTTTCGATCGCGGCGGCAAGCCGCGCGGGATCGACGGGCTTGAGCAGGTAATCGAGGGCGTTGAACTCAAAGGCCTTCACCGCGAACTCATCGTAGGCCGTGGTGAAAATCACCTGGGGCACCGGCGGTTCCAGTGACTCGAGCAGCTCGAAGCCCGATTCGCCCGGCATCTGCACGTCGAGAAAGAGCAGGTCGGGCGAGAGCGCGGCGAGTTGCTGACGGGCCTGCGCCGCGTGGGCGGCCTCGCCGACGATGGCAATGTCGGGAAACGCGGCCAGCAGGCGGCGGAGTTCGTTGCGCGCCAGGCGCTCGTCGTCGATCAGCAGGGCTTTCATGGGCGAAGCAAGCTGGGGATGGTGGCTTCCGCGACCACGAGGTCCGGAGCGGCGGCGCGCAGTTGCAGCGTGGCGCGCTCGCCGAAGAGCAGGCGCAACCGTTCGGCGGCATTGCGCAGGCCAACGCCGGTGGAGGCGGACGCGCCCGCCGCCGGCGGCGCCAGCTCGCCGGGATTGGTCACCTGGATCCGCAGCACGCCGTGTTCGCACTGCGCGACGATGGCGATCTCGCCGCCCTCGGGGCGCCGGGAGATGCCGTATTTGACGGCGTTCTCCACCAGCGTTTGCAGCAACATGGGCGGGACGGGCAGCGGGAGCGTGTCGGGCGCCACATCGAGCCGCAGACGGAGGCGCTCCTCATGGCGCACCTGCTCGAGGGCGAGGTAGTCATTGACGACACCCAGCTCCTCCTCAAAGGGCACCGTCTCGAGCTGGCCGCTTTGCAGCGAATAACGGAGCAGATTGGCGAGCTGGGTGACGGCCTGCCGGGCGCGCGCCGGCTCCTCGTCGATCAGCGCCCGCAGCGAGTTGAGCGAATTGAAGATGAAGTGCGGGTTGATCTGCGACTTCAATGCGCGGAGCTCGGCCTCTTTCAAGGTGGCCGAGAGACCCAATCGCTCGATCTCGAGCCGGTTGAAGCGGTCGGACAGGTGGTATAAGAAATAGACGCCGAGCCAGCAGCTCATCAGGCCCATGCCGTTCAACCAGCTGGCGGCGACCAAGGCGTAGAGGGGATACTTCCCCGGCAGCGGATTGCGATACAGCCCGTAAGTTATCGCATAGCCCACTCCGATCCAGAGCAGAGCCAGGAGCGCCGCAAAGCTGAGAATACGGGGCAGCAACGCGCGCCAGCCCAAATCCTTCCAGCCCCAGCGGGTCAGATAACGCCGCGCGTAGTGGGTTAATAACAGACCGAGAGCAACAATCGCGACGATCGTAGAGTCCTGCCTGGCCTGGGGTGGTTGACCAAAAATCCGGGAAAATACGATTTGGATGGCGAGCAAGAACGACCAACCGAGTACCTGGCAAAGAACGTACAACCGTTCCTTGGCGCGGGTACGGCGCCCGGCATCGATTTCAATCGTCTGAATGGCGGGAAGATTCAAGGAGGCCAGTTTACAGCACGCCGGGGTCCTGAGCGCAAATCTTGGACGAACGGTCGCACCCGGCGGACGAATGGCGGCCAGATCCCCTGGCGGCTACGACCGGCTGTCCGGCGGCGGGAAGGAATCCACCCGTCTCACGCCCCGATCGGATGCCATGTGGTCTTGAACTCCAGGAAATCGCGGATGGCGTAGAGGCCTTGGGCGGAATCGGCGAACCAGTCATATTTCTCCTCCGCCTTGATGAAACGCGTGCGTTTGACACTTTCGACGGCACCCAGCGCCAGGGTCTGGCGCTCCCCGGCATCGGCCACGGCGCTCAGGGCGCGCAAATGGGCGTGCGTAGCAAACGTCGGCACAAGTTCCGCGCGAAAACCGGTCAGCAGGTTGACCACGCCGCCGGGCAGGTCGCTCGTCGCGAGCATCTCGCCGAGCACGATCGCCGGGTACGGCTGCACCTCCGAGGCGAGGGCGACGACGGTGTTGCCGCTGGCGACGACCGGGGCAACGAGCGAGGCCAGGCCCAGCAGGGCCGGCGCGGCGGGCGCGATCACGCCCACGATGCCCATCGGCTCGGTGACGGTAAAATTGAAGTACGGCGCGGCGACCGGATTCACGTTGCCCAGGACCTGCTCGTATTTGTCGGTCCAGCCGGCGTAGTAGATCAGGCGGTCGATGGTGGCGGTGACCTCCCGGGCCGCGGCGGCCCGGCTCGCGCCACCGAGCCGCAGGGCGTCGGCCATCTCACCGGCGCGCGCCTCGAGCATCTCGCCGAGGCGGTAGAGAATTTGCCCGCGGTTGTAGGGCGTGCGCCGGGCCCAGCCGGGGCCGGCCTTGGCGGCGGCCTCGACGGCGTTGCGCAGATCCTTGCGCGTGCATTGCGGGATGTTGCCGAAGAAGTTCCCCGCGGCATCCTGCAGCGGGAAGGTGCGCCCGCTCTCCGAGCGGATGAAGGCTCCACCGACGTAGGCCTTCGGGGTTTTGGTGATGGGGAGACGTGACATCGAAGAAAGGGTTGAGGGTGAAGTTTAGGTTGGTGATTCGCTTGAACTTAAACTTCGGACTTAAACCAGCCTCGCGTAGTCGAGCAGTCCCTGGCGGCCGCCCTCGCGACCGAAGCCGCTTTCCTTGTATCCGCCGAAGGGCGAAGTCGGGTCGAATTTGTTGAACGTGTTGGCCCAGACGACGCCGGCCTTGAGTTCGGTCGACATCTTCAGGATCCGCGATCCCTTGTCGGTCCACACGCCGGCGCTGAGGCCGTAGGCGGTGTTGTTGGCCTTTTCGATCGCCTCGTCGACGGTGCGGAAGGTGAGGATCGCGAGCACCGGGCCGAAGATCTCTTCGCGGGCGATGCGATGGCTCTGCTGCACGCCGGTAAAGATCGTCGGCGGCATGAAAAACCCCTTGGTCGGGAGGCGGCACGGCGGCTGCCACATCTCCGCGCCTTCCTTCACGCCCGCCTCCAGGTACCCCTGGATCGTGTCGAGCTGGGCGCGGGAAACGATGGCACCGACGTCCGTGTTCTTGTCCAGCGGGTCGCCCACCCGCAGGACGCGCAGGCGGGTCTTGAGCTTGGCCACCACGGCGTCGGCCACCGATTCATGCACCAGCAGCCGCGAGCCCGCACAACAGACCTGGCCCTGATTGAAGAAAATGCCGTTGACGATGCCCTCGACCGCCTGGTCGATCGGCGCGTCGTCGAAGACGATGTTGGCGGCCTTGCCGCCGAGCTCCATCGTCATCCGCTTGTCGCCGCCGGCCACCGAGCGCATGATGATTTTGCCGACCTCGGTCGAACCGGTGAACGCAATCTTGGCCGCGGTCGGATGCGCCATGATGACACCGCCGGTGGCGCCGGGGCCGGTGATGACGTTGACGACGCCGGGCGGCAGGCCGGCGTCCTGGAAAATTTCCGCGAGCTTGACGGCCGTGATCGACGTGTTCGTGGCGGGCTTGATGACGACACAATTGCCCGTCGCCAGCGCCGGCGCAATTTTCCACGAGAGCATGAGCAGGGGGAAGTTCCATGGGATCACCTGCCCCACCACGCCCAGCGGCGCCATCCGGCGCCCCGGCGCGACGTACTCGAGCTTGTCCGCCCAACCCGCGTGATAGAAGAAATGCGCGGCCGCCGTGGGCACATCGAAATCGCGGGTTTCCCGGATCGGCTTCCCGTTGTCCATCGTCTCCGCCACGGCAAATTCCCGGGCGCGGTCCTGCAGCAGACGGGCGATGCGGTAGAGATACTTCGCCCGTTCCCTGCCGGCCAGGCGCCCCCATACGGTCTCGTAGGCCTTTTGGGCGGCGGCGTAGGCGGCGTCCACATCGGTCGCGTCGGCCTGCGCGATCTCGGCGAGCTTCCGCTCGTTGGCCGGATTGATGGAATCGCGATACTGGCCGCCCGCCGGCGCGACAAATTTGCCGCCGATGAACAGCTCGTAGCGCGGCTTCAGCTTCGGGTCAGCCGTCTCGGGTGCCGGATCGTATTCCCAGAGGTCGCCAAAGATGAGCGCGGAGTGCGGGCGGCGTGGGCGGGATTTTTTCGCGGAAGAAAGCTTGGGCATGAAAAGGTCTCCTTAATAGCTCTCGGCGGCTTCGCTGAAATAGTAGGGCGCCTGGTACGCGCCGGATTTCTCCTTCGCGATCTGGCGCAACAAGTCGTTGAGCAGCGAGCTCGCCCCGAACCGGTACCGCCGGTTGGTCAGCCAGGCATCGCCGAGCGTTTCTTTCACCGCGACGAGAAACTGCAGCGCCTGCTTCGCCGTCCGGATGCCGCCGGCGGGTTTCATGCTGATGGCGGTGCCCGTGGCGAGGTAAAAGTCGCGGATCGCCTCGAGCATCACCTGATTGTTGCCGGGCGTGGCGTTGAGCGAGGTCTTGCCCGTGCTGGTCTTGATGAAATCGCCCGCCCGGATCACCCGCATCGCGAGCCAGGAGGCCGCGCGAATATTGTCGTAGGTTTCCAGCTCACTGGTCTCGAGGATCACCTTGAGCGTGGCGGCGCCGCGGGCCTCGCTCACGGCGGCAATCTCATCCTGCAGGCGGGCAAACTCGCCGGCGAGGAACGCACCGCGGTTGATCACCATGTCGATCTCGTCGGCGCCGTCGGCCACGGCCTGGCGCACCTCGGCGAGACGGATTTTCAGCGGACTTTGTCCCGAGGGAAAGGCCGTGGCAACCGACGCGATGCGGACCGGCGAGATCGGGCCCAGCACGCGGCGCGCGGGCCGCACCATCGCCGGATAGACACAGACCGCCGCGACGGGTGGCACGTCGGCCTCATCGTGCGGATGCAGCGCCTTCGCGCACAGGGCCGCGACCTTGCCGGGGGTGTCCTTGCCTTCGAGCGTCGTAAGATCGACCATCGAGACGGCGAGCTTGAGGCCGAAAAGCTTCGCCCGCTTCTTGATGCTGCGCGCGGCAAATTTCGCGACGCGTTCCTCGACGCCCACGGCATCGACCGGTCCGACCTCGTCGAACAAACGGCGGAATGACGCAGAGGATGTGGCTGCCATGGGCGGTAGGATGTTCGGGTCGCCCGGCGAAACAACCGAAAACTGGGTATAAACCGGCGAGCGTACCTGGCGGGGCAGAGCTTCCCCTGACGCCGCGCGATCCGGTCTACGACCTGCCGTTGCTGCCGAGCACGGTCTGGATGGTATTGGCCAGATCGGCGATTTTATAGGGCTTGGACACCCTGCCGAGGAAGCCGTGGTTGCGGTAGTTGGCCAATACGGGATCGCTCGAATAACCACTGGAAACGATGGCCCGCACCTCCGGGTCCATCTTTCGCAACGCTTCCATCGCTTCGAGCCCGCCCATGCCGCCCGGCACCGTGAGATCGAGAATCACGGCATCGTACGGCCGGCCGGCCGTGCGCGCCGCGCCATACTCCCGCACCACTTCCGAGCCGTCGCCCACCACGTTGGCCTCGTAACCCATGCGTTCCAGGAGCGCCGTGGCCAGCAGACAGATGGGCTCCTCGTCGTCCATGAACAGAATGCGGCCGGTCTGGTGCGACAATCGCGGGCGGACGGGGGTGGCCACTTCCGGCAAACGCTGGGCCGCCGGCAGCCAGATATGAAACGTCGTGCCACGCCCGAGTTCCGATTCCACCTCGATATGACCCTGGTGTTTTTTGACGATCGAATACACCGTGGCGAGCCCCAGTCCGCTGCCTTGTTGTTTCGTGGTGAAATACGGGTCGAAAATGCGTGCCAGGTGCTCGCCCCGGATGCCCGTGCCGGTATCGGCCAGCGAGAGTTTGAGGTAACGCCCGGCGGCGAGCGCCGGCAGATCGCCCGTCGCGACCGTCGCGTTGCGCAATGCGACGTGCAACGCGCCGCCCTCGGGCATGGCCTGCACCGCGTTGATGACGATGTTCTGGATCACCTGTCCGATCTGGCCCTTGTCCACGTCGGCCGGCCACAGATCCGGCGCGATGTCGAACAGGCACCGCACCTTCGAGCCGTGCAGCGCGAACTCGGCCGCCTCCCGCACGATGTCCGGCAGCACGACGGCCGTGCGCACCGGGTCGCCTCCCTTGGCGAACGTGAGCAATTGCTGCGTCAGGTCGCGGGCGCGCAGGACGCCGCGCTCGGCTTCGCGCAGCCAGCGGCCCGCCGCGGCGGCCACCTGCGCGTCGAGCATCGCCAGCGAGAGGTTGCCCATCACGATCGTGAGCAGATTGTTGAAATCGTGCGCGATGCCGCCGGCGAGAATGCCGAGCGATTCGAGCTTCGACGAGCGCAACACCTCGGCTTCGAGCCGGGCCCGCTCCGTGATGTCACGCAACACCAGCACGGCGCCGACCTGCGCGCCCTGCGCCCCGTGCATGGCCGCCACGCGGCCCTCCACGAGCACCAGGCCGGCCCCACGCGAAATCAAGATACTCTGCGCCGGAAGGTCCGCCCCGCGCGCCGCGGCCAGCTCGGCGGTGGCGGGCAGGGTGACCACGGCCCGGGTCTTCTCGTTGCGCAGCGCGCAAACCTCCTCGATCCGCCGCCCCACCGCCGTCCCCGCAGTCCATCCGGTCAGTTTCTCCGCGGCCTCGTTGATGAATTGCACCGTGCCCGCCATATCCACCGTGATCACGCCTTCGGTCATGGCCCGGAGCGTCACGCTCAAGCGTTCGCGCTCGGCGGCGAGCGCATCCTCGGCCCGTTTGATGTCGCTGAGATCGACGAGCAGCAACTGCGAGCGCGCATAGTCCGGCCGGTCATCCAGCGTTGGCACCCACCAATGATAGAAGGCCCGCACCTCCTCGCCATCGAACGCGCGCAAGGTCGTCTCGCCCTCGGTTTCATTGCGGCCCTCCCAAACCGCCAGCAGGGTCTGCCAGCGCATCTTCATGGTTTCCGCGGTAAACGTGGCGGAGGCTTGGGCCAGCAAGTGCTCCTTCGCGGGGGCGCGCAGCAGCCGCACCGCCTCCCGGTTGACGCCGCACACCACCGAGGTTTGCAGCTGGGCGCGATACTCGTCCGGATGGTCCTGCAGGTAGACCGCGAGATCCGTGACGCCGGCCGCCCGCAGTTGTCCCAGCCAGGCGATGATCGCCCGGACGTCGAAATCCACGATCGCGAGCGGCGAATGCTCGACCAGCTCGCGGTAACGCGCCTCGCTCGCCCGCAACGCCTCCTCGGCCTGCCGGCGGGCGGTCACGTCGATGGCCACCCCCACGAGGTTCCACTCGCCGGGTCCCACCGCGGTGATCTCGACCTTCTCCGCGAGCCAGAATTCCCGGCCGCCGGCGAAGACCTGAAATTCCTGCTGATAACCGGGCGCGCCCCCCCGCAGCGCGGTCTCACAGCGCGCATCCATCTCCGGCCGCGCCGGGACATGCTCCAGCCGATACAGCGGCATGCCCTCCGCATAATCGTCGCCGAAAATCCGCCGGTGCAGCCCCGACGCCGGCACATGCAGATTCCAGTCGAGCTGCCCGGCGCACTCGGTCACGTGCGCCTGCCACAGCATGCAGTCGGCCTGCTGCACGATCTGGCGCAGGCGCTCCTCGGTCGCCCGCCGCGCCTCCTCGGCCTGCCGGCGCTCGCTGATGTCGGCATGGGCGCCCACGATGCGCACGGGCCGGCCCTGCTCGTCGAAAACCGCCTCGGCGCGGGAATGCACCCAGATATAGCGGTTGTCCTTGGCGCGCAGGCGGTGCTCCGTTTCGTAATACGCGGTTTTGCCGTGCAAATGTGCCTCGAGCGCCGCCGTGACGACCGCGTGATCCTCCGGATGCACGCGGGTCAGCCACTCCTCGCGGCGGCCACCGATCTCGTGCGCGCCATAGCCCAGCATTTGCTTCCACCGCTCCGAGTAGAAGGATTCGTTGGTGGCGAAATTGTACTCCCAGATGCCGATGTTGAAGCCCCGCAGCGCCAGTCGCAATTGCTCTTCGTTCGCCCGCAGCCGCTCCTCGGCCGCATGCAACTCGGTCAGGTCGGTAAACACCAGCAAAGCGCGCCGCCGGTCGGGCTGGCCATCCAGTGACGGCACCGACCAGTGCAGCAGGCTGTGCCCCATGCGGCCCTCGGAACGCGGGTAATCGAGCGCGCAGGTCATGGTGGTGCGCCCTTCCCAGAGCGCCTCGAGTTCGCGTTGGAACGACCGCAGAATCTGCGGCGGAATCCGCTCGCCCATCACACGATTGTAGGTCGCCACGTCGGGCAGGCCGAGTCGCTGGAGCGCCGTGCGGTTGGCGGCCGTCACGGGTCCATGGGCAAACTGGGCGACCAACGCTTCCGGATGGAGCTGCAGGTAGCCCCGCAATTCGGCCACGCCTTCGGCGCGCAGCGCATCCAGCCAGGCCACGACCTCGGTGTAATCCTTCTCCAGCACGGCGACCGGCACATTTTCGAACAACGTCCGGAAACGCGCCTCGCTCTCGCGCAGGGCGGCCTGGGCGATGTGCTCCTGCCGCAGGTCAAGCACGGTCGCCTGCATGTAACACCGGCCGTCGATCTCGATGGGCCGGGCGCGCAATTCGACCGGAATCAATTCGCCGGTCCCGTGTTGTACCCACACTTCGGCCACACCGACGCCACCTTGGCGCAGTCGAGCGCAGAAGCGGCGCTTCATTTCCTCGCGCTTCTCCGGGGGATAAAACGACGCGTGGTGCCGGCCCACCAATTCGCTCTGGTTCACGCCCAGCAATTCCGCCACCGCGCGATTGGCCTGCAGGATGACGCCCGTTTCGCCGTCGGTCAGGATAATACCGTCGGTGGCGCCATCGACGATGCGGTGTTGCCGGGCTTCGGACGAAGCCAGCTCCATGGCGCGCCGTTCCCAGGTGCACCGGGATCGCCATTGCCAGATCAAGCCGGCCGCGGCCGCCACGCTCGCTGCCGCCAGCAACCCCACGACGTAATGCTCAGGGACGGAAACCGTGGCCACGGAGAATCCGACCGCATCGCTCAACGCGGCGCACGGCCATCGGCTCGGCGTTGCACCTGATATGAGCCAAAACACCAACGATCCATTCATGGGGCAAAATCGGCAGGGAAACAATCGGCGGCGCCCGGCCTTGTCGAGGCGCAAACCCCTGCAACCGGATGCGGATTCGCTCTCGTCGTCGGCGGCTGTCGCCGCCGCCGTAAATTTTTACCGTTTTTTCAATTTTTGGAGTGATGCGACCCAGCCGTAAGTTGGAGTTTATCCCGACCGGTTTTCCCAGAATGTCGGGCATGAAGTCCGGCCTGCAGAACCGACTGCCATCGGTACGGAGGGAGCGCAGTCTGTGGCGAAATTTCCCGGTCGCTGCCCCTGCCGTCGTGTCTCTGGTTCTGCTACACTCGCCTCTCTCAACTCTCCCTGCTTCGCCAAGGCTTCGCAGGGCACGGGGCCGCCCACCACTCAATAACCAGTAACCAATAACCAATAACCGGCGCGTCAGCGCGCCGGGTATCGTCTTCAACTGATAACTCTTAACGGTTAACTCCCCGCGTCTCCGCGTTCCTCCCATGAAACTGCCGCTCTATTGG
The DNA here is from genome assembly GCA_035506315.1 of Opitutaceae bacterium. GTDB lineage: Bacteria > Verrucomicrobiota > Verrucomicrobiia > Opitutales > Opitutaceae > MWDT01. The sequence continues at coordinate 21,192 of DATJPQ010000084.1, forward strand.
ATCGATGCCTTCACCGATCGTGTTTCCCAGGGCAACCCGGCCGCCGTCGTGCCGCTCGAACGCTGGCTGGACGATGCCGTCATGCAAAAAATCGCCTTCGAAAACGGCCTCTCCGAAACGGCGTTTCTCGTCCCGACGGATTCGCCTGCCGGATTGTCCGCCGGAGCTCCAGCAAAGAAGGATGCCCCGGCGAAGGCGGGCTCAACGCGCTATCATCTGCGCTGGTTCACGCCGGCGGTGGAGGTCGATCTGTGCGGTCACGCCACCTTGGCGAGTGCGCATGTGCTCTTCCGTGAACTCGGCATCGTCGGCAACGCGATCACCTTCGATACCCGCAGCGGGCCGCTCGTCGTCAAGCAGTGCGCCGACGGCAAACTCGAAATGGATTTCCCCGTCCGCTCCGGCAGGGAGCCAGCCGAACCGACGCCGGCCCTCCTGCGCGGTCTGGGCCGCACGCCCGAGGAAGTGTTCCGCGCTCCGACCCGCTGGTTGTGCGTGTATACCCGGGCGGCCGACGTGCGCGACTTGCGGCCGGATCACGCCACGCTCGCCGCTGTCACGCCCGGCCGGATCATGGTCACGGCGCCGGGCGATGCCGGCGATTGCGATTTCGTGTCGCGCTATTTCGCACCCGACGCCGGCATCGCCGAGGACCCGGTGACCGGATCGGCTCATTGCACGCTCGTGCCCTACTGGGCGGACCGCCTTGGCAAGACGTCGCTGCATGCGCGTCAGGTCTCGGCTCGCGGTGGTGAATTGTGGTGTGCGCTGGCCGGCGACCGGGTGAAAATCGCCGGCCAGGCCGTGCGCTACCTGCGCGGCGAAATCTCCCTCTGACCGGTCGCAGAATCTCGTTGGCCACGAAAAACCCGGAGAATCGTAAGCAGGCACTTTGCCCTGCGTCGCGCCCATAGGCGGAATGGCGGTTACAATCGAAGCTCCTGGTGCGTTTTTGTGATTCTTGTGGCCAATCGAGCTCAGCCGAGGCCCGCCGCCGCGTCGCGCAGAATGCCCGCGCTGCGTTCCAACGCCGTCTGTTCTTCCGCCGACAGCGAAGGCACCAGGGTGGCCAGCACCCCCTGGGCGCCGACGATGCGCGGCAGGGCCAGGCAAACTCCGTCATAACCCGGCAGGGTTCCCTGCGCGCTGGAGACCGTCAGCACCACGCGTTCGTCGTCGCGCACGGCCTCGGTCAACCGCGCGAGCCCGGCACCGATGCCGAAATAGGTCGCCTTTTTGCCGGCGATGATCCGGTACGCCGCGCGCCGCACGCCATCGTCGATTCGCGCCCGGGCCGCGGTATGGAGCGTCACGCTACGTTGCCGGGCGAAATCCTCCAGCGGCACGCCGCCCACTTTGGCGCCGGACCATACCAGCACCTCGGAATCGCCATGTTCGCCGAGCACGTAGGCATGGACCGATTGGGGCGCCACGCCGAGGTGCTCGCCCAGCAACGCGCGGAACCGGGCCGTATCCAGAATGGTGCCCGAGCCGATCACCCGGGCGGGCGGCAGCCCGGCAATGCGGGTGACCATCGCGGTGATGATGTCCACCGGATTGGTCGCCACGAGCAGCACCGCTTCCGGTGCATGCGCCAACACCGGCGGAATGACCTGCTCGAAAACGCGGGCGTTGCGCTCCAGCAACTGGAGCCGCGTCTCCCCCGGTTTTTGATTCACGCCGCAGGCGAGGATGATCACGCCCGCGCCCGCCAGGTCGGCATAGCTGCCGCCGCTGACCCGCACCGGCGGGCCGAAGGGCGTGGCGTGAAGGATGTCCTCCGCGTGCGCTTGCGCCGCGTCGGGGAACAGGTCCACCAACACCAGTTCGCTGGCCACGCCACGCATCGCGATGGTGTAGGCCGCCGTGCTTCCAACGAATCCGCATCCGACCACGCCGACTTTCATGGCCGGCACGTTAACCAACCGACCCGCCGCGGCGAGGGCTTTTCATCGATTCCGTTGGAGCGTGGACGTATCGCCACCGGCTTGCCCGCCGGAGGTGTGGCTTGCCCGCCGGAGGCGGGCGATCGTCCGCTCTTGAGCTCCCAACTCCGGCAAACACCACCCTCTCCTGCCAAATTCTCCTGCCAAATGGCGGCAGCCATTTGATTAGGAATCGTGGGCGAAACCCACGGATTCCTACGGCCGCACCAGCCCGTAGTGAATGCAGTAGCGGGTGAGGCTGGCCACGTCGCGCACGCCCGCCTTGTCCATGATGTTGGCACGGTGCTTTTCAACCGTGCGTACGCTCAGACTCAATTTGTCGGCGATCTCTTTCGACGCGAAGCCCTCAGCCACCAGTTTTGCCACCTCGACTTCGCGCGGCGACAGCGGCTCGGCCCCGGCTACCACCGGCAAATTCGGCACCGGTCCGTGCTCCGGTTGGTGGAGTGGTTCCGGCGTGTCACCCTTGGCTGCGATATAAATCCCGCCACCCGCCACTTCCTTGATGGCCTCCAGCAGCATCGGCAGCGGCTTGGTCTTGTCCAAAAAGCCCTGCACGCCGAGCGCGGCAAACTGCCCCGGCAGCTGGGGATCGGCCCGGCTGGTGAGCACCAGGATGCGGGCATGGGGCTGCTGCTCGCGGATGGCCTTGATGACGTCGAAGCCATGCATTCCCGGCAGGCTGAGATCGCAGATGAGCAGCGTGGGCGGCTTGCGCAGGCAATGCTCCAGGCCCTCGCGACCGTCGCCGAATTCCGCCGTCACCTTCAAGCCCGGCACCTGTTCCACCGCAATGCGCAGCATCTGCCGCACAACGGTTTCGTCTTCGATCAGGACAACGGATTTGGCAGGCATAACTGGCTGGTAGGCTGTCTGAGGCCATGAGATGAAACATTTCTGCGCCCCGGCGCAAGCCCGACGAAATCTAATCTTCGGTCACCACTACCATAAGCGCCGCTGTGCGCCCCACCCTTCGTCCGCCAGGCCGAAAGCAGGCGGACGATCGTCCGTCTCCCCTCCGCTCGCCGTCCCTCATCCGGGCCAGTGCGATAATTGTAATGGTCACACGACGCATTTTCGTAAACTGTACTGGTGGCAATTGCCGGGCCCTGCGCCTGCCTGCCGCGGGCGATGTGCCGTATTGTGTAGTCAACACCAACCGCCGCCATGATCCAGACGCTCGTCGCGCCCAAGCCCACGCCGCTCTACGCCGGCCTCGCCGATTCGCTGCAACAGCTCATCGAACAGGGCACGCTGCGCCCCGGCCATCGCGTACCTTCCGTGCGCCGCATGTCGCTGCAACGCGACGTGAGCATCTCCACCGTGCTCCAGGCCTACACGCTCCTCGAAAGCCGCGGCTTCCTCGAGGCGCGCCCGCAATCCGGCTACTACGTGCGCCCGCGCCTCCCGAGCCACACGCCCGAGCCGCGCATGGCCCGGCCGATGGCCCGACCGAGCTACGTCGGCGTCAACGACCTCACCGCGGAGGTGCTCATGCACGCCGCCGATCCGAGCTACCTGCCCCTCGGCGCGGCCTGCCCCGACCACACGCTTTTCCCCACCCGGAAACTCGCCCGAATCCTCGGTGCGGTGGGCCGCAACGATCCCGCCCTGCTCGGCCGCTACTCCATGTCCCTGGCCTATGATCCGCTCACCCGCGAGATCGCCCGCCGCTACCTGCTGGCCGGCGCGCCGCTCACCCACGACGAACTCGTGGTCACCGTGGGCTGTTGCGAGGCCATCAACCTCTCGCTGCGCGCCGTCACCCGCCCCGGCGACACCGTGGCGATCGAGACCCCCGCCTATTTCGGTTTCCTCGAAACGATCCAGAGCCTCGGCCTGCGCACCCTCGAGGTGCCGACCGAGCCGCGCACCGGCATCGATCTCGAGGCGCTGCGCGAGGCCCTCGCCCATAACGACGTGAAGGCCGTGATCGTGATGCCCAGTTTTCAAAACCCGCTCGGCTCCTGCATGCCCGACGACAAGAAGGAGCGCCTCTACCGGCTGCTGACCGACTTCGACGTGCCCGCCATCGAGGACGACATCTACGGCGACCTGCATTTCGGCGAACGCCGCCCCAAGCCGCTCAAGGCCTGGGATACCGACGGGCGCGTGCTGTTGTGCAGCTCCTTTGGCAAAACCCTCGCGCCGAGCCTGCGCGTCGGCTGGTGCGCGCCGGGGCGCTACCTCGAACGCGTGCGCCGGCTCAAGTTCACCAATACGCTCGGCACGCCCGTCGTGTTGCAGAAGACCGTCTCCGACTTCCTGCGCACCGGCGGCTACGACCACCATTTGCGCTCGATCCGCCGCGCCTACCAGAACCAGCTTCAATTGTTCTCGCAGGCGATCCTCCGCCATTTCCCCGAAGGCACACGCCTGAGCCGGCCGCAGGGCGGGTTCATTCTGTGGGCCGAACTGCCGGCGGGCGTCGACACGCTTCAGCTTTATCGCGACGCGCTGCGGCACCACATCAACACCGCGCCCGGCGCGCTCTTCTCCGTGAAGGACCGCTATCGCAACTGCCTGCGCATGAACTGCGGCATTCCGTGGAGCGAACCGGTCGACGCCGCGCTGCACACCCTCGGCGGGCTGGCCCGCGCCCAGCTCGCTTGAACATTACCGTCCTCCCTGCTTCGCCAAGGCTTCGCAGGGCGCAACCGCCCTTCGTCCATTGTTCAATAACCAATAAAAATTAACCGATAACCAATAACCCGCGCATCCGCCGCCGCATGAAACCCACCATCGCCATCCTCCTTTTCGACGACGTCGAGGTGCTTGATTTCGCCGGACCCCTTGAAGTGTTCACCGCGGCCGACGAACTGCGCCAGCAGTCGGCCTTCACCACCTGCACGGTCGCGGAGACCGCCGGCGAAATCCGCTGCCATAACGGTCTGCGCGTCGTGCCTGACTACACGTTCGCAACCTGCCCGCCGGCCGAAGTGCTGGTTGTGCCCGGCGGGTTCGGCACCCGCGCGTTGCTCCAGCGACCGACTTTTTTGGAATGGCTGCGCGACCGGGCGCAACAGGCGGGGATCGTGATGAGCGTTTGCACGGGAGCCCTGGTGCTGGCGCGAGCCGGGCTGCTCGGGGGCCTGCGCGTCACCACGCATTACGAGGCCCTCGACCTGCTGCGGGCCCTG
>DATJPQ010000085.1:0-2960 GCA_035506315.1 Opitutaceae bacterium
TCGTCCCAATCGAGGCCGAGCCACTTCAGGCTGCTGTAAATCACGTTGAGGAACTCCTCCGTGTTGCGCGCCTGGTCCGTGTCCTCGATGCGCAGGACGAACACGCCGCCGGTGTGGCGCGCGTACAGCCAGTTGAACAGCGCGGTGCGCGCGCTGCCGATGTGGAAAAACCCCGTCGGACTCGGGGCAAAGCGGACTCGGACTTGTGCCATGGTAAAAACTGAATTGCTTGCGAACGTAATGAAACGGTCAGGAAGAACCAACGAATGGACACTGTCAAAGCCGCACCCGTGATCGAGCCGCGCACGCTGGCCGAGCATTTCGCCGCCGTGGCCCGGGCGGGCGGATTTCATGCCGACAATTTCGGCTGGGTCCGCGGGTACCGGCTCCTCGCGCTGACGAAACCCGCGCCGGCCGGCGGGCGCCCAGCCGTCTACCTGTCGGCGGGCATCCATGGTGACGAACCGGCATCGCCGCTGGCGCTGCTGCGCCTGCTCGAAGCGGGGACGTTCGATGCGCGGGCGAACTGGTATCTCTGCCCGTTGCTGAATCCGACCGGACTGGCCGCCGGCACACGCGACAACGCCGAAGGCGTCGATCTCAACCGCGATTACCGCCACGGCGCGACGGTTGAGGTGGCCGCGCACATCGCCTGGCTGCGGCAACAACCGGCCTTTGCGCTCACCCTCTGCCTGCACGAAGACTGGGAGGCGAAAGGCTTTTACCTCTACGAACTGAATCCGGAAAACCGTCCCAGCCTGGCCGGGGCGATGATCGGCGCCGCGGCCGGGATCGGTCCGATCGACCCCAGCGCAGTCATCGATGGCCGGCCGGCGGCCGGCGGCATCATCCGTCCGCCCGACGACCCGGCCGGGCGCGAACGCTGGCCGGAGGCGATTTACCTGCGCGCGCACCACACGACGCTGAGCTACACGCTCGAATCGGCCTCGTCGCTGCCGCTGGAAAAGCGGGTCGCCGCGCTCAGCCGCGCCGCCGAGACCGGGCTGCGGCAGGCGCTGGGCTGAACGTCGGCCGCAGAACGCGCGATGGTATCTGTTGTAGGAGCAAACTTGTTTGCGATCCGAGGCGCACGTCAGGGCCCTGATCGCAAATGAATTTGCTCCTACGGGGCACACTCCAAACTCACCGCACCTCGTAGATCTCCACGAGGGCGATGCCGCTGGAACCGTTCGTGCCGGTGAGTTGCGCCGTATAGGTGCCGGGCGCGAGCGTCACCACGAGGGCTGCATCGCGAGATCTCCCCGGAAAATGGAAAGCGCCGGTTCGATCGTCGGCGTCGTTGATGTCCGCGCCGCCGGAATCGTCGTCTTCCCACCCGCTGTTCACGGCGATCTGTTTTCCGGTGGAGTCGTAGATTGCGACCTGCGGCGCACCAAGCGATCCATGCAAACCGAACATGCTGCCGAGACTCGGACCGGCTCCGCGCACCAGCACGGTATCGGACGTGGTACCGGTGATGGCGAAGCCGGCGATAAGGGTGTTGCTGCTGGTCGAATCGACGAAGGCGCGAGAGGATATGCTGATCATTTCCGAGGCGGGCATGCCCGTGTCGGCATCGTAGATCTCGGCGAGAGCCACGCCCGTGGCGCCGTTAACCCCGGTGACCTGCGCAGTATAGAGGCCGCTGTCCAGCGTCTCGAGCAATGCAGCGTCGACCGAGCCCGTTGGCAGCGGGAACGCTCCGACTTGCGTGAAGGCGGCGGCGAGCGCGGCGTTGCCATCCCACCCGCTGTTGGACTCGTTGATCGGTCCACCCCGGCTGAAACCGTAAAGCGTCAGCTTGGGCGTGGCCAGGGCATTGGAAACGGCAAACTTGGTGCCCAGCGTCGGCCCGATGCCGCGCAGCAGGATTTTCTTCGCGGTACTGCCCTGGGTGGCAAACCCGACGATGAGGATTTGGTCGCCGGTGCCCACATAACTGCGGGTGGAGAGACTGGACAGGCGCGCATTGGCATTGACGGTGAGGCCGGCGACCCCGATCGCGGCGACACCGGTGCTGTTGGAAATCGTCACCATGTAGCGGCCATCCATATTGGTGCCGACATTGGGCACGGTGAGCGCGGCGCTGGTCGCTCCGCTGATGGGCCAGCCGCTGTTTTTCCACTGGTAGGTCAGGCCGGTGCCGGTGGCGGTCACGCTGAAGGTGACGTTGGCGCCGGCGTTGACGGTCTGGCTTTGCGGAGCGACGGTGAGCGTGCCGGACTGAACGTTGACCGAGAGCGCGGCGGGATTTGAGGTCACCCGGCCGGCGCTGTTGGCCGCCATCACCGTGTAGAGGCCGGCGCTGCTGGATTGCACCGAGGTGATGGTGTAGGTCGCGGTGTTGGCACCAAAGATCGGCCGGCCGTCCTTGAACCACTGATAGGTGGGCGCAGGTGTGCCGGTGGCCACGACACTGAATGTCGCGGTGGTGCCCACCGTCGCGATCAATGCCGCGGGCTGGGTGGTGATCGTCGGAACCGAGGTAGTTTGCGCTGAAGCCTGGACGGGCATGAGCACGGCAAGCGCGCTCAGAAGAATCATACTAGCGGAAAAACTACGTTTCGAATTCATGGAAGGAACGGGTTGAACTAGGCGGGCAAAGACCCTTACGCGGAAAGAAAGTTTCCCGCCTGCCGTCGTCTTTTTGAGCGCAGCATTGCTCCCCCGGCAGCGCGGTCGCCGGCCCAGTTCGTTGGTGTCACCCGCCGCCTTGCTTCAGCCACCCGTTTTGGTACGGAGTGACTTCGTAACCTCCGTCAAAGAGCGCGTGTTGAGCACCTGTTCCCTGGTCAGCCAGCCCTTGCGCGCCGCTGCCACGCCCGCGCTGACGTACGTGAGGCCGACGGTATCGTGGGCGTCGGGGTTGATGACGCAAAGCAGGCCGCGCTCGGCCGCCTTGCGCCAATGCCGCCAGTCCATGTCGAGACGCGACGGGTTGGCGTTGAGCTCGATCATCA
>DATJPQ010000086.1:0-7108 GCA_035506315.1 Opitutaceae bacterium
ATCTGGTGGGCAACCTGCAGATTTTCGCCGCGCCCGACCGTATCAACGGGTACGCCCATTTTCTGCAGTCGCTCGGGCCGGCCTTGTGGGCGGTGCGCCTGGTCTTGATCGCCTGTGCCGTGATCCACGTCTGGGCGGCGGTTACGCTGCACCTCGAGAATTACCAGGCGCGCGGTTCCGCAAAATACGCCGTGAACCGGTGGATCGACGCGGCGCTCGCGTCCCGCTACATGCGGTCGACCGGTGTCGTGGTCGGCGCTTTCATCGTCTATCATCTGATGCAGTTCAGCTTCGGCACCGGCGGCACGCCCTTCAAAACCGAGCTGGCCCAATGGACCATGCGCGCGGATGCCCGGGAGTTCGGCCTGCCGCTCGCCGCCAAGGGCGCGGTCGTCGACGACGTGTACAGCATGGTGTTCCTTGGCTTCAGCAACGCCTACGTCTCGGTCTTCTACGTAATCGCCATCGGGCTGCTGTCCTTCCACCTGTGGCACGGCACCGAGTCGTTCTTCCAGACCGTCGGCTGGCGCAATCACCAGTGGGCGTGCGCGCTCCGCCGGGTCGTCGCCGTCTTCAGCCTCCTGTACTTCCTCGGCAACCTCGCGATCCCCGGCGCAATCCTGACCGGCCTCATCCGGCCCGCGCCGGGCACCGCCGCGGCCCAGCGCCTGGCGGCGTCCGCCGTCCCGCCCGCCGCCGTCGCCCACCGCTGACCTTTCCCCGCCATGGCCCAACTCGATTCCAAGGTTCCCTCCGGTCCGCTCGCCGAAAAATGGCGCAAGCACAAGGCGGAGATCAGGCTCGTCAACCCCTCCAACAAGCGCAAATACGAGGTCATCGTCGTCGGCGCCGGGCTCGCGGGCGCTTCCGCCGCCGCCTCCCTCGCCGAGCTGGGCTACCGGGTGAAGTGCTTCGTCTTTCACGACAGCCCGCGGCGCGCCCACTCCATCGCCGCGCAGGGCGGCATCAATGCCGCCAAGAATTACCAGAACGACGGCGACAGCGTTTACCACCTCTTCCACGACACCATCAAGGGCGGCGACTACCGCTCCCGCGAAGCCAACGTCTACCGGCTCGCCGAGGTGTCGGGCAACATCATCGACCAGTGCGTGGCGCAGGGCGTGCCGTTCGCCCGCGAGTACGGCGGTCTCCTGGCCAACCGCTCCTTCGGCGGCACGCAGGTGTCGCGGACATTCTATGCCCGCGGCCAGACGGGCCAGCAGCTCCTGCTCGGCGCCTATTCCGCGCTCTCGCGCATGATCGCCCAGGGCGGCGTGGAGATGCTCACCAACGAGGAGATGAACGATCTCGTGATCGTCGGCGGCCAGGCCAAGGGGATCGTCACCCGCAACCTCAATACCGGCGACCTCCGCCGCTGGGCGGCCGATGCCGTCATCCTCGCCACCGGCGGCTACGGCAACGTCTTCGATCTCTCCACCAACGCGCGCGGCGCCAATGCCACCGCCATCTGGCGCGCCTACAAGCGCGGCGCCTGTTTCGCCAACCCCTGTTTCACCCAGATCCACCCGACCTGCATTCCCGTGACCGGCGACTACCAGTCGAAGCTCACCCTCATGTCGGAATCGCTCCGCAACGACGGCCGCATCTGGGTGCCGAAGCGGGCGGAGGACCGGCGGAAGGCGCCCGGCGACATCCCCGAGGCGGACCGCGACTACTACCTCGAGCGCATGTATCCGAATTTCGGCAACCTCGCGCCCCGCGACATCTCCTCCCGCGCCGCCAAGCACGTGTGCGACGAGGGCCGCGGCGTCGGCGAGAGCGGGCGCGGCGTCTATCTCGATTTCGCCGACGCCATCAAGCGGCTTGGCGAACCCGTCGTGCGCGAGCGCTACGGCAATCTCTTCGACATCTACCAGGAGATCACCGCCGAGAACGCCTACCAGGTGCCGATGCGCATTTACCCGGCGGTGCACTACACCATGGGCGGCCTCTGGGTGGACTACAACCTGATGTCCAACGTGCCCGGCCTGTTTGTGCTCGGCGAAGCCAATTTCTCCGACCATGGCGCCAACCGCCTCGGCGCCTCCGCCCTGATGCAGGGCCTGGCCGACGGCTATTTCATCGTCCCGTACACGATCGGCAATTACCTCGCCACGCAGAAGATCGGCTCGCGCCCGTCGCCCGACGCGCCCGAGTTCCTGGCCGCCGAGGCCAACGTCCGCGGCATCGTCACGCGGCTGCTGTCGACCAGCGGCCAGGAAACCGTCACGCATTACCACAAGCAGCTCGGCCATATCTTGTGGGAGCATTGCGGCATGGCCCGCCACCGGGCCGGCCTCGAAAAGGCGCTCCAGCTCATCCCGGCCCTGCGCGCCGAGTTCTGGCAGAACGTCAGGGTGCCCGGCACGGCCGCCGATCTCAACCAGTCGCTCGAGCGCGCCGGCCGCCTGGCCGACTACCTCGAGCTCGCTGAACTCCTCTGCCGCGACGCCCTCGAACGCGAGGAAAGCTGCGGCGCCCATTTCCGCGAGGAGTATCAGTATCCGGACGGCGAGTGCCGGCGCGACGACGCGAAGTTCGCGCACGTTGCCGCCTGGGAATTCCAGGGCGAGGGCCAGCCGCCGCTCCGCAACGTCGAACCTCTCGTCTACGAGACCGTGCAAATGTCGGTCCGGAACTACAAGTAATCCGTCTTTCAGTTTTCAGCATTTCAGTCTTTTCCCTTCCCATGGTCGCCGAAACCGCCTCGAAAAACATCTCCGTCACCCTGCGCGTCTGGCGCCAGGCCGGCCCCGGCTCGCCCGGCCGGTTCGTCGAGTATCGCGCCCGGGACCTCAATCCCAACATGTCCCTGCTCGAGATGCTCGACGTGGTGAACGACGAGCTCACGTTGAAGGGCGAGGAGCCCATCGCCTTTGCGCACGACTGCCGCGAGGGCATCTGCGGCACCTGTTCGCTGATGATCGACGGCAAGCCCCACGGCCCGCACCGCGGCGTCGCCAGCTGCCAGACGTACATGCGCAGCTTCGCCGACGGCGCCGTCATCACCATCGAGCCGTTCCGTGCGACTCCGTTCCCGCTCATCAAGGACCTCATTGTCGATCGTTCCGCGTTCGACCAGATCCAGCAGGCGGGCGGCTTCATCAGTGTGCGCACCGGCGCCGCGCCCGACGCCAACTCGATCCCCGTCTCGAAGGACGCCGCCGAGCTGGCGATGGATGCCGCGGCCTGCATCGGTTGCGGCGCCTGCGTGGCCGCGTGCAAGAACGCCTCCGCGATGCTCTTCGTGGCGGCCAAGGTTTCGCAGTTCTCGCTGCTGCCCCAGGGCCAGCCCGAACGCCACCGGCGCGTGCTCGCGATGGTGCGGACGATGGACGATCTCGGCTTCGGCAACTGCACCAACCAGTACGAGTGCAGCGCCGCGTGCCCGAAGAGCATCACGCACGATTTCATCGCCCGGATGAACCGCGACTACCTGAAGGCGACCTTCCACGAGGCGTTCCAGCCCAAGAGCGTCAACTCCTCCGCCGGCGTCTGAGCCGCGCCCAGAAACGGATTTTTACGCAGAGATCGCAGAGGCCGGCAAGAGGGCAGCATCGAAGTTCCGTGTTTCGAGTTTCGCGTTCCGGGTTGCAGGACTCGAAAACCGCATCCGTACCTTCCGATCCATTTAACCGCAGATTTCTCAGATGGCTCAGATACCACCCCCAATGGTTTTATCTGTGTGAATCTGTTATCTGTGGTTAAAAATCCGCCTTCGCGCCTGCCCGTCGGAGTGGACTTGCCCGCCGGAGTGGGCTTGCCCGCCGGAGGCGGGTTCCTTCGCGGACTTCGCGGTAAAATTCCCTTTCGTGTATTTCGTGTGTTTCGTGGGCCAACAATTCCGGGTTCCGGGTTGCGGATTCCGAAACCTCCATCCGTTCCTATCCGTGTGATCCGTGGTTAATTGTTCGATCAGCAGCCGAAGCCAGACTTTCCGAGCCAACCCTCCAAGTCTTCCTCTGTGTACTCAGATCGTGCTCTGTGGCCTCTGTGACAAGATCGATCTGCCGTCCGTCGTCCGCCCTCGGTCGTCGGTCCTCCGCTCTCCCCCCAATAACCAATAACCAATAACTGATAACCAATAACCAATCCCCCGCGCGTCAGCGCGCCCCCGCCAGCGGGCTCAGGTCGAGCGTCCCTTGTTCGACCGATTTGGCATGGATTTTCTCCTCGCCGGCCAGCAGGAGCAGATCGCTCTCGAGCCGGTAGCTCGTCGTCCTGGCGCCCGCGGCGGCCGCCAGCTGCTGGACCAGCGCCGGATTCTCGAACTTCACGGGTACTTCCTGCGTTCCCGACGACATCGCCTGCACGCCCAACGGCTTCGTGTTCACCACCGTGCCCACGAGACTGCCGTTGAGGTAGAGACGGTGGGTCGAGCTGTCGATGCCGACCGCCACCACATTTTCGTTGGCGAAATGCAGGGTGAGCGTGGCCGGTGTTTTCGCCGTGGCGGGTTTGAGGTCGTCGATCGTCACGGCGATGCCTCCGAACGTGAGATGGCTGAGACAGCCGGCGAGGCCGGACAAACAGAGCGCCAGGAACGCAAGGCGAGGCAGGCTGGTTTTCATGGGATGCCCCGCAGCCAATCATCCTGCGGCCCGGAGGCAACAATCGAAGTTCCGGGTCCCGGGTTTCGCGTTCCGGGTTGCAGGACTCGAAAACCACATCCGTACCTTCCGATCCATTTAACCGCAGATTTATCAGATGGCTCGGACACCACCCCCAATGGTTTTATCTGCGTAAATCTGTTATCTGTGGTTAAAAATCCGCCTTCGCGCCTGCCCGCCGGAGTGGGCTTGCCCGCCGGAGGCGGGTTCCTTCGCGGACTTCGCGGTAAAATTACCTTTCGTGTATTTCGTGTGTTTCGTGGGCCAACAATTCCGTGTTCCGAGTTGCAGGCTTCGAGAACATCATCCGTGCCCACTCGTGTGATCCGTGGTTAATTGTTCGATCAGCAGCCGAAGCCAGACTTTCCGAGCCAACCCTCCAAGTCTTCCTCCGTGAACTCAGATCGTGCTCTGTGGCCTCTGTGACAAGATCGAATTCCGAGATTCGGATTAGCGCCGATTAGCGTTCATTAGCGGTTAAAAATTCACCAATCCAATTCTCCGCGGATTACGCAGATGATCGCTGATGGTGAAGCAACCAATCCGCGTTGATCCGCGCTATCCGCGGGAAAGTCTTCTCCGTTCTCTCCATTTCCTCGTGTAAAAACATCCCCGTCAGCCGTCCGCTGTGCCCTTCGTAGCTCGGCTCCGCCGAGCGCAGTAGGGCCATCCGCCAAATAACCAATAACCAATAACCAGTCCCCAACCACCCGCGCTTCAGCGCGGCTCAGAACACACCCACGGCCCGCGCGCTCTCCAGCGCGATCCACGTCAGCACGGCGCCGGCGGCGAAGATCAAAAACTGGCGCACGATCCGCTGGACCATCAGCAGCGCGTCCTGCCGGTCCGTGTTGATCGTCTTGCGATTGTTCGCCGCGAGGAAACTCGCGAACCGCTCGCAACGCAGATGCGCCCGGTCACGCGGCCCCCGTTCAATCCGACCAAGGCGGATCGCGGGGCGATAACAAAGGCGTCTAATGACTGGCGGCACAGTTGCCATATCGCCACTTTGGGATGGTTTCTTCAACGGGAAATCAGCTAGGATCATAATTTAACGCTTTTTTGCCGCGCGCCATGCACCACTTCCGCTATACCGCCGACTCCCTCCGCTGCGAGAATGTTGACCTCGCCGCCGTCGCACAGCTTTACGGCACACCGACTTACGTCTATAGCGCGGCGACCATGGCCGACAACTACACACGCCTCCTGCGCAGCCTCCCGGGGCTCGACGTCCAGGTGTGTTATTCCGTCAAAGCCAATGGCAGTCTGGCCGTTTTGCGCCATTTTGCCAACCTCGGCGCCGGGTTCGACGTGGTCAGCGGCGGCGAAATCCGCCGGGTGCTGGCGGCGGGCGCCGATGTGAAGCGCAGCGCTTTCGCCGGCGTGGGCAAGACCGAGGCCGAGATCAAGCTCGCCCTCGAAAACTCGATTTTCGCGCTCCATGTCGAGAGCGAGCCCGAGCTGGCCCGCATCAACCACGTGGCCGGCAAGCTCGGCGTGAAGGCCCCCATCGCCATCCGCGTCAACCCCGACGTCGATGCGCATACCCACGCCAAGATCACCACCGGCAGGAGCGACAACAAGTTTGGCATCCCGCTCGCCCGCGCCGCCGTCGCCTACGAGGCGTGCACGAAGTTCAAGAACATCGCCGTGCGCGGCGTGCAGATGCACATCGGCTCGCAGCTCACCGAGATCGGGCCGTTCGTCGAGGCGGTGCAGAAGGTCGTGCCCTTCGCCGCGGAGCTGAAACGCACCCTCGGCATCGAGTATTTTTCCCTCGGTGGCGGCATCGGCATCGTCTATCGCGACGCCCTCGCCAGCGGCGCGGCGGCCTGGTGGGACACCCAGCCGGCCGGCTCGCGCCCGCTCACGCCGGAGGCGTACGGCGAGGCCCTGTTGCCGCTGCTCGCCCCCCTCGGCCTCAAGATTCTCCTCGAGCCCGGCCGCTTCCTCGTGGGCAACGCCGGCGTGCTCCTCGCCCGCGCCGAGTACCTGAAACGCGGCGCCGGCAAGAATTTTCTCATCCTCGACGCCGCCTTCAACGATCTCATCCGCCCGGCGATGTACGACAGCTACCACGAGATCGTCCCGCTGCGCCGCGACACCACCCGCCGCGCCCTCGTGGCCGACGTCGTCGGCCCGGTCTGCGAGAGCGGCGACTGCTTTGCCCGGGACCGCCAGATGCAGGAGGTGGGCGAGGGCGAGTATGTGGCCTTCATGAGTGCCGGCGCCTACGGCTACGCGATGGCCAGCCGCTACAACGGCCGCCCGCTGCCCGCCGAGGTGATGGTGCGCGGCGGTGCCTTCGAGCTCATCAACGCCCGCGAGAAGTTCGAGCAGATGATCGCCGGCGAAAAAGTCCCCGCGTTCCTGAAGTAGATTAACCGCGAAGAGACGCGAAGAGCCGCGAAGGTCCGCAAATGCGGCCTCGGGAATGCTTCAACCCGGAACTCGGAACTCGAAACCCGGAACTCGTATTTTGGCCCACGAAACACACG
>DATJPQ010000087.1:0-12166 GCA_035506315.1 Opitutaceae bacterium
TACGCACGACCACCCCGTGCTCGACCCAGTGTGGAAACTCTACGCCCACGCCATCCGGCGCTGCGGCATCACCGCCACCCTGCTCGAATGGGACGACCGCATCCCCTCGTTCGAGGAGGTGCACGCCGAGGCGCTGAAGGCCAAACAGTACCTCGGCGAAGCCCGGACCGCCCAGGCGGAAAAACGCCCACTGGCCGGCCTGGCTGCGCGATGAAACCCGCTGGCAGATCGATTCCAAGTAGCCACGAGCGTGAGCGAGTGGAAGCACCTCCACTCGCTCACGCTCGCGGCCACGTTCGGCGTCGGACGCTTCATCCATGAAACCGACCCGCCGGCCGCCTCCGCCGAAACACGCGCCGTCGCGACTGCGCGACACCGGTGATTTGCGCGCGCTCCAACGGCTCATGGCCGCAGCGATCTACCGGCCGCTGACCCGCACGGACCGCATGCAAAGCCGCTGGATCGACGGCCGGCCGATGGCGCGCGTCGCGGCGGAGTTCATGAAGCCCAACGACCGGCTGTCGGCCTTCGAACGTCTCGAAATCTACAACCGCGTTTACTGGTTCCGGCTGCTCGACTCGATCTACGACGATTGTCCCGGGCTGCACGCCTTCCTCGGGGCACGACGTTTCTGGCGCCTCGTCCAGGCCTATCTGGCAAAAAATCCCTCGCGCTCCTTCACCCTGCGCAACCTCGGCTCGCGCCTGGCGCGCTTCCTCGCCGCGGAACCGCGCTGGACAGCACCGCACACGACCGCCGCGCTGGACCTCGCGCGTTTCGAGTGGGCGCAAACCGTGGCGTTTGACAGCGCGGCCCGACCGCCGCTCCCAACCGCCACGCTGCGCGCGGCCGATCCGCTACGCCTGCGACTCGGGCTGCAACCGTACGTGTCTCTGCTCGCGCTGCATCATGCGGTCGACGACTACGTGCTGGCCGTCAAGCACCGCGACCGCGCCTTGCGGACTGCCGCGAGCAACGCCGTCGGGCGTCATGCCGACGCCGCGCCGGCACCGCGACCTCCGCGACTGCGGACCGAACGCGCGTTCCTCGCCGTGCATCGCCTCGACAACCAGATTTATTACAAACGTCTCTCGCGCCCCGAATACCTCCTGCTGCGCGCCCTGTCGGCTGGCCACACACTGGCTGACGCCTGTGCCGCGGCCTTTCGCGGCTCCCGCCTGGCGCCGGCGGAACAAGCGGCACAAATCAAGTCCTGGTTCACCCTCTGGCGACGTCTCGGCTGGATCTGCGCCCGGGAATAAACGCCGCGCCTGTCCCTCACACCGCGCATGAAAATCTCCGCCCTTTACGCCCGGTACGCGACCGTCGTCAATTACGTGCAGGCCCCGCTGCTGCTCGTCATCCGCCTCTACTGGGGCCTGCAATGGGTCCAGACGGGTTGGGGCAAGCTCAGCCATTTTTCGCGCACCGTCGCCTTTTTCACGAGCCTTGGCCTGCCGTTGCCACAGCTCAACGCCGCGCTCGCCAGCGGTACTGAGCTGTGCGGGGGCGTCCTGCTCGCCGTCGGCCTCGGCGCGCGGTTGGCGGCGTTGCCCCTGGTCTTCACGATGTTCGTCGCCTATGCGACCGCCGAGCACGAGGCGCTCGCGGCCATCTTCCGTGACCCCGACAAATTCACCGCCGCCACGCCGTTCCTCTTTCTGTACGCGGTATTGTTGGTGCTGGCGTTCGGTCCCGGTTTTTGGTCGCTCGATCACTGGCTGGGCCGGCGCCAGGCGACAGGCTGAAGGGAGCGCACCGCATGGGAATAACGGAACAGGCCGCTGCCTCTCACCCGAGCATGGGTGAAGATGTCTTCACGCACCTGGTCGATCGCTACTATGCGGCCCTCTACCGGTTCGCCTTGAGCCTGGCGCGCAGTCAGGCCGACGCCTGCGATCTCACCCAGCAGACGTTTTACGTGTGGGCCACGAAGGGCCACACCCTGCGCGACACCGCCAAGGCGAAGACCTGGCTTTTCACCACGCTTTACCGCGAGTTTCTGCGCGGCCGGCGGCGCGACACCCGCCTGACCTCGCTCGAGGAGCTCCCGCCCGGCGAGAACGACATTGCCGACGATGAAATCGACCGCTTGCGCCAGCTGGACGGCACGCTCGTGCTGGAGGCGCTCGGCGCGGTGGCAGAGGTATTTCGTGCCCCGCTCACGCTGTTTTACCTCGAGGACCTCTCGTATCAGGAGATCGCGGAAACGCTGGGTGTGCCCGTCGGCACGGTGATGTCGCGCCTGTCGCGCGGCAAAGACCAGTTGCGTGCGGCCCTGGCGGCCCAGGCGCAAGGTCCGCAGATCGTGCCGTTCCCGGCGGCACAACGGAGGCAATCCCCATGAACAACGACGAGGCTAAATTCCGGCTCAGAGCCTACCGGCCCGGCGGCCAGGACGCGGGCGATGCGGCGTTTGGCGAAGCGCTGGCCCAGGCGGAACGCGATCCGGCGCTACGGACGTGGTTCGCACGGGAACAGGCTTTCGACGCCACGGTGACCGCCCGGGTGCGCGCCATTGCGCCACCGCCCGGCCTGCGCGAGGCCATCCTGGCCGGAGCGCGCGTCACGCCGCGCCGAACCAGCTGGATCTCACCGGCCTGGTGGTGGGCCATCGCCGCGGTGATTGTCGTCGCGTTCACCTTGAACGCCGTCTGGTGGCCGCGGAGTGAAACCGTGCCGCTCGACTCGTTCGCCCGATTTGCAATCGACGATCTGCGCCATGGCCATCATGGCGGGCACGGCGCGGCCGAGGGCGCGCTGGAGGCGACGCTCACGAATCCCGCGACGCATCTCGCCGGCGCCCTGCCGTTCGATTTCGCGAATCTCGAAAACACCGGTTGCCGGACCCTCCACTTTGCCGGCCGCGATGTGCTCGAGGTCTGTTTCCACCGCGGTGGAGCCGAGTTTCATTTCTATATCCTGCCCCGCGGCACACTGCGCGGGGCCGACGGACCGCACCCGATTGAACTCGGTGGCGTGAGCGCCCTCGCGTGGAACGACGCCCGGTACGTTTACGCCGTCATCGGCGAGACCGGCGTCCAAGCGCTCCGCCGCCTGCTCTAGGGCGGCTTTACTGAGGCTTGCAGAATACGGCGATAGATCTGGTGGAGCGGCTTGACCTCAAGATGCTGGTTCGACCCAGCGCGTTGAGGTCAACGCGCTCCACCTGCCTTGTAGGGGCGCAATCTTGTTGCGCCCTTAAATGCGCCTGAGGGCGCAGCAAGACTGCACCCCCACAAGAAGGATCAGCCTTCTTTTACGCGGGAGAACCCCGTGCCGCAAGCGGCGCGGCTACTTGCCGATCGCAGCCGCCACGGTTGTGCGGCGGAGCCCGGGCGGCACGGCCTCAAACCCGGCCGCTTACCGTTCGCCGAAGAACCGGGGAATCTCGTCGATCTCGTCCTCGGTCTCCGGGCCGCTTTCGTGGACGCCGGACGACGTACGGTCGTCGCGCCACGCCCCGGGTCCGACCAATAAGACAATTTCCTTCGGCGTGAGCTGCCAGCCCGCTTCGAGGGCGGCTCGCGCGTGAAAAATCGCCTGTTCAACCGAGCCCAGGAAATCAAGCGACGGGATGGGGCGGCACAACCGCCCGGGAAATTTCTCCGAAAGCAGGGAGCCGTTGGGTGTCATGATGTCGTTTGGTTTTGTTAGACCATATATCGGCTCGAAAGTGACATAGCTCAACCCGCCAACTGCTACGGTCATTACGTAGTTTGCGCAGGTAGGGCCACGCTCGCCCGGTATTCCGGTTTGAGACTGCAGCCGGGCGGCCCAGGTCGCCGACCCGGGCTACAAAGAAAAACACCGGCATAGCGAAAGACCGGGGTCGCGCCTAGCGCGGTCGAAAATGCACTCGCGCCGATGGAAGCAGTGGCTAAGTTGCCCGCGCTCATCGTCTCTCTTTTGCCATGAAGGAATCCCGTTGCCTGCCCCCCTGGTTGCGCGTCGTCGCGTGGTCGGCGATCGTAGCGCTCGGTGTCGTGGCCACCGCCGTGCTCGCGTTGAAGCGCGGCGAGCCGGTCAACGCGCTCTGGCTCGTGGTGGCGGCGGTGTGCGTGTTTGCCGTGTCGTATCGCTTCCACTCGGCGTGGCTCCTGGCCCGGGTGCTCACGCTCGACGAGCTGCGCGCCACGCCGGCCGTGGTGTATGAGGACGGGAAGGATTTCGTGAAGACCAACCGCTGGGTGGTTTTCGGCCACCACTTCGCGGCCATCGCCGGACCGGGGCCGCTGGTGGGGCCGGTGCTGGCGGCGCAGTTTGGCTATCTGCCCGGGATGCTCTGGATGCTGGTCGGCGCCACACTCGGCGGCGCAGTGCACGATTCGGTGATTCTGTTCTGCTCGATCCGCCGCCGGGGCAAATCGCTCGGCCAGATGGTCAGCGAAGAAGTCGGGCGGTTCGCCGGCATCATCTCGCTCGTGAGCATCCTCGCGATCCTGATCATCCTGATCGCGGTGCTGGCGCTGGTGGTGGTCAATGCGCTCGCGGAAAGCCCATGGGGGCTCTTCACCATCGCCGCGACGATGCCGATCGCCGTCGCGATGGGCTGCGCGATGCGTTACGGCGGACACACCACGCGGTGGCTCGTCGTGGTGAGCGCGGGCGGCGTGGCTGCGCTGCTGTTCGCAGTGTGGGGTGGACAATACCTGCACGGCACGGAGATGGCGCAGTGGTTCACGCTCAAGAGCACGACGCTGGCGTGGTGCATCATGGGCTACGGGCTACTGGCCTCGATCCTGCCGGTGTGGCTCCTGCTCGCGCCGCGCGACTACCTGAGCACGTTCCTGAAGATCGGCGCGGTGGCGCTGCTCGGCCTCGCGATCGTCTGCCTCGCCCCGCCCTTGAAGATGGCGGCGCTCACCAAGTTCATCGATGGCAGCGGGCCGGTGTTTGCGGGGCCGGTGTTTCCTTTCTGTTTCATCACGATCGCCTGCGCGGCCGTGTCGGGATTTCACTCGCTGATCGCGTCGGGCACGACGCCGAAACTGCTGCCGCGCGAGGGCGACATCCGCATGGTGGCCTACGGCGCGATGATCACGGAGATGCTGGTGGGCATCATGGCGTTGATAGCCGCCTGCTCGATGGAGCCGGGCGAGTATTTCGCCATCAACCTGAAGGGCGAGCCCGCGGCCGTGACGAAGCGGGTCACCGACCTCGGTTTCCCGGTGACCACGACCCAGATGGCCGATCTCGCGACCAGCGTGGGCGAACAGACCATGATCGGTCGTGCCGGCGGCGCACCGACTTTCGCCGTGGGCATGGCGAAGATGTTCGGAGGGGTGCTCGGCCGGCAACGGCTGCCGCTCTGGTACCACTTCGCGATCATGTTCGAGGCGCTGTTCATCCTCACGACCATCGATGCCGGCACGCGCGTCGGCCGTTTCCTCATGCAGGATTTGCTCGGCATGGTCGCCAAACCGCTGGGCGATACGCGTTCGCTCGCGGGCAATGTCGTCGCCACGGCGGTCTTCGTGACGGCGTGGGGATGGTTCCTCTATCAGGGCGTGGTCGATCCGCTCGGCGGCATCAACTCGCTCTGGCCGATCTTCGGCGTGGCCAACCAGCTGCTTGCGGTGATCGCGCTGGCGCTTGGCACGACTGTGCTGATCAAGATGGGCCGCACCCGCTATCTGTGGGTGACGCTCGCGCCGCTCGCCTGGCTGCTGGCCGTGACGATGTCGGCGGGGTGGATGAAAATTTTTAGCGCCGATCCGCGCCTTGGGTTCCTGAGCGCCGCCCACGGTCTGCAGACTCAAATCATCGGTGGCGGAACGCCCGCCCAGGTGGCCCAGTGGCAATCCCAGCTGTTCAACAACCAGGTGAACGCCGCCGTGACCGGCGCCTTCCTCGTGTTGGTGGCCATCGTGACGGTGGCCAACGCCCGCGTATGGTGGCAGCTCCTCTCCGGCCGGCGCGTGCCCGACCTGCACGAGGAGCCCTACGTTGCGGTGGCGGCGTTGGTGAAGACGTAGGAGTTTGTCGGGCTTAGGATAAAAGTCCGGGAGGAGCTCGAGATTTCGTCGCGAGGCAATCCGCCCTGACCGACAAACTCCTTAAACCGTCGCGAGGCGGCGATAAATCGAAAGAGAAATCGCAGTTTCGCAGAGCTGAGCGCGGTTGTTTCCACCTACTGAGTGCTGCACAATTGCGTGGCAAAGGTGGAGCGCGTTGACCCCAACGCGCTGGTTCGGCACGGTCGCTGGAGAAGCGTCTTGAGGTCAAGCCGCTCCACCAAATCGGTCACCATATTCTGCGAGCACAGTAAACCGCTCTGGCCTCCCCAACAAAAAGCCGGCCGCGGAAGGCGGCCGGCTTGGCTCTGAAATCATTTCCATAGGGCGGGCGTTTCGCCCGCCCCTCAGACCTCGTACGGCGCGAGCAGCTTGTCGATGCGCACCTTGTCGAGATGGGCGAAGGCGGGCAGGCCGCTGTCGTAAGGCATCGCGATCTCGCCCTGGATCAGGGGCTGGGCATAGCGCAGGAACTGGAAGTTCATGCTCACGCCATCCTCGTTGACCCACTCCTTCGGCAGTTTCTTCACGCCGTTGGCGATGTCGGAGAGCGGCGCGAGGCCCGTCTCGCAGGTGTAATGGTCGGTGTCGCCGCGGACGAGGGTGACCATCTTGTCGGTCTCGCCGGCGATGGCGGCCTTCACGGCGGCCTGGCCGGTAAGGAAGGCCTCGTCGTTGTCGGCCTTCGAAGAGCAGTGGGCGGCGGCGCGTTGCGCCATGCCGAGGCAGACGAGGCGGGCCTTGGTGCCCGGCAGGTGTTGATCGACGAGACCCTGCAGGTAGCTGCCGGCGCCACCGAGCTGGGCGTGACCAAAGGCATCGGTCTTGGCCCCGGCGGCAATGTAGTTGCCATCGGCATCGACCAGACCCTCGCCGACGACGATGGAGCAGTACTTTTCGCGGGCGAGGACGCGTTTCACGTCGGCCACGAACTTGTCCACGGTGAACGGCACTTCCGGCAGATAGATGAGGTGCGGCGGATCGTGCGGATGGTCGCGGCGCTTGGCGAGCGCGGCACCCGCGGCGAGCCAGCCGGCGCTGCGGCCCATGACTTCCACGATCTGCACGAGGTCGCCCTGCCCCATGGCGGCGTTGTCGCAGGAGATTTCGCGGACGGTGGTGCAGATGTATTTGATCACACTGCCGTAGCCGGGGCAGTGGTCGGTGATGGGCAGGTCGTTGTCGATGGTCTTCGGAATGCCGATGACACGCAGTTCGTAGCCCTGCTGCTGGGCCAGCTTGGAAATCTTGTCCGCGGTGTCCTGCGAGTCGTTGCCGCCCGCATAGAAGAAATAGCGGATGTTGTGCGCCTTGAAGACCTCGAGCACGCGGTCGAAGTCCTGCTGCTTCTTGAGCTTGTAGCGGCAGGTGCCCAGGGCGGCGCCGGGCGTGTGGCGGAGGCCGCGGATCGTCTGTTGAGACTCGGAGGCGAGATCGATGAGGTCCTCCTGCAAAATGCCGAGGACGCCGTTGAGCGTGCCGTAGATTTCTTCGATACAAGCGTGATTGAGGGCCTCGGTGACGACGCCAGCGACGCTCGCGTTGATGACGGAGGTGGGGCCGCCAGATTGGCCCACCAGGACATTGCCTACGAGTTCAGCCATGATAAAAAGTGAATGACGAAGGTTGGAGAGAACGTGAACGGGCAAGCAAGCGGAGCCCTCTCGCGAGAGGCAAACGAAAATTTCCATCAACGGAAAGGGGTGCAAATCGGTTGTGGAACGAAGATCTCCGCAGGCCTGTCCCCGCGACCTTTTCCAGATCCACCCGGAGGCAGGCCTGCGACCTTTTAATTTTTGCCGCTAAACTGCTGGCGTAAACGAGCGGGTGTGCCCTTGCCCGCCCATACCCGCTGCCAGCGCGATCCTGACCGGCCCGGATCCCTGTGTTTTGCGCCAAAGATCGCTGTTATACCATGACCGCAAAAAATCGTGCCCGCCGCGGCCTGACTCCGCTTTCTGTAGATTGACTTACGTTTCACTGAGTTTTCCGGAACGGGGCTAATCCCGGGTCGATAACTTTGTCTTCTACTTAAAATATAGGTGTTTATTTTTGTGGCTAGGATCTAGCCAGTTTTGTAACTCACGTAGTTACTTTCGTAACTTATCTCTGATTTTCCCGGAGAATCAGCCAAGCCCAGTCACGCAACCCCAGGAGGAACGATCATGCGCAACAAAATCACCATCGGCAATCTCACGGTCCAGGCCGTCGCCGGGACCCATGTCGTACTGCTCGGAATGAACATGCCCGTCACCAAATGCCCCGGAGTCCTCGGCTTTGCCATCCGGAGGTACGATCACGATGAGGGGGAAACCAACTGGCTGCGGAGTTACAAGACGTTTGCCAGCGTCGAACCCCACCCCGGCGAGGGGGTGTCCTTCGCCACGCGCCAGCATCCAATCCAAGGTTTCACCTGGTCGGATTACTCGGCCAAGCCTGACCACGACTACACCTACGAGGTCATCGCCCTGCGCGGCACGCCGGGCGATCCGCAGGAGGCGGAAACCGTGCCGATCCACATCCGCACGGAATGCGAAAACGGGACCACGCACCACGTGCATTTCAACCGCGGAGCGGCCGCTTCGCAGGAATACACCCGGCGCTTTGGCGACAAATCGCCCGATGAAGTGGGCGACGCGGCGTTCAAATGGCTTTCCCGGGGGGCCGCCGAGGCCATCAATAACTTCATCGGCCGCGCAGTCGACTCCGGATGGGGCCTGCGGGTGGGTGCCTACGAATTCACCGACGACAAGGTGCTCCAGGCCCTCAAGGCTGCCGCGGACCGTCAGGCCGACGTGCAGATCCTTTACCATGCCATCAACGACAGCCAGAAGAAGGCCAACGAAACGGCCATCACCGACGCCGGGCTCACGGCGGTCTGCCATCCCCGCCACCCCAAGGGGCTGAAACTGTCACACAACAAGATTATGATCCTGACCAAGGGAGGCGCCGCCCAAGCTGTCCTCACCGGATCCACCAACTTCAGCAAACCAGGCATTTACGGACACAGCAACGTGGTCCACATCTGCGAAGACCCGGCCATTGCCGCCCGCTATCTGTGGCTCTGGGATGAACTGTTCAAAAATATCGCGAAGAAGGACGACGCCCCGGTGCTGGCGCAGGGCTCACCCGTGCCCACCGGCGCGGCTTCCGCCGGCACCTGCGACGTGTTCAGTCCGCGGCCCGATCTCGAGGCGCTCAATTGGTACGCCGCCCAGGCCAAGTCCGCCAGTGACGCCCTGTTCATGACCTTCGCTTTTGGCATGAATCCGATATTTCAGGACGCCTATCGGTCGGGTCAGGCGAAAATCCGCTATGCCCTCATGGAAAAAATGTCCGGCCCCACCAAGACCCCGGAGCAAAAGAAAGCCAACGAGGCGAAAATCATCGCCCTGCGAAAGATGGAGGAGAACAAATTCGCCATCGGATCCTACCTGGACAAGGGAGCCTTTGGCCACTGGTTGAAGGAAAGCCTGTCCGGGCTGAACGTCAACGTGCGCTACCTGCACACGAAGTACATGCTGATCAATCCGCTGAGCGAAGATCCGCTCGTGGTCTCAGGCTCGGCCAACTTCAGCGACGCGTCGACCACCGACAACGACGAAAACATGCTGATCATCCGCGGCGACACCCGGGTGGCCGACATCTACCTCGGCGAATTCATGCGGATGTACAGCCACTTCGCATTCTGCGACTGGTTCAACCGTCATCCCAAAGCCTCGGAGGCCAAGGTCAACCACCTCGACGAAACCGACACCTGGTGGAAAGGCTATTTCGGAACAGGTTTCGCCTCCCGCCAGCGTGCCTATTTTGCAGGCGACTGAACAGACGGACTGCAGCTCGGTAGTTTCCGACCTTCACGTCGCCCCTTGATCCTGGCCGCGGATGGGCCGTTGAGCAGGATGTGACCAGCAAACAAGAGTCGGTCTGATTGGACCGCTGTATCCGCTACACCCAGCCGCCTTGAAGCCCCGGCCTCCGGCGATTGGAAGCTTCTGCGTGGGCGTACGGTATTCCAGCGGAGAAGGCCAACGCTGCGTCTGCCCCCGACGCAGCCCGGATTCATCTCGCCGGGAATCGCTGCCTCCCATGTCCCAGTCCGACTCTTTGTCTTCAACATCTCGCGCGCTACGCGTTGCGGCCGTCGCCCATCAAAAATGCCGCCATTGCGGCTACGAATTCTCGCTCGATGCGCCAGGCACGCGCCATCGCAACCATTGCCCCTGGTGCCTGTGGAGCGTGCATCTGGACAACACGCCCGGCGATCGCGCCGCGGAGTGCCGTGGCGGCATGGAACCCATCGCCGTCAGTGCGCGGCCCGATGGCGAATGGCTGATTGTGCACCGCTGCGGCACCTGCCACGCGCTGCACGCCAACCGCATCGCGGGCGACGACAACGAGCGCGAACTGCTCGCCCTGGTGATCCGCCCGCTGGTCCGGGCACCCTTTCCGATATGAAAGAGGCAAAGGGCGGCGCGGCTAGAGCACGCCCCGGGCGCGTTGCTCCACCAAAAACTCGCCCGGCGTGGCGATGCGCAGGCCGTAAACCTCCCGGCCAAGCTTCGTGTGGAAGTCGCCCTCGTATCGAGGAAGAGTCTCACTTCCCCCTGGGCTTTGCCGCGCGCTGGAAGGCCTTCATGTCCGCCTCGCCGCGGGCGATCCAAGCCTGGATCTGCGCCTTGGGCAGGTCGCGCACCGGCAACGCCACGGCCGGTTGCAGGAACAGGCCACCGTCGCGCTCCTCGACGAGCAGCAGCGGATTGCGGAGCTTATCGAGGCCCAGCTTGCGCCGCAGGGCGGGTGGCAGCGTCAGACTGCCGCGTTTGGAGAGAGCTAGCGTTGTCATGCCGCAATGCTGCATTGCTGCAATGCGGTTCGCAAGTCCTATGTGGAGATGGTTTCATGGTCCGATTTTAACCTGTCCCTTCAAAGACTCGGTATGATCCAAGCGGCACAGCAAGAACCGCCCGCAAATCAGGCAAAACAACAATACTCGGCCCGACCCCGTTCGATTTCTGGCTGGTTATCCGTCCCCTGGTCCGGGCGCTTTTTCCGATATGAAGGAAACCGTTATTAACCGTCCTTTCAAAGGCTCTTGGGATCACAACCGAATCTTCTCCTTCTCGCGAAGCAACGTTTGAAGTTCAAAAATCCGAAGGTTCCGAACTTGGTCCCTCAACGTGTGCCCCTTGTCTCCGTCGATCCAGCAAAGAACCACAATTGGCCTTTGATCAGCCCTGTCCTTCGCTTTGGCTAGGAATTTGCCTGGCTGCCTTCGAATTTTCCGTAGACGGCTTAGATGCGCCCGAAAAGTTATGCTATCGTATTCAAGTTCTACATGAACCTCCTTACGGCCAATCTGAACCAGCATATCGGGGAATGCGGTTCGAATACGTAAGATCTTTTTGATCCCTAACTGACGAAACGCACCGGAAACAATCGCTACGACTTCCTGCTCGTTGTCGGGTTCACGTCCGAGCACTGGCACATTGCTCGAATCGAATGCTCGTTTCTTGACCTCGTCTCGGATCAGCTGGAATTCACCAGCATTTCTCAGTGGGACAATCGTGGCTTGTTTTGCCGCCACTCTTCCGAGCATCGAATCAATGGGCGGAACCCTGACAGCGCCAAAACGAGGTTGGGGGCCGACTTGTTCGCCCTTTATCATCCACGCGCGGCTGTCCCATCCGCGAACCCAATGGCGCGTGCGATGCCTACGTGAAATAGTGCCAAACTTGGCCTCCTGAATACACCGGTAAAAACCGTTCACTAGACCGCACTGCTCGCGGTCTATTCCGTCTCTTATGTATGCAAATTCGATCCAGCGGTCGCCGCGCTTAATCGTACGAAATCCTCGCGGAATTTCTGCTCGGGTATTTCCAGTTCTCCAAATTACACCGGGTAAGGCTCTGAACGACTGAAGGTCGTGTTTAACGATAAAATATCTACATTTAGAAGATGATTTCACAGTACCGCGTACAACGTTACAGCAACTTTCCCGGCTCGTACTCGGCGGCGCCACGGTAGCGACGGGCCAGCGGCTTCACCTCGTCCACAAACGCGTCCACCTGGTGCGGCGCGGCGCCGACGTAGCGGTTGTTCTCGGCGAGGATCGCGTGGAGATTCTTTTTGCCGAGGCCGATGCGCTT
>DATJPQ010000088.1:0-20559 GCA_035506315.1 Opitutaceae bacterium
CGCAGGAGTGAAGAGCAGAACCGTGCGACCCCGAACGCGGAGGCTTGACAATGCGCCCCATCGAACGTGGAGCGAGCCCCCAGGCTCAGGACTTTGATAACTATCGCGATGCTTTCGGTCCGTTGCAGGGACATTTAGGCCCCTATTGCTGCTATTGTGAACGCCGCATCCCTACGCAGCTCGCCGTCGAGCACATCCAGGCAAAAGGTCTTCCTCAGTATGCTGATCGCATAGGGCGCTGGGACAACTTTCTGCTTGGTTGCGTGAATTGTAACGGCACAAAGAAAGACAAGGATGTTTTGCTCCACGCGATTTTTCTGCCAGATCGAGACAACACAGCTGCCGCGTTTGACTACACGCCCGACGGCAAAGTGGTTCCAGCTTTAAACCTTACAGACGGTCAACGCCAAATTGCCGATGACACCCTGGCCCTCACTGGCCTAGACAAAAATCCGAACGAAGTGGCCGACGAAAATGGAAAAGCAGTAGCGGTCGATCGGGTGAGACAGCGGATGGAGGCATGGCTGACCGCGCAGACGAGCAAGGACGATTTGCATGATTCACCTACGCCTGAATTGCGACGGCAAATTGTAAAGACCGCGCAAGCCACCGGATTTTTCAGCATTTGGATGAAGGTCTTCGAGAACGATCCAATCACTCGGCGCCTGTTGATCCATGGATTCGTGATTCAAGGTCATTTCTTCGGGTTCTCTGGAACAGCTTCGGATTGCTTCGATCAAGACACTCAGCTCGTGAGTCCACGGCCCGCCAATGGCTTGACTCATGGGAGTAAGATCTAGTGGAGGTAGATAGAGGGGTATCGAACCCTTCCTTCACCCGCCCAGCTGCCGCCGCTTTCGCCAAAGCTCCTTCGGCCGGAAGATGCCGGCTGGCGTAATGATCCCGGTGATGAGCTCCGCCGGCGTCACATCGAAGGCCGGGTTGCAGGCGGCGCTTGTCGGATTCGCCACACGGACATGTACCCGCCGGCCGTTCGCCGTCACGCCCCAGGCGCCGAGCACTTCGCCCGCCGCCCGCTCCTCGATCGGAATGGCGTGACCCGCCTTCGTTCGCCAGTCGATCGTCGAGAGCGGGATCGCCACGTAGAACGGAATGCCATGCCGGTGCGCCAGCACCGCCTTGGTGTACGTGCCAATCTTGTTCGTCACCTCGCCGGTGCGGCCCAGCACGCGATCGCTGCCGACGATCACCAGATCGATCTGCCCGCGCTGCATCAAATGCCCCGCGGCATTGTCGGCGATGACGGCGTGCGAGACTCCCTGTTGCGCCAGCTCCCACGCGGTGAGCGTCGCTCCCTGGCTGCGCGGACGCGTCTCGTCGCAATAGACGTGAAACTTCCGGCCCTGGGCCTGGGCCGTGTAGAGTGGCGCCGTGGCCGTGCCGATATCCACGCACGCCAGCCAGCCCGCGTTGCAGTGCGTCAGCACCTTCATGCCCTCGCGGATGAGCCTCGCGCCGTGTTGTCCGATGGCTTCGCAATGCTCCACGTCTTCGTCGGCGAAACGCTCGGCCAGCAACAGGGCGACGCGCTGTTTCTCCGCCACGCCCTCGACCGCGGCAAGCTCCCGCAGCATCCAATTCATGGCGTTCACCGGATCGACCGCCGTCGGCCGCGCCGCCTTGAGTGTCGCGTAAACTTCACGCGTATGCCGGGCAAACGCGCCCTCACCCCGCCCGCGAAATGCCCGCAATCCCTGCGCCAGTCCATAGGCCGCAGTCGCCGCGATGGCCGGCGCGCCGCGCACCACCATGTCGGCGATCGCCCGCGCCGTCGCGCGATAGTCGCAAGTAGCGACGAGTTTGAACTGATGCGGCAGCAACCGCTGCTCGATGAGCCGGACCGCGTTCCGGGCCGGGTCGAAGGTGACGGTACGATAGTGGCGGGTCACGCCGCGCACGGTGACGTTCATGGGGAAAACTTAAGAACCGTGAGGCGTCACACGAGGCTTTTTGACTAAATCCTCCGCGGATTACGCGGATGGTCGCGGATGAAACCACTTTCCTGAATCGATCGGCATCCGTGCCATCCGCGAAATCCGCGGGATGTTCGACGTTATTTCTCCCCCAGCAGCCGCACGTTGAAAATCCACCATTCGCCGCCGCGCTTTTCCAGCCGGGCGAGAAATTCGCGCCCGGGTTGCACCGCCGCGGCCACCATCGGCGCCACCCGCACCGTGAGTTCGCCCGTCCGCATCAGCCCCGGGATCGGACCATGTTGCACCTGCAATCGACGGCCCTCCGCATCGACTGTCAGCACCCGTCCTTTCACCGCATAACCGGCCACGATCTCCTTGCCCGCGCTGCAGGCGCAATCGCTGTCCATGTCCATCAACTCCGCCGTCGAGGGCAGCGTGGCGAGCAGTGTCCGCACGTGCGTCGGCGTCCCGGCCTGCGTGTACACGAGCAGCAGCTGCGCCGGCCCGCTCACATCGTCTTCCTTCACGAGCGCGAGGCGGGGCACTCCGCTCACCTGGGCCGGGCTGTCGGGCGCGAGTCGCGCCGGTATCATCGCGCCGCCAAAACCATTGTAGCGCCGCAGATAGATTCCCGCCGGCTGGCTGTCGTCCTCGCCCCGATCCTCGAGCCACAGCACGTATTGCGAGCCGTCGTGCAGCAGCAACGTGTCGACTCGCCCCGCCGGATGCCCGAGGTCTGCCCGCTGCGCCATGGTCCAGAGCGAACCCGCATCGGGCGAGGTGGAGACCAAGACGCGCGGCTCATCGTCCGCCGCCGTAAACCACGCCTCACCCATGCGCGGTCCGTCGGCCGCGAGGCGGGGTGCATTCGCCGGACTGCCGGTCGCTTTCCAACCTTCGCGTCCGACCGACGGCGGAACTTCCCACTGGTCGTCGTTGAAGCGCGCAATCAGATGATCGCGGATTCCGCCCTCTATCCGGCCGCGGTAGGCCAGGGAGGCGCTCCCGTCGGGAAACGGCACGAGCGCAAGCGGACTGCCCGCGCAGACGGTCGGATCAACGAGTTGGTCCGGGCTCTCGCGTCCGACGATGCGGGAAAATAGCTGCCGTTGGTCGCTGCTCTTCGCCCGGCCGTCGAGCCAGGCCGCCAGAAACCGGCCGTCGGCCAGCGGTACTGCCGTGACAAATCCCGTGATCTCGCTCTCGCGCGAAAGCGGCTGCGGTGCGCTCCATGTCGTACCGCCGTCGTTGGATTGGCTCCAAACCAGGTGGCCTGTGTCGGTGTGTGTGGCCCCCTGGGCGGGGATGCGACTTGCGACCGGCCACACCGCCAGCATCCGGCCTGTCGTCTGCACCGCAAGCGCCGGCGTGTTGGCGGCGTCAGCGCGCAGATCCGACCCTTGCGCGATCAGACGCGGTTCACTCCAGCTTTTCCGGTAGGCATCGAGCGTGGCGAACTTGAGCGCCCAGCCGCGCGCTGCCGCCGGTTCCATCCACGCCAAAAAAACCATGCCGTCCGGCCCCTGCGCCAACGCCGTGCCCAAGCTTCCGGCCGCGGCGGGCGTGGCCAGTTCCCTGACATCGACCACGAGCTTCCGCTCCGAGATGTTCACCGCCCGGACGGCGCTCGTGGCCAACACCGTGCAGGCCACTAAAGCCCCCATCCTGGAAAAGCTGATTCCTGCAAACATGCCGGCCGTCTACCACCACTCCGGCGTGGCCGCAAACCTTGAGCGCCGGTTATGGTGTATCTCTATCCCCGGCATCTGCTCGATGTTTCTCGCCGCGCGACGGAACCGCAACCAAGGCAACGGCATTGAGACACAGAGTGCACAGAGACTGGGGGCGAGGGCACAGAGGAATGCATCTGCCTCCGTGACCTCCTTCCAACTCTGTGCCCTCTGTGACGAGAAATCATGTTTAGAAAACAAGATTCTGCGGGTGTGTAACACAGCGGGCTCGACTCCACGCCGCCGAGTCACCAGCTATAGGGCGGATTTGTTTTCCCGCGTCTCGACCTCCCATTTCCTCCTATGAAAGGCCCCAAACGCATCGGCATCCTGACCGCGGGCGGCGACAGCCCCGGCCTCAACGCCGCCATCCGCGCCGTCGGCAAGGCTGCCGTCGGCGAATACGGCTGGGAGATGATCGGCTTCCGTGACGGCTTCCTCGGCCTCGCCCAAAACCGTTTTGTGCGGCTGAGCAAAACCGATCTCGCCGGCATCCTCACCGTCGGCGGCACCATTCTGGGCACCAGTCGCGACAAGCCCCATCGCATGATGATCGACGGTCAGGAGCGCGACATGACCGGCGCCATCGCCACCAACTACAGGAAGAACAAGCTCGACGCCCTGGTGTGCATCGGTGGCGGCGGCACACACAAGAACGCGCTGCGCCTGGTCGAAAAAGGCCTCAACATCCTTTCCCTCCCGAAGACGATCGACAACGACGTCGCCCTGACCGATGCGACCATCGGCTTCGACACCGCGCTGGGCATCGCCACCGAGGCGATCGACCGCCTGCACAGCACGGCGCACAGCCACCACCGCATCGTCATCGCCGAAATCATGGGGCATGCCGCCGGCTGGCTGACGCTCGGCGCCGGCATCGCCGGCGGCGCCGATGTGGTCCTCCTGCCCGAGATCCCGTATAACGTGGAGAAGATCGCCGCGGCGATCCGGCGCCGCTCCCAGTTGGGCACAAATTTCAGCATTGTGGCCGTGGCGGAAGGCGCGAAATCGCGGGAGGATTCCGCCCTTTTCGCCGAAGCCGAAAAGCGCAGGAAGAACGCCCGGACTCCGGAGGAAAAAGACTACGCCCGCCTGCGGCTGGCCGAGTTGGAAGGCAAGCACGAGGGCAACACCCTGCGGCTGGCGAAGCATCTCGAGGAGCTGACGCGTCTCGAGGCACGCGTGACGATCCTCGGTTACGTGCAGCGCGGCGGCACGCCTTCGTATACCGACCGGCTGCTGGCCACGCGCCTTGGCACCGCCTGCGTCGACCTGATTGCCCAGGGGGCAACAGGCGTGATGGTGGCGGCCCGTGGCGATGGCGTGAAACCCGTGCCGATCAAAGACGTGGCCGGCAACCTCAAGCTTGTGCCGTCCGACCACTCCTGGATCACCTCCGCCCGCCGCGTCGGCACCTGCCTGGGCGATTGAGTCCACAGACAGTCGGGGTAGCCTTTCTGGGGAGGGATGCTCATCAACCGGCAGGCACCTTGTAGGTCAGCGAGCTTGCTCGCGCTCTGAAATACCGCGCGAGCAAGCTCGCAGCCTACGATAAATAGGGGTATTCTCTATTCGCTGTATCGCCGTTGGTGCCAACCCTCGGGATTTTCAAGGCGCGCTGGCGCAAGGCGGGAGCGACCGGACGGTAGTAGCCCGCCGCTACAGTTGACCAATCTCCACCAAGCTTCGCACTCGCACAAATCGCCCTCAGATATCTAGCGTGGCGGGCATGAAAGTTCTCTTCATCGGAGGCACCGGCATCATCAGTTCCGCCTGTTCGCAACTGGCGCTCGAACGCGGCATCGAATTGTACCTGTTAAATCGTGGCCAGTCCGTCCGGCCCACGCCCGCGGGAGCGAAGGTTCTGCACGGCGACATCCGCGACGCCCAGTCGGCCCGCGCCGCGCTCGGCAATCTTTCCTTCGACGCCGTCGTCGACTGGGTGGCCTTCACCACCGAACACGTGGAGACCGACCTGACGCTCTTCCGGGGCCGGACTCGGCAGTACGTCTTCATCAGCTCCGCCTCCGCCTACCAGACTCCCGTCTCCTCCCTGCCGGTCACCGAGTCCACCCTCCTCGACAATCCTTTCTGGCAATATTCCCGCAACAAGATCGCGTGCGAGGAGCGGCTGGTGCGCGCCTACCGCGAGGAAAAATATCCCATCACCATCGTTCGCCCGTCGCACACCTACGACCGCACGCTGCTGCCGATGGACGGCGGCTGGACCGTGGTGGATCGCATGCGGCGCGGGCAGCCCGTCATCGTCCACGGCGATGGCACCTCGCTGTGGACCCTCACGCATCATACCGATTTTGCCCGCGGTCTGGTGGGCCTGCTGGGCAATGCCCACGCCATCGGCGAAGCCGTGCAAATCACCTCCGACGAATGGCTGCCCTGGAACCAGATCTTCGAAATCGTCGCCCGCGCCGCCGGGGCTGAGGCCCGTATGGTCCATGTACCCTCCGACGTCATCGCCGCCTACGATGCGAATTGGGGCGCCGGGCTCCTCGGCGACAAGAGCCACAGCATGATTTTCGACAATAGTAAGATCAAGCGGCTGGTACCCGATTTCGTATGTCGCATTCCGTTTAGCCGCGGCGCCGAGGAGATTCTGGCCTGGTACGACGCCGATCCCGCCCGCCGCAAGGTGAACGAGGATTTCAACCGTACCTGCGACCGCATCCTCGCCGCCTGCGCCACCTGCTGGCCGAAATAGTCGCCGGTGCCTGCGTAAGGCTCCTCAGGAAATCCCAAGCATTAAACGCGCCGTCGATTGGGTACAGACCGGCCAATCGGCGGGGAACGGTCCCGCCCTCAAGTCTTCTTCATCGCCATGCGCCTGAGGATCGGGAAAAGCAAGAACCCCGCCACCAGCACAGCCGCGGACACTAAAATCAGCGCGCTCCCCGTAAAACCAGCCAACGGGCGGGGCCGTACCGCCGACACGCGGTAGAGACCGGCACCATGGCCGTTGAGGACAGGAGCGAACTCGCCGATTACCGGATCGAGATCCTTCTTCTGCCAGAGGTCACGAATGCGGCAGGCGCCGGTAAAACCAAGCTCCGACAACTTCACCGGCACGGCGGCGGCGACGGCGGTGGCATAGGGCGACTGCGTGAAGACCATGAACCGTACTGGCGGGCCCGCCCACGAACCGGCCGGGGGCGCTGCACCGCTGTCGTCGCGGCCCGCGAACACCTGGAAACGCGTGCAGCCCGCCGGCAGGTCATACTCGATCACCGATTTGGGGCGCACGGCGACGCCGAACGGCACGGGCCGGCCGGCCACATTCATGGCCTTGCCGCTGGCGCTGCGTTCGATGGAAACCTGGGTGCCGTGTCTGCTGGTCGCGCCCACCCATTTCAACTCGGTGAGCTTCCGGGTGCCGGCCGTGGTGACGAGCGTGGGTTCGGCCCACACGACATCCTCGCGTGCGTCGCCGTCGCGGCCATCGTCCGCCACGAGAAACAGTTTGGTGGCTCCGGTCACATCCAGATCGATGCGCACGCCATGTCCGGGAGTGTCGCGCGAAATCAGCGGACTCGTGAACGCCGCCCGGGCCGGGTCGATGTCACCGGCCTTGGGGCGGGTGTTAAACAACGCGAGATACCGGTCCTCCGTGCCGGGAATGTCGGCCACCCACCCGTAAAAGCCATCGCGCTGGAACAACTCGCGGTTGTTGGCGCTGCCCTGATCGACTGCGATGACTTCCTCATTGGTGATGAGCGCGAGGGTGGCAGCGTCGAGTTTCGTCAGATCGGCGCCAAGGATGAGCGGCGAACGGGCGATGCTCCAGAGCGACAGGAGCGTGACCTGCTCGCCCGGCGTGAAGTTCGTCTGGCGCTGGCCCATCGAGATGGTGCCGAGCGGCAGCATGTCGGCGTCGGGGAAATGGCCGGGGCCGCGGTATGGCGTCCAGTCGCGCAGCCGGGCGAATTGCTCGACCAGCGCGGTCCAGTTGTCCCAAAAATCGTCGCTGACGCGCCACATATTGGCATGCGTGCTGACATGGGCGCCGTCCGCCACCGGCGTGGCTCCGGGCGAAGTGCTGAGAACGATCGGCCGGCCCGAGCGATCGATGGCCTTCCGGATGGCCTCGATCTCCGACCGGTGGTACAACGGCGCGGAGAGATCGTCGACCTTGATGAAGTCGATCCCCCAGGCGGCAAACTGCTCGAAGAGCGAGTTGTAATACTCTTGTGCGCCGGGCTTCGCCAGGTCGACGCCGTACATGTCAGTGTTCCATAGACACACGCTCTTCACGTCGGCGATGTCGGCGGCGGTGACGTTGGTGCCCTTCACGGGCGTCCTGGCCGCGACGGCCTGGCGCGGGATGCCGCGCATGAAATGGATGCCGAACTTCAGGCCTTTCGCGTGGATGTAGTCGGCCAGCGGCTTGAAACCCTTGCCGCCGGCGGCGGAGGGAAATTTGTTCGCCGCCGGGATCAGCCGGCCGAATTCGTCCATCTCGAGCTTGGCGCCCTGGCGGTAGTCAAAGCCGGTCGCATCCGGTTCATACCACTGGATGTCCACCGTCACGATGTTGTAGCCGAACCGGGCAAGCTTCTCCGCCATGATGTCGGCGTGCGCCTTGGTCTGTGCCTCGGTGACGGTGGTGGCGAAACAGTCCCAGCTGTTCCAGCCCATCGGAGGTTTTTCGGCCCAGGTGTAAAACGGCAGCGGCTCGGCGGCCCGGAGCAGCCCGGTTCCCAGTGCGGTTAAAACGACGAACAGTCTGGTCAAAGCAGATGTGGGCATGGGGAAGAAATTAACCGGCAACGGCATCTCAGGCGGGGAAAAATGGCCTGCGGTCGTCGAACGGGGAAGAACGAACGCCGGACGTGGTGGAAGGCAATCCCGTTCGTCGCGTTACCGCCATCCCTCACCGCTGTGTACCTTTTTCTACTTCGGAAGTGACGTTGGATGCGGATCGGTGCCGCCCGATCAGACCGACCCGGCCCGTGGCAATGCGATGCTGATGCGCGTGCCGATGTCGACACGGGAGGCGATCCACATACGTCCGCCGAACTGTTTGGTCACGTAATACGCCTTGGTAAGCCCGAAACCGCCGCCCATCGTCCGCACCTCGCTCACATTGCTGCCCCGGCGGCCAAACTCCACCACCCGCTTCAGCTCGGGTTCGGGAATGCCTCGCCCGGTGTCATGCACCACAAAGCGCAGCTCGCGCTGACCCTCGAACAACCCGGCGGCGATGATGCCACCGGGAGCGGTGTACTTGCGTGCGTTGGCGATGAGATCGCGCATCACGTCTTGAAACACGGGGGGCATGAACACGGTCTTGCCGTCGACCGAGTCGAAATCTAGCCGCACATAGTAATCGGTCGGCTCCTGGCGGGCCAGGTTGTAGATGATGCGGTAGCGCCCCTTGCTGTTTTTCTCGATGGCGGCGAAGACCTCGAGAAAGTTGTGCCGTAGGTTCTCGATGCGCATCGTTTCCCAACGCCCGGGATGCTTTGCCCGTGCGAGTACCTCATGCGCC
This sequence comes from Opitutaceae bacterium, assembly GCA_035506315.1. Taxonomy (GTDB): domain Bacteria; phylum Verrucomicrobiota; class Verrucomicrobiia; order Opitutales; family Opitutaceae; genus MWDT01. Next base: position 9,171 of record DATJPQ010000088.1, read on the forward strand.
CGGACCTCGAAAATCGCAAAGACCGATTCGAGGTTGGCCAGCGACTCGGCGATCTCGGGGCTTGCCCGCCGGTCGGCATGCGCTTGGAGCGTTCGCTCGACTTCCGCCATCACGCGGGCGCGGTGGCTCGGGAGCGCGGCGGCATCCTGCAAGGCTTTGCTCCGATCGCGCAATGCCTCCGTCAATTCGCGACAAACTGCCAGCCCGTCTTTCAGCAAATTGGCCTCGCGCGCCAAAGTCAGTCCAATGACCTCCAGTTCGCCCTGCAGGACATTCAGAATGTTGAGCATGCTGTGCATATCGAGGAGCGAGGCTTCCTCGGGCCGCAGCGCCGGGAGATCCGCGACTTCCACTTCGATGAGATCGATGCCCATGCGGGCATTCTGCCAACTGCGCGCAGCAGGGAAAGCCCGAAACTCCCTCGTGCCCACCCGTCCCGCGCGGTACGGGATCAGTCGCGTGCCGCGGGTAGTAACAACGTGCAGGTGGTGCCGGTGCCTGGCTCGCTGTCGATCTGGAGATCGCCGCCATGCAGACTGGCCAGCTTTCGTACCAGGGCGAGGCCCAACCCCAGCCCCTGTTGTTCGTATTTGCGCCGGTCGAATTGCTGGAAGGTGCCCACATGCTGGACTTGCACGGGTGTCATGCCGCGCCCCTGGTCGGCGACGCGTAGCATGATCTTGGCGCCCTCCCGCGCCAGCCGCACGGACACCGGAGTGCCTTTGCGCGAAAAGTTGCACGCGTTATCGACCAGCTCTTCCACGATGATCGTCAGCTTGTCTTCCGTGAGCGGCTGCGTGAGGGGCGTGATCTCGAGCTGCAAGTCCGCCCTTCGCTCGTGGCGGTCCGCCGCGGCCCGGGCCGTCGTGGCGACCACCTCGGCTACCGCCGCCGCCAGTATGGGCGGCGGGGCCGGAGCGTCCGTTTTTTCGGACTGGAGTTCGAGGATCATCAGATAATTGCTGAGCGACCGGTGGAGGCGGCGGGCGGAACGTTCAATATCACCCAACATGGTCTCCGCTTCTTCGCGGGGAATGTTGTCATAGTCGGCCCGCAAGAGCTCGGCCAGGCCGAGGATGCCGGCCAGGGGCGTGAAAAATTCGTGCGGCAGGGTCGATTGTAGCGTGCGGCGCAATTCGTCGAGCGTATGCGACTCGATGCGCCGGTGCAGATCGCCCCGGCGCAGGCGCGCGGCGACGCATTGCAGGAGGGCCGCCACCGTGAAGGGCTTGAGAAGAAAATCGTCCGCGCCCAAGTCCATCCCATCCCGGACCGGCAGTTTATTCTGGACTCCGGTCATCAACACGACCTGCAAATCGGCGGTCGCCGGATCGACCCGCAGCGCCTGCAGCACCGTAGTGCCTTCGATGTCGGGCATACGCACATCGCACAGGATCAAATCCGGCAGCAACTCGTAGGCCCGGCGCAGCCCCTCCTGGCCGGAGGCAGTTGTCTCGACCTCGTAACCCGATTCGCGCAAAGCGATGGCCAGCGTCGAAAGCAGGGTTTCATCGTCGTCGATGACCAAGATGCGCTTCATGGGTAAAAAGACATAAACCGCGGACAGTACGGCTATAGATGCCCACTCGGGCCAATTCTGGCGAGCGTGGAATCAATCTCAGGACGCAGCTCCATTGTCCCGCGAGTGGCGGAGGGACCAAGCCCTGGCGGTGCGATCTCCGCGCCACGGCGCAGCCCTCTGGCCCCATCGGTCACTCCTTCACGGCCCCCTCATCGCGCGGCGTTCTCGCATTAGTCGGTCTTAAGTCATGCTGCTTCATTCGCGGACGCCGGGAGTATGGCTATCGGTTTTGGACCCAACAACTCCCGTTTACCATGCTGTTTTCTTCCCTTGTGCGTTCGCGCCCGGTGACCGCTGTCGCCGCATTACTCGCCTTGCCTGCGCTGGCCACGGCGAGCGAGAGCAAAATCAGAATTCCCGATCTCGATGCCGTCTCTTTCTTCGGCGGCGCGCTCAGCGGCTCCACGCTGCTTCGGGCCGGCCTCGCGGTCTGCCTGGTCGGCATCGCCTTCGGCTGGTTGCAATACCGGCAAACCAGGCGCCTGCCCGTCCACCCGACGATGAGCGCCGTCTCCCGGATCATCTGGGAGACGTGCAAGACCTACCTCTGGCAACAGGGCAAGTTTCTCATCGGCCTGTGGGGCCTCATCGCCCTGTGCATCGCCTATTATTTCGGCGTGCTCGAGCGGGACGAGGCGGCTCATGTATTGATCATCCTCGCGGCCTCGGTGCTCGGCATCCTCGGCAGCTATGGCGTGGCGTGGTTCGGCATCCGCATCAACACCGTGGCCAACTCCCGCACGGCGTTCGCCGCACTGCGCGGCCAGCCGTTGCGCACGCTCGGCATCCCGCTCCGTTCCGGCATGAGCGTGGGCCTGCTGCTCGTCTCCATCGAGCTGCTCTTCATGATCTGTATCCTGACTTTTCTGCCCGCCGAGGTCGCGGGTCCGTGCTTCGTCGGCTTCGCCATCGGCGAATCGCTCGGCGCGAGTGCGCTGCGCATCTGCGGCGGCATTTTCACCAAGATCGCCGACATCGGCGCGGACCTCATGAAGATCGTCTTCAACCTGCCCGAGGACGACCCGCGCAACCCCGGCGTGATCGCCGACTGCACCGGGGACAACGCCGGCGACTCGGTCGGCCCCACCGCCGACGGCTTCGAAACCTACGGCGTGACCGGCGTCGCGCTGATCGCCTTCCTCGCGCTCGCCCTCGTCGCCCAGCCCGCGCTGTGCGGCACGCTGATCGTGTGGCTCTTCGCCATGCGAATCCTGATGATCCTCACGTCGCTCGTGAGCTACTTCATGAACGAGGCGATGAGCCGCCTGCTCTATGGCGGCACGAAGGATTTCAACCTCGAACAGCCCCTGACCAATCTCGTGTGGCTCACCTCCTTCATCTCGATCGTCGTCACCTACCTCGCGAGCTGGCTGCTCCTTGCCGACCTGCCCGGCCACGACGGCCTGTGGTGGATGCTCTCCGCCATCATCTCGCTCGGCACCGTGGCCGGCGCGGTGATTCCGGAGCTGACGAAAATGTTCACCTCGACCGAAAGCCGCCACGTGCGGGAGATCGTCACCTCGGCGCACCAGGGCGGCGCCTCCCTCACCATCCTGAGCGGGCTCGTGGCCGGCAACTTCTCCGCGTTCTGGAAGGGCGTGACCATCCTCGGGCTGATGGCGCTGGCCTACTTTTTTTCCCAACAGGCGGCCGTGATCGCGGTCATGCCGCCGGAGCTCGGTTTCGCCGCGCCCATCTTTGCCTTCGGTCTCGTGGCGTTCGGTTTTCTCGGCATGGGCCCGGTGACGATCGCCGTCGACAGCTTCGGCCCGGTGACCGACAACGCCCAGTCGGTTTTCGAGCTCTCGCAAATCGAGGCGCAGCCCGGCATCGCCGCCGAGATCGAGCGCGACTTCGGTTTCGCCCCCGATTTTGCCCATGCCAAGTACCTGCTCGAAAAGGGCGACGGCGCGGGCAACACCTTCAAGGCCACCGCCAAACCCGTGCTCATCGGCACCGCGGTCGTGGGCGCCACCACCATGGTGTTCGGCATCATCCTCATGCTCGAACGCACGTTTGGCGGCGCGGTCGCGAAACTCTCGCTCGTCCACCCCGAGGTTTTGCTCGGACTGCTCATGGGTGGCGCCGTGGTCTATTGGTTCACCGGCGCCGCCATCCAGGCCGTCGTGGCCGGCGCCTACCGCGCCGTTGTGTACATCAAGCAAAACCTCAAACTCGACGCCAGCACGGCCTCGAACGTATCGTCGAAGGAAGTCGTGCGCATCTGCACGCAATATGCCCAGCGCGGCATGGTGAACATCTTCATCGTGATCTTCTGCTTCGCCCTCGCGCTGCCCTTCTTCAACCCCTACTTCTTCATCGGCTATCTCCTCGGCCTGGCGTTCTTCGGCCTGTTCCAGGCCATCTTCATGGCCAATGCCGGCGGCGCCTGGGACAACGCGAAGAAGATCGTCGAGGTCGACCTCAAACAGAAACATACGCCGTTGCACGCCGCCACCGTGGTGGGCGACACCGTGGGCGATCCGTTCAAGGACACCGCGGCGGTTTCGCTCAACCCGGTGATCAAGTTCACCACCCTCTTCGGTCTGCTCGCGGTCGAGATCGCGGTGACCGTCCAGGACAGTGGCTTCAAGCTCTTCTTCGGTGGCGCCGTCTTCCTCCTGGGGCTCGTCTTCGTTTATCGCAGCTTCTTCGGCACGCGCATCCCTGTGGACGAGGGCGACGAAACCGTCACCCGCGCCACGCTGCGGGACAACTGAGTCCGGGACGTCGGAGACGAGGAACGGACGCTGCATGTGTAGGAGCAAACTTGTTTGCGATCCGTGCGCGTCGCGACGGTCACATCATCGCGAATAAATTCGCCCCTCCACGATCCAGCCCGTCCCAGAGCAACGAGGCCCATTCATTCGCACTCGCATTTCTGGCTGGCTGAGGGGGAGCGCGAGTCCCTCCCTCGACAGGCTCGGGACCCTGAGTTTGCCGAATGGGCAACGCGCTCCGGGCGTCTTGTACCCAGGCGGCTCTACCCGCATCGGCCCGTCCGTTTTGCGCAGCGCCATGGCGTGCCCGGGTCCTTGGCGTGGCCGCGGATACGTAGAATCCGCAGGCAGTGCCGGCTTGATTTGATCAGCCATTACGGTTGTCTCGCGGTCGCAATTTTTCCCTTTTTTCGTGGACCCCGCTTCAACCTTCCCCAGCCGGCTCGCCACTGTCGCCGGCCTCGATCAAGGTCTTTATGCCACCGCCGCGCTCCCGGCTGGCACCATCGTGGCCCGCTTCGAAGGGCCCATCGTCCCGTGGCGCGAGGTCCCCGCTTCGGAGGTGCGCCACGCTTTGCTGGTGCGGGACGACGAATGGCTCGTGCCTACCTCCAACGCCCGCTACCTCAACCACTCCTGTGCACCCAACTGCCGGATCGGCGATGCGCTCGCGGTCGTTACTACGCGCGCCGTGGCCGGCGACGAGCAACTCACCATCCGTTACGATGCGCTCACCATGGCCGAGTGGGTGAAGGACCCCCGCAGCTATTTTTGGGACGACCGCTGGTCCTTCGATTGCCGTTGTGGTGCGCCTGACTGCGTGGGCCGGGTCGACCGCTACCGCATCCTGCGTTACGAGAACCCGACGCCCGTCGTCCCCGCGCCCAAGCTCCGCCTGGCCGCTGCGCCCGGCAAAGGCCGCGGTGTTTTCGCCACTGCGCCCATCGCCCGGGGGGAAATCTTCGAACGCGCGCCGGTCATCATCAGCCCCGACACCGAGTGGGGCAGCCTCGAGAAAACGACCCTTTATCACTACTGCTTCGCGTGGGGGCCGAAGCTGGAGCACACCGCCATCGGCCTTGGCTTCGCCTCGCTCTACAACCACTCCTACACCCCCAACGCCACCTACCTCCGCCAGCTCGACGATTTGCTGATCCACTTTGTCGCCCTCCGCGCCATCGCCGCCGGTGAAGAAATCACCGTCAACTACAACAACAATCCGGCAAGCCAGGAACCCGTCTGGTTCGACGTGCACGGAACTTGATTCTCATGGCCGGCCGCTCTTTGTCCAACCGTCATCCGGAAAAAGCCCGCACGCTTGGCCCGGTCGCCGATCTGGAGCGCCATCTTCCCTCCGACTGGTGGCGCACGCTCTTCAATGCCGTCTATGTGCAGACCGACGGCGACGTCGTGGAAAACGCCGCGAACACGACCGCCGACGTCGATCTCCTTCTCGCCGCCACGAGCCTGAAACCGGGTGACCGGGTGCTCGACCTCTGCTGTGGCCAGGGCCGGCACAGCCTCGAACTCGCCCGCCGGGGCTTCCGCCGCCTCGCCGGCCTCGACCGCTCGCGCTACCTCATCCAGCTTGCCCGCCGGCGGGCCCGCGCCGCCGGTGCCACCGTGAACTTCCGCGAAGGGGACGCCCGTTCGCTCACCGCCGCCGATGGACCGTTCGACGGCATCGCGATCCTGGGCAATTCCTTTGGCTACTTCGACCGCCAGGCTGACGATGCCGCCGTGCTCGCGGCCGTCCGCGCCGCACTGCGTCCCGGCGGCGTGCTCGCCATGGATATTTCCGACGGCGACTGGGTGCGCAGCCACTTCGAGCGCCGCTCCTGGGAATGGATCGATCAACAGCACTTCGTCTGCCGCGAACGCACGCTCTCCGCCGACGGCACGCGGCTGGTCTGCCGCGAAGTCGTCACTCACGCCGAACGTGGCGTGCTCGTCGACCAGTTTTATGCCGAGCGCCTTTACTCGCGGGCCCAGCTCCACGCCCTCCTCCGCGACGCCGGCTTCGTGCACCTCCGCGATCACGGCACGATCCGGAGCGGCTCGGATCGCAATCAGGACCTCGGCATGATGGCGCACCGGCTCTTTGTCACCGCCCGTGAACCGGCCGCCTCCATTGCCCGATCCGCCCCGGCCGCCCGCGGCCCGTTGTTTCCCGACGTCACCGTGCTGCTCGGCGATCCGCGCCTGGCCGACTCCGTGAAACGCGGCGGCAAGTTCCAGCCCGAGGACCTCGCCACCGTGCAACGCCTCAAGAACGCCCTCGGCGAACTGCCTGGCTACCGGTTCCATTACCTCGACCGCCATGCCACGCTCGACGCCGATCTACGCCGCCATCCACCCGCATTCGTGCTCAATCTCTGCGACGAAGGCTACGGCAACGACGCCTTTCGCGAGCTTCACCTTCCCGCCCTGCTCGAACTGCTCGGTATCCCCTACTCCGGCGCCGGTCCCGCGTGCCTCGGCTTCTGTTACAACAAATCCCTCGTCAACGCCGCCGCGGCCGCGATGGACATCCCCGTGCCCGCCGAAACGCATTTCGGCACTGGAGATCTCGCCGCCACGATTCCCGCCGAGTTGCCGGCGCTGGTGAAGCCCGCGTGCGGCGACGGCAGTGTCGGCATCACCGCCGCCAGCGTGGTCCACACACCCGCCGAGCTCGTCGCCACGCTCGAACGCCTCCGCGACGAGCTGCCGGACCGGGCGCTGCTCGTGCAGGAGTTTCTCACCGGCCCCGAATATACCGTCGGCATCATTGGCAATCCCGCGCACGGCCTCCACGTTCTCCCCGTGGTCGAGCCCGACTACTCGCGGCTCGATCCCGCCCTGCCCCGCATCCTCGGTTACGAGAGCAAATGGCAGCCCGGCTCGCCCTACTGGACCGACATCCGCTACGGCGAAGCGAAACTCGACGACGACCAGCGCGGCCGCCTGCGCGACTACGCCACGCGACTCTTCGAACGCCTCGATTGCCGCGATTATGCGCGTTTCGATTTTCGCACCGACGCCGCCGGCACCATCAAACTTCTCGAGGTCAATCCCAACCCCGGGTGGTGCTGGGACGGCAAGCTGGCCATGATGGCCGGGCTGGCCTGCTGGAGCTATGCCAAACTGCTCCACCGCATCCTCGATGCCGCGCAAGAGCGCATCCACGCGGCCGCGCCGCCCACCTCGCCGCCACCCTCAACGCACCTGTCGCCCAAGCGGCCCAAACGCGCCGCCCGCTGATGCCCCCCTCCGTATCCCGCCACCGGCGGAGTTTCCTGGCCGCCCTCCTTGCGCTTGCCGCCCTCGCCCCCGTGGTGTCGCGTGCGGTGGACCGCAGTCGCCTCGCCGGCGCCAACAAGGATGAATTTCTTACCGGCGACTGGGGCGGCCGCCGCTCCGCGTGGTCCGCCGCCGGCCTCGACTTCGCCTTCGCTTACACCGCGGCCGCCTACGAAAATCTGGCGGGCGGCCTCGCCACCGGCGGCACATTCGAGGGCACCGCGGATTTGAGCTGCGATCTCGATCTGGCCAAACTCGCCGGCTGGACGGACCTGCGGTTGCACCTGAGCTCCGTCGCCGCCCATGGCACCAGCATTTCCACGCGTTGCGTCGGCGACGTGAACAAAATCTCCAGCTACTACCTCGATCGCGGCCTCTACCTCAACGAGGTCTGGCTCCAAAAAGACTGGCGGCAGGGCACGCTCACGCTGCGCGTGGGAAAAATGGACGCCGACCTGGAGTTTCCGCTCTACAGCTACGCTGACGCCATCCCGCTGCCACTCTATCCCACGGGCGCGCTGGGCGTGCGGCTCTCCTACGAGCCCAACAGCGTGTGGTTCCTTTCCGCCGCCGTATACGACGGCAATCCGAACGAACCCGGCCACGACAACAACCCGCACGGCCTGCATGGTTTTTCCCTCGGTCGTAGCGAGGGGGCCACGAACCTCCTGATGGTCGGCTGCAATCACGATTACGGCGAAAATGCCCCGCTGCCGCCCGGTACCTGGAAAATCGGCGTGTACCAAAGCACGCGGTCTTATCCCAACCTTGCCACGGGCGCAAAGGAGCACGGCGACTTCGCCTATTTCCTCAACGGCGACCAGACCCTCTGGCGCGAAAATCCGACCGTGAAGGACGATGCCCAGGGTCTGGCCCTTTACCTCGTCGCCGAGTGGGCGCCCGCCGACCGCAACACCTACCACTACGGTTTTGGCGGCGGCCCCTACTACACCGGACTTCTCCCGGGCCGGGACAAGGACCTCGCCTACTTCAATTTTCTCTACACCCGGTTTTCGCCCACCTACGCCGCCGCTGCGCGTGCCGCCGGCGGACCGGGCTACGGCTTCGAAAACCGGTGGCAATTCAGCTATCAGATCGTGTTCACGAAATATTTCTCCCTCACTCCGGAAATCGATTACGTCGTCCACCCCGGTGGCACCGGCCGTTTGGCCAACGCCACGGTGCTCGGCTTGCGCACCAATCTCACGTTTTAAGGAATCCTGTCCCTTCGCCTCCACCCTTCGCTCATGAACCCTCTCACCTACGTTCTCCGCCTCCTCCGCTGGTTCAAGGGCCATCCGGGCCCGCTCTGCGTGGTCGGCTTGTGCCTGGTCGTCGAAATGGCCTTCAGCGCCTGGGTGCCGATGGCTTTCAGCCGGCTCATCGACAAGGCGATCACGCCGCGCGACACCCATGTGCTCATCCAGGTGCTCGTCGCCCTCGGCATCGCCACCGTGCTGACGACCGCCGCCGGCATGATCGGCGAGTACACCTACGCCCGCCTCTCCAGCGGCGTCCTCGCCCGCATGCGGCAGCAGCTCTTCGATCACCTGCAAACGCTCTCCCCTTCCTTCTTCCAAAAATACTCCGCCGGCGAGGTGTCCGCCCGCTACTCAACCGATCTGGCCGCCGTCGAGCAGACTCTCGGCTCGTGGATCGCCTGGGGCTGGAAACCGCTGCTCGATCTCATTGGCTACAACTTCGTGATGTTTACCGTCGACTGGCGGCTTGGGTTGTTTGCGCAACTGCTCTGGCCGATGACGCTGTTCGGCCCGCGCATTTTTGCCCCGCGCGCCGGCGCCGCCGCGACGCAACGCAAAGACTGCGAAGCTGCGGTGCTCAGCGCCGTCGACGAGGCCACGGCCGGCCGCAACGTCGTCCGGGCCTACGGCCTCGAGCAGACGATGAGCCGGCGTTTCGCCACCAAGCTCGGCGCGCTCGCCACCGCGGCCGTGCGGGGCGCGTTTTTCAGCTCCGCCCTGGAACGCTCCGCCAGCATCGGCATCTACATCCTGCAGATCACCGTGCTCGGCCTCGGCGCCTCGATGGCCTTCAAGGGCACGATCACCGTCGGTGGCCTCGTGGCTTTCTACACGGTTTTTTCCTCCCTCTCCAACGTCCTCTACTACCTCGCGCAATATTCCAGCTCGCTCATCAACTCCGCCGCCGGTCTCGTGCGCATTGAGGAAGTCCTCGCCGAACGCTCGGCCGTACCCGATGCCGCCGACGCCCGCGAGCTGCCGCCCCTGCGGGAGTCGATCCAACTGCACGACTACGTCTTCATGCCCGAACCCGACCGGCGCATCCTCGACGGCGTCTCGCTCACGATCCGCCACGGCGAGTCGGTCGCGTTCGTCGGCCCCTCCGGCTCCGGCAAAAGCACCGTGCTCAACGCCATCATGCGCTCCTTCGACCCCCACGAGGGCCGCGTCGAAATCGACGGCCATGATCTGCGCGCCGTTACCAAGGCGTCGTTCGTCAGGCAGAGCGCCGTCGTCTTCCAGGAGTCGTTTCTCTACAATATCACCATCCGCGAAAACCTCCGCCTCGGCCGGCTCGATGCCACCGACGCCGAGATCGAGGCCGCCTGCCGCGACGCCGAGATCCATGACATCATCATGGCGATGCCCAAGGGCTACGATTCGCCCGTGGGCGAACGGGGTGCGCTCCTTTCCGGCGGCCAGCGGCAGCGCCTCGCCATCGCCCGCGCCCTGTTGCGCAATCCCCGCATTCTATTCCTCGACGAGGCCACCTCGGCGCTCGATCCCGGCACCGAGATTGCGATCAACCAGACGCTGGAGCGGATCTCCCCGGGACGCACCGTGCTCGCGGTCACCCATCGCCTCGCCTCGGTCGTCAACCTGCACCGTGTCTTCGTCATGAATCAGGGCCGGCTCGCCGAGCATGGCACTCATGCCGAACTCCTCGCGCAAAACGGCCTCTATGCTTCGCTCTGGCGCAAGCAGGAGGGCATTCACACCAGCGACGACGGCACTCGCGCCGACATCACCGTCGAACGCCTCCGGCAATTTCCCCTGCTCTCCAAACTCGACGACCCGATGCTCCATGAGCTCTCGGCTTCCCAATTCGCCACCGAGACCGTGCCGGCCGGCCGCGACGTGGTCGTCGAAGGCGACCCCGGCGACAAGTTCTACATCATCGCGCGCGGCCGTGTCGATGTGCTCAAACGCGATCCGCTCGGCGCCATGCAATCCATCAAGGTGCTCGAGGACGGCGACAATTTCGGCGAGCTCGCGCTGCTCCGCGACGTGCCGCGCGCGGCCACCATTCGCACCCTCGTGCCGTGCATTTTCCTCACGTTGCAGCGAAATCACTTTCAAAACCTTCTCGCCCACTCGCCGGAAGTCCGTGCCGCCATCCTCGCGCAGGAGGCCGAACGCACGTCGGCGCCCTTTTCCAGCCAGACCGCCGCGCCCTTTCCCGTGAGGGCAACCGAAAAAACCTGACCGCTTCCTTCCGTCCCCGCAACACGCTCTGGGACAACTCAAGCCGGACGAAATCGCTGGAAGTGTAGGGCGGGGTCGCCGAACCCCGCCGTTCCTCCAAAACCACGGCGTTTGGCCGGCGTTGTTTTGTAGGGGCGCAGTCTTGCTGCGCCCTCCCCTGGTGAAGGGCGCAACTAGCTTGCGCCCCTACCGGGCAACGGAGTTGAGACACAGAGCGCACAGAGACTTGGGTCGAGTTCACAGAGGAATGTATCTGCCTCTGTGACCTCCTCCGAACTCCGTGTTCTCTGTGTCCAATTGCATATTTCGGGATCTTACCGCCGCGCCGCGCCGGCCAC
>DATJPQ010000089.1:0-2208 GCA_035506315.1 Opitutaceae bacterium
TCGATTGTCGAGTTCGGTTTCAATGCTCCGATCCTGGTGGCCTCCGACGCCGGGATCGTGGCCGGCCACGGTCGCCTCCTGGCGGCGCGGAAGTTGGGTCTCGGGGAGGTGCCAGTGGTGGTGCTGGACCATCTCTCCGAGACTCAACGGCGGGCCTACATCATCGCCGACAACAAACTGGCGCTTAACGCCGGGTGGGACGAAAAGGTGCTGGCCGCGGAGTTGCGTGAACTGGAGGGCGAGGGACTGGACCTCGCGGTGGTGGGTTTTTCCGATGACGAACTGGAAGGCCTGCTGCTCGATGAGCCGCAATCGGGGGGCGACGTCGAGGAGGACGTTCCAGAACCGCCAGCCGAGCCGGTAACTCGGCCTGGCGACGTATGGAAGATCGGAAGACACCGGCTGGCGTGTGGCGATTGCCGCGACCGGAATACTCTCGGCATATTATTCGGGCCCCATACGAGCGCGAGCGTTTGCATCACGTCGCCGCCCTACGCGACACAGCGGGAGTACGACCCCTCGAGCGGGTTCAGGCCGATCCCACCCGAAGCCTACGTCGACTGGTACGCCGACGTGGCTGCCGGAATCGAGTCGGTGCTGGCGCCGGATGGCTCCTACTTCTTGAACATCAAGCCGCACGCGGACGATGGCGAACGGAACTTGTACGTCGCCGACTTGCTGATCGCGCACAAGCGTCGATGGGGCTGGCGCTTCGTTGATGAATTCTGCTGGCGAAAGACCGACAACGGTGTGCCTGGCGGCTGGAACAACCGTTTCAAGAACGCCTGGGAGCCGGTATTTCACTTTTGCCGCCAGCAGCAGATCAAGTTCCGGCCGAAAAGGGTCGGGCATGAATCGGAGGACTGCTTCGACTACAGCCCGGACAACCCGAAATCGACGTCCGGTAGTGGCTTGCTGGGCACTGGACCGCGTGGCGCAGCAGCGGATGGCGGCAAGAATCAGAATGCCTGGCAACGGTCGCGCAACAGCCTGTCGGATTCGAACGGCCGATTCGCAGGCGTTGCGCGCCCGTCGAATGTCATCGAGGTCAAGAGCGAGTCGTCGCAGGGATCGCACTCCGCTCCATTCCCGCGCGCGCTCGTTGAGTTCTTCGTCCTCGCGTTTACAGACGCAGGCGACATCGTATTCGATCCCTTCATGGGGTCCGGAACCACGATGGCTGCTGCGGAGCTGCTTGACCGCACCGGGTATGGCTGTGAAATCTCGCCGGGCTACTGCGATGTGATCGTTCGGCGGCTGATGAATCTGGCCGGCGAGGCGGCGGTGCATGAATCGACCGGCCAGCAGTTCGGTGAGGTTGCGGAGTCGCGCGGAGTGGATCCGAACGACGCATTGAATCCCAAATCCCAGGATTCGCGGGCAATCAAACACAACGGGCCCAACCCGCACTATGGGCCGCGCCGCAAGGCGTCGTGAGCCATAAACATCGAGAGCACCACGCTGCTTGAGCGAGCCAGTTCCACGAGAGAAACCAAAGGACCCGAGCGCTCTCAAATCCCTTCGAAGGAGTATTGCATGCCAGAAGTAGCAACGCCCAATCAGGCGGAACGCGAATTTGAAACCGGTGCGGATGAGTTCTTCAAGGCTCACTCCGAACTGAACGCCCTCAACGGAAAGCGGACCTACGACGAGTTTCAGGACATCTCGTTGACCTCGGCTCGCCGCAGCCAGGCGCACTTCGACGACATCAACGCGCGGACGTTGAACTCGTTCGATCAACTGCAGACGCTTCAGGCGAAGATCAACGAAGAGCACTTCGCCTCGATCCACGAGCTCCGCAAACACCTGGCGAACATCCAGACGGATCGCCAGCGGCATGCCGACGTCTGGGCCTACGAAACGGCCTACGATCTCGGCAACCCGGTGACCACCGGCAGCGGAGACAACCTGCGCGCGGGCGCCACACCGGCCAACCGGATTGTGGACACTACGGGAGCAGTAGCCGGCGCGGGCACCGCGGTCGCGGCGGAAGCCGTGGCTGCGGCCGTCGCCTAGCAGGTCGATGCGACCATCACGCCGGTGCTGGCGACGCTCCAGCAGATCGTGCAGGCACTGACCACGGCGACAACGGCGATCGCCAACGTGGTGAACCAGGCGCAGCCCAAAACCGCGTAGCGGCCCTAACACGGGCGGCGGCGATGGTCGCCGCCCCGCATCTTGGGAGGGCGCAATGGAGTTGGTCATCAG
>DATJPQ010000090.1:0-9289 GCA_035506315.1 Opitutaceae bacterium
ATATCCGACCCCGTCCAGCTTCGAGCAACCAGCCAGATAAAGGGGAAACCGCAGCCAATACGGAAGCGGATTTTACAGGAGGTAACGGAGACAACAGAGGATGAATTTTTCCGCTGATTACGCGGATAAGCACAGATTGGATGCCTTAAAATCCGCGAGCATCCGCGAAATCCGCGGAGAAATCCGTGGTCGAATTGGATCTCTGGAGCCAAACTGACTCCGTTCTCTCTGTTTCCTCCTGTAAAATGCGATACCTTTTGAGATATCAACGAATAGTCACAGCGGTACTGACGGCAGCCGGCACGCCGGGCGTCGGCCGATGCCACCATGTCCAATACTGGCGATAGCCTCTGACAGTTGCGGCCACGTGGCACGCAAACCGCACGGCAAGCCATGCCACCGGCGCAAACTGCAGCCATGGCAGCCGTACTCCAGTTAACGCCAGCCCGAGCAGGACGAGCGCCAGCCCGAAACCGACGGCATCCGGCCGGGGCAGCCGCTCGTGTTGCAGGTGGGAGCAAATCACCCGGCCGCCAAAATCCGCCGACCAAAAAACCAGCGCCAGCAGCATGCCCCACGTTCCGACGCCCTCGTGCAGCAGGGCCAGGAAAACCAGCGATCCTGTCGCAAACATTGCCAGCGGCCACGGAATCTGGCGCAACCGCCAGACACTCAATATCGCCGCCAGCCCGATACCGCAGCCCGCCACCGCGGCGGCGATCTCAAATCGGGTCCAGCCGCCGATCGCCGCTTGTTCCCACCAGGCGTCGGCGCCCGGTACGAGCCGGCTCGCCAGATAACACCCGACCAGCAGCAACGCCTCCACCGGACCGATCGCGCCCAGGCGCAAAATGCCGCCGACGCGTTGCTCCACCAGCGCGGCGGCAAACGCCAGTCCCATGGCGGCCAGCAGCCACGCCAACGCCACCGGGGACGCACTGGGTCGCACCAAAAACACCATCGTTACGACGACGGCGGCATTGAAAATATCCAGCGTGTGATCGAGGTACTCCCCCAACGGCGAACTCGTACCCAGCCGGCGCGCCCGCTGCCCGTCCACCATGTCGAGCAGGGTATAGGCGACGAGCAGGCCGATGCCAGCGAGCAGCGCCGCTGACCGCCTGTCAGGGGCCAGCCATTGCAGCGAAACCATGACGCCCAGGCAGGCTGAGGACAGCAGCGTGATGAGATTTGCCGGCATACCCAACGGCAGACGCCGTTCGATCTGTGGCACGACGGTCGCGGCCAGCACGCCGGTCAGCCAGGATTTGTCCACGCACCGGTATTGATACGGCGGCGGTGCTTTTGAAGGGGAGATGGGCATGGCCAGCGCGGTTATGCTCGCGTGGTTGGTTTCGCCGACGCAACCCAAACCGGTCAACCGCCGCTGATGCCCAGGCGAAAAAGCGTCATCATCGCCAGATGATGGATCCAACGTCCACCCCGCCGATGCCGCACGGTCGTCAATGCATCCGAACCCATCATCACGCGCAAAACCGCACCGCTGTTTCGTGGCAGCAGGAGCCGTAGATCTTCGAACGCGCATTCTCCCAACGGAAAAATATCCTCTTCACGCATACACTCCCGGGGCCATTGCCGCGCCTTGGCAAAGGTTGGCCGGCCATCGCGGTCCAGGGGGAAACACAATGCCATCCGGCCTTCCTGTGGCGCTACCATCACCAGGTCGATGTACGGATACCGCCCGGGCCCGCCGCTCGTGAGCTTGAAGCCGCCGGCCGCTCGATAGAGGTGGTACCCATCGCGCTCAATCTGTGACCGTAGTGCCAGCAATGCGGGCATCGCGGCCAACGGCACTTGCAGGTCGATGTCGTCGTCCCAGGGAATGAATCCGCGATGACGGAGAGCGCCGAGCAGCGTTCCAGTGGTCAACCAATGGTCAATCCCTTCCCGCGCCAGCAGGTCATGCGTATAACGCAACAGTGTCCGCATTCGCGCCAGCACATCGGGTCGCAGCATCCAAGGCGGGGCGCCAGCGAAGCGTAGATCGGGCAGGCGGTGTTCAACTTCGCCCACCCGATAGGTGAGACCCGCCGCCGCCCGCCGCCAGCTTACGGGCCCAAGCAAGGTGAACGCCGCCGCGCCGCCGGCCGCCACTCCGCCCGCCAGCCACGCGCCGGTCATGCGCCGTCCCTCCCGGGGATTTCTCCGCGGTAGATCTGCAGCCATGCGTCGATCCGCTTTTCCCAACTGTAGGTTTGCGCCAGCTGGCGGGCGCACCGCCCGCACGCGGCATGTTGCTCAACCGATCCGGTCACTGCGCGCACGGCCGTCGCCAGACCGGCCGCATCGCCCGGCTGCGCCAATTCGCCGGTTCCGGATCCTTCCAGCCACTCGGCGTAACCGCGAATGCGCGTCGCCACCACGGGCACCCCATGCGCCAGCGCTTCGAGCGCCACCAGCCCGAAACTTTCGCCGCCGGTCGAGGGCACGCACACCAGGTCGGCCGCGGCATACGCGCCCCCCAGCTCGTGATCCGCCAGCTCGCCGCGGAAATCCACTGGCAGGTCCGCGGCTGCTGCCGACCATCCATCCTGGCCGGGCCCAACCGCGGTCAGGTGGTATTCTCCAGGCTGCTCGCCGAGCAATCGCCGAAGCGCGTCGATCAGCACCCCAAAGCCTTTGCGCGGTTCGTCCATGCGCCCGACAAACAACAAGCGCACCGGTCGCCCCGGCGGATGCTCCGGCCGTATTTCCGCCGCGGGTGGCAACCGCACCGCATGCGGCACCACCACACAGGGCCCGCGATGATACCGCCCGACAAACTCGCGCGCCGCCGCCGACACCGCCACCTGCACATCGAGCGAGGCGCGCACGGCCTGCAACCACGGCCACGTCCACAGATAGTCGCGGCTGGTTTCGGAATAGGTGTGAAACGTGCCCACGCGCCGGACGCCCCGCGGCGCCAGCCACAACGCGGCGGCGCAGGGCAGGGGAGCCACCGGCTCTTGCACATGCAGCACGTCCGGGCGAAATTCGCGCAACAGTCGGCGCAGCGGTGGGACGACCTGCCAGTCCAGCGTGATCCGGGTCTGGGCGCCATTGAATGCACGGGTCCAGATGCGTCCCATGCGGCATACCCGGGGATCGCCTGCACCGACCGGCGCCGACGCCGGTCCGATGAGCCGGACCTCCACACCGCGCCCAATCAGGGCGTCCAGCAAATCCCGCGTGTGCCGGTTGACCCCGCTGGGCACGGCCAGATCGTACGGCGTCACCAAAAGTACGCGCAAAGGACTCATGCGCCAAACGGGGCTACTGCAGAAATGGTCCGCAATGATTGCACGATGCCGTCAGTCCTCGGCAGGCCCGCACCGGCGTCAAATCGAAATCGCATGGGAAAATCCGGCGTTTCAGATCGGCGCGTTGCGAGGGCCGCCTGGAGTAGCGGAACGGCTTCCCGTTCCGCGCGGACGCGAAAGCGCTTTCGCTGCTCTTTCCCGGCGCCATCGCCTCCCTGTCGGTTGTCATCTAATAGATGACAAATTGCCTCCGGCTGAACCGGCGGATCGTTCTCTTAAATTGGGCGGATATCCCCGTGGGTTTGTCATCTATTAGATGACAATCGTCGAGCACCGGAAAAGCACCGTACGCCGTATCGCATTTGCGCGAAACGAGCCAAATCGGCCATCTGGACGCGACCGCTCTGCTCTACAACCGACCTGCGCCCATTCGTTCATTCCCGGTTCTGCTCGGTTGACTCAGTTCAACGGTTTTGTTCGGATCGCGCTCCCCGCATGATCCGCCATCTTCTGTCCTGGTTCTTCGTTTGGGTGAGCCCACTGGCGGTGGTCGCAGCCGAGGATGCCCAACCCGCCCGGTCGCCCGCCCCCACCAGTTTGAATCAAGCCGTCCTGCTTGCCCTCCAACAAAACACCGCGGTGCAAGTGCAGGCCGAAGGCGTCGAGGTCAAGGAAGGGCTGCGGCAGCAGGCCTCGGGACAATTCGACTGGGATCTTTCGGCCGGGGCCACCAGCCAGCGCGTCCGTACGCCCGCCGTCGATCCACAGGGCCGGACGGTGGTCGCCACCCAGGATACTTCCACCTGGTCGCTCGGCGCCACGCGGGAGTTGCGCAACGGCATCGTCATCCAACCGCAGGTGAATGTGGCCACAAGCCGGACGCCGGCGCCCGCCACTGGCACGTCGCAGATCCAGCTCCAGATTCTCGTGCCGCTCCTGCGCGGGCTCGGCACCGACAGCACCGGCGCGGCCGAGGCGGCCGCCCGCGGCGATGTGGAGGTGGCCCGGTTGCTCTACCGCCACGAACTTGCCAACCAGGCGTTTGTCACCGCAGCGGCCTATTGGACGGCGCGTGCGGCGGAGGACTCACTGATCGTCCAGCGCGACGTGGAGGTGCGCGCCCAACGGTTGTTGGAATCGGTGCGCGTGCTGGTCGGCAGCCGGGTGTTCTCGCCCGATTACCTCATGCAGGCCGAGGCCAATTACCAGGAGAAGAGCACGCTCCGGCGCTCGGCAGAGCTGGCGGCCATTACCGCCCGCTTCGATCTCGGACGCGCCCTCGGTCTCAAGCCCGAACAGATGGCTGCCGCCCCGACGCCGGGTGATCCGTTGCCGGCCGTGCAATCCACCCCGCTGGCCCTCGGATCGCAGGAATTGGCCGACCGGCTGGTCCGCCTGGCGCTGGCCAATCGCGCCGACTATCTCGCCGTGCGCCAGAGCCAGGTTCCGCTCGGCATCCTGGCGCGGCAGGCGGAAAAGGATCTGAAGCCGCGCCTCAATCTCTCCCTGGCCGGCGGCTACGCCGGCTTCGATCCCAGCGGGAGCCAGATCAGGCCGTTGACCGAACGCCTGACCGGCGGCAACGCCCAGGCGGGGCTCGCGCTCGACTGGCCGCTGCACAACAGCTACCAGCAGGGCCTGCTGCGCGAGCGTCGCGCCACACTGCGGCAAACCGAGGCGCAGACCGCGGCGCTGGCCACCGACATCGCGGCCAGCACGCTCACCGCGTTTGCCGAGGTGCGCCTGCGGTCCGAATCCGTCATCTCCGCCACCATCACCGTGGATACCGCGCTCAAGGCCGCGGCCAATCAGCATGACCGCCTCCGTTCCGGCGAATCCTCGTTTATCGACGTGATCAACCTCGACAACCTGGCCAGCTCTGCCCGCCTCAGCTTGATCGACGCCGCCTCCGGCTACGCGATCGCCGTGGCCCACCTGCGCTACACCACCGGCCTGATCTTTGCCGACAGCACCGACAACCACGCCTTCCACCTGCGCGATCTGACCACTCCGCCTCTCGATGAAAACTAGACCTTTGCTTCTTTCCGCCCTGGCACTCGCTGCTTTCGCCGGGCCACGCCTCTCCGCCGCCACGCTTTCCGCCTCCGGCCGGATCGTGCCCGCCTCCGGTGTCATCGACGTCTTTGGCCCCTCCGGCGATCGCGTGGAACAGGTCATGGCGGCCGAGGGCGCGGAGGTCGCCGCCGGCGATCCGCTCGCCCGCCTGTCGTCCGCCGCGATCGCGGAGCGGCGCGTGGCCAACGCCGCGGCCCGGCTGGCCACGCTGCGCGCCGGCAACGCCGCCGACCTTGAGGTGGCCAAGCTCAAGCTCACCGCCGCGGAAAACGAGGCGAAATTCTTCGCCGAGCGCCTCGGTCGGATCATGCAGGTGAAGGACAGCGAGTTCGTTTCGCCGGATACCCTGGAGGAGCGCCGCATCTCGTCGCAGAAAGCCGAGGCGGACGCCGCCGCCGCCCGGGCGAAACTCAAGCAGGTCGCCTCCGAGGGGGCCAACGCCATCGCGGCCGCCGAGATCGACGTCGACGACGCCCGCCGCTCCCTCGACCGCTCCCTGCTGCGCGCCCCGCTCAAGGCCCGCGTGTTGAAATGCCGCGCCCGCCCCGGCCAGCTGGTCGACAGCACCGAATTGTTCAAGCTGGGCGATGTCTCGGCCATCAATGTGATTGCCGAGGTCTACGAGTCCGACGCCCTCAAGTTGAAAACCGGCCAGCATGCCTCCATCAATTCGGCCGCCCTGCCGGGCAAGGTGACCGGCGTCGTGCAAAACGTCGGCTCGATGGTGTACCGCGATTCGCTCGACAGCCTGGACCCCTCCCGGCAGATGAACGCGCACATTGTCGAGGTGACCATCCGCCTCGACCAGGCCGCGCCGCTCGACCGCCTGATCTTCCTCCAGGTGGAAGTGACGATCGACCTCTGAGCGCGCGACCTGCCCGCTCCGCGCCATGCGCACGCCGCTCGCCTGGTTCAACACCGTCCAGAATCTCAAGCGCACCGCGGCGGCGGTGGGCGGCATCTGCTTTGCGGTGCTGTTGATCTTCATGCAGTGGGGCTTCCTCAGCGCCGCCCGGCTCAACGCGTCGCTCACCTACCGGCTGCTCGACTTCGACGTCATCCTCGTCTCCCGCGGCTATCTCAACCTGCCGCGCAGCGAAACCATCGACCGCCACCGCCTCAACCAGGCCCGCAGCGTCGCCGGCGTCGCGTCGGCGCATCCGCTTTCGATCGACGGCGGCTACTGGGCCAACCCGCTGAACAACCAGACGGCGAATTGTTTCATCTTCGGCCTGTCGCCGGCGGCGCCGGTCTTTCTCGACCCGGCGATCAACCGTCAGCTCGCCGGGTTGCAGGCCCCGCTGACCATGCTGGCCGACCGCAACTCCCGCCCGTCGTTTGGTCCGTGGGCCGTCGGCGGCCAGGGCAAGGTCAACGGCGCCCCCCTGGCCATCGTCGGCTCCTATGCGCTCGGCATGGGCCTGCTGGCCGACGGCAGCGTCATCGTGAGCGAGGACAATTTCATGCGCCTGTTCGGCCAGCCGGAGCTGCCGCGGGTGAATTTCGGCCTGATCAAGCTCACGCCGGGTGCGGCACCAGCGACGGTGGTGGAGGCGTTGCGCCGGGCCCTGCCGGCCGACGTGGTGGTGATGACCCGCGACGAGATCATCCGTCGCGAGGAGCGCTATTTTGTGAGCGTGAAGCCCGTCGGCATCATGTTTCAGGTGGGCATGCTGGTCGCGTTCATCGTCGGTGCCGTCATCCTCTACCAGATTCTCTCGAGCGAAATCTCCAACCGGATGCGGGAATTCGCCACGATGAAAGCCCTCGGATATACGGAGAATTCCATCTACCGGATCGGCATCTACCAGGGCCTGCTGTTTTCCCTGCTGGGCTATGTGCCGTCGCTCCTGTTCTCGCTCGGCCTGTACCGGCTGCTGCGCGCCCTCTCCGGTTTCCCGGTCTACATGGACTGGACCCGTGTCTTCGGCGTGCTCGGGATGTCGCTCGTCATGTGCGCGATCGCCGCCGCGTTGTCCCTCGGCAAGATCAAGCGGGCCGACCCCGCCGACCTGTTCTGACCATGCGCCACCTGCTCCGCACCGCTCCGATCGCCTGGCGCATGCTCACCGACCGCCCGTGGCGCACCCTGCTCTCGTCGCTCGGCGTGACGTTCTCGGTGCTCATCATGTTCATGGAGCTCGGGTTTTTCAACGGGTCCAACGACAGCTCCGCCAACCTGCCGCCGCTTTTCGACTGCGACCTGGTCATGTCGCACAAGGAAAAGACCCACATGAAGACCGGCGAGGAGTTCCACTGGCTCCGCCTACAGCAGCTGCGCGGCGTCGAAGGCGTGCGCACCGCCGTGCCGCTCTACACCAGCGCGACCTATTGGTGGAATCCGCAGGACCATACCCGCAACCGCGTCTACGTCCTCGGCGTCGATCCCGACGATCCGATGATCAAGGTCGCCGCCATCGCGGAGCATCGCGAGGAGCTGAAGGCCGACGGCGCGGTGCTGTTCGATCGGTTGTCGCGTCGCGATCTCGGGGTGATCACGCCCGGGATGCATACCACGCTCGGACGGGCGGCGGTGCACGTGGTCGGCCTGTTCGATCTCGGTCCCAACTTCACCTACGAGGGGCACCTCATCGCCTCGCGCGACACGTTCCTCAAGGCCCTGGGCGATCCGCCGACCTGGGTCGACCTCGCGCTCATCCGGCTGGCGCCGGGCCAGACGGTCGACGCAGTGCGCGCCCGCATCTACGCCGCCCTGCCCGACGACATCCTGCTGCTCACGCCGAAGGAGCTTTACTCGCGCGAGGTATACGTCACCACGCGCCGCAGCCCGGCCGGCGTCGTGTTTGGCATCGGCCTCCTGGTGGGCTTCGGCATCGGCGTGATCGTCTGCTACCAGATTCTGTTCAACGAAGTCACCGACAACCTGCCGCAATTCGCCACCATGAAGGCCATGGGCCACCAGGCGGGTTTCATTTCCGGCATCGTCCTGAACGAGGCGCTATTCCTCGCGGTCGTCGGTTACCTGCCGGGCCTGCTCGCCAGCTTCTTCCTTTACCAGGCGATCGAACACTTCACCCAGATCCGCATGTTCCTGACCGTGCCGCGCGCCCTGCTGATCTTTGTCCTGGCCGGCGGCATGTGCCTGGCCGCCGGCCGCCTGGCCCTGCGCAAAGTTCATGGGGCCGACCCCGCCGACCTTTATTGATTATGGAAACCCCGTCACCATCTACCATCGCCGTCCAAGTCGCCGGGGTAAACCACTACTACGGCAAGGGCGACGCCCGCAAACAGGCCCTGCACGACAACCGGCTCGAGGTCCATCCGGGTGAGATTGTCATCATGACCGGCCCCTCGGGCTCCGGCAAAACCACCCTGCTTACCCTGATCGGCGCGCTGCGCGCCGTGCAGGAGGGCAGCATCCGCCTCTGGGGCACCGAGCTGTCCGGCCTCGCGCCGCGCCAGCAGGTCGAGATGCGCCGCAACATCGGCTTCATTTTCCAGGCCCACAACCTGCTCGAAAGCCTGACCGCCCGGCAAAACGTCCGCATGGCCATCGAGCTGACCGGCGTGCCGCGCAGCCGCTACAACGCGATAGCCGACGAAATGCTCGGCCAGGTCGGCCTCTCCGACCGCCTCCTCTACAAGCCGCGCAATCTCTCCGGCGGCCAGCGCCAGCGCGTTGCCATCGCCCGCGCCCTCGTCAACCGCCCGCGCCTGGTGCTGGCCGACGAGCCGACCGCCGCGCTTGACAAGGACAGCGGCGCCAACGTCGTGTCGCTGCTCCGCCGGCTGGCCGACGAGTCACACGCCGCCGTCATGATCGTCACACACGACAACCGCATCCTGAACGTCGCCGACCGGATCGTGAACATGATCGACGGCCACATTGCCTCCGACATCCGCGTCCGCGAGACGATGACCATCTGCGCGATCCTCAAGAAATGCGAGTTGTTCAAGGATCTCTCCCCGTCCGATCTCACCGACATCGCGCA
>DATJPQ010000091.1:0-9336 GCA_035506315.1 Opitutaceae bacterium
CGAATAATTGGCTTTCTTCGCCGGATCGATCGTCGAGACGAGATTGCCCGATTTCAGGTTGATCGTCGCGTTGCCCGTGCCGATTTCCAGGGTCGTGTTGGCCTTCATCGTGGCCACGGCGCCGTCGATCGGCTGGAGGTAGGCCTCGGCGCCCGGACCGGTTTTGACGGTCGCACCGTCGGGTATCTTGTCGTTCACATTGAGCTCTGTCGGCTGACCGCCTTTGGGCGTCATGGTGACCGAACCGGTCTTTTTCAACAGCGTCGCATCGGCGGCGCGCAGAGTCGGTACTGTGAGAATAATCGCGCAGGCCAGGCCAAATTTGCAGAGATTTCGTAGGCTCATGGGATAGCAGGGTTGGAGGGTTGCCCACTGGACAGCCGGGCAGTCTGCCGCAAGGCATTTGCAGGTCAAATCAGAAATAACGTTAAGTTGGCTCAGGCCGCCAAGTTGTTCAAATCTCCCCGCCACCGTCGCAAGCGTATGGACCACACCGGACTTCAGCTTCCCTTGGGCGGCAACGATTCGTGCCGCGCAAGCATCTGCCCCGACGCTTCCTTTACTTTTCCTTCATCACATACACCCCACCCCAATGCTCCGTGGGTGGCTCGATTTTGCAGTGTTCCGCGATCCCGATGTAGACAAGCGAAGGATTGCTCATCACGCCGGGAGTCTGGCCCGGAATGTTCGGTTCGAGCCCGGCGCTGCGCCGGAAGCATGCGAGCGCGCCGTCCCAGTCGCGCGCCTGGTACCGCCCGAGCCCTTGCGCAAACAGCCCGAGGCACTCCCGCGTGGTCGTGGTCACCGCTTCCGCGAGCCCCACGATTTCGTGGATCGGCACCGCCTGCGTGCGCCCCTTGACCACGATGAGGCCGAGCGGACGAAACACCAGCCGCCCGGCACCGTGCTGTTCGCAGGCGAGTCTGGTCGCTTCGGTGCACATCGAATAGACGCCCCAGCTCTTCGCCCCTGACTCCATCCGTGCGGCCAGGTTCACGTCGTCCCCCATCATCGTGTAGTTGAAGCGGGTGCGGCTGCCCATGTTGCCGATAATGCACCGGCCGCTGTTCAGGCCGATGCGCGATTGCATCTTCCCGACGATCGGGGGCCACTTGTCGCCCTCGCCCTGCCACTTCGCGCGCAGTTCGCCCAGCCGCCGATGCACCCGTTGCGAGGCGATGCACGCCCGCAGCGCATGGTCGGGCAGCGCGATGGGCGCGCCGAACATCGCCACCACGGCGTCGCCGATATATTTATCGAGTGTGCCGCCCTCCTCCTGGACGATATCGGTGCAGACGGTGAGATATTCGTTCATCAGCGCCACCAGCCGGTCGGGCGGCAGCATTTCGGAGAAAGCGGAGAAGCCCTGGATGTCGCTGAAATACGCCGTGATCTCCTCCTCATGCCCGCCGAGCCTCGGCGGTTCGCCCGCCTGGATCAGGCGGTCGACCAACTGCGGCGAGACGTAGGTGCCGAACATGCCCTTGATTTCCTGCTTGGCCCGTTGTTCCCGGAGCACGCGCTGGGTGATCGCGGCGAAGTTCGCGGCGGTGAAGCCCAGCAGCGGCCCCAGCAGCGGCAGCCACAGGCTCCAGCCGATCCAGGCGACACACGTCGCCTCGAGGTAGCCGGCGGCAAACAGCACGGCAAACGCGCCCATCAGCCATACCGAGCGCCGCATCGTCCATCCCAGACCGGCGTAGCTGATCGCCAGCATCGCCGCCCACACGGCGCCCTCCGGCCAGCGCCGCACATAATCGCCCCGCAGCACGTTGTCCACCAGGTTGGCATGCGTCAGCACCAGGGGCGCATAGCGATTGCGCGGGGTCGGACCGGCATCCGCCTTGCCGGTCACCGTCTGGCCGATGAAAACGATCTTCCCCGCCAGATCCGGCGGCGGCCGCGCCCCCGCCTTGTGCTCCACGAAGCGCTCGTTCAGCCGCACCAGCATCTCGATGTAGGAATAAGTCGGGTAGTCGGTGCCGTACTCATCCTGATCATACCGGTAGTTCAACCAATAGCGGCCGGAGGATGAAATGGGGATGCGCAATTCGCCCCGGGTGCGCGTCGGCAGGTAGATGGCGTCACCCAGCCGCACGCGCACCGCCTCAGTGGGAACCTGGAAATAGCGCAGCAGCGTCTGCAACGCCAGCGAGGGATACACCCGGTCGCCGGCCCGCACCACCAGGGGAACCTGGCGGCGGATGCCGTCCGCCTCCTGGGGAGTATCCGCAAATCCATACCAGCTCACCGCCCGCAACTGGGGAAAAGGCAGGATCGCGTGGGCATCGCCCACCAGCCCGGTCACGTCCCCCGTGACTTGCGTCAGCGGCCGGGTTGGTCCGTCGAAGCCCGGCACGATCTCGACCGGATCGGCGCTGGTCACGCTGGCGGTGACGACGGGCACCCCGCGCCCGGCGGCGGCCTGCACGCCCAGGCCCATTTTGGCGTCGCCCTCGCCCTCCCGGCTGACGTCGAGGATCACGTCCCACGATATGACCGCGGGCCTCGCCAGCGACAGCAGTTCCACGAGGTTGCCATGATAGGCCCGATCCACCGGCCAGCCGGGGGGCAGGGATGCGTCGGAGCTGTCCTCGAACAACACGAGGGCAATCCGCGGGTCCGGGGCCGGCTGATAATACGAGCGCAGCCAGGTCCGCCAGTCCAGCGTGTGCCATTCGATCTGCTGGAGAAACCCGGTTTGCGCCACGAGCCAGGCGAGCCCAAAGCAAAGCAACGGCGCAAAGGAGATCCGCCGGAGCAAAGGGATCGATGGCCAGCGCATGGTAAGACCTGAAGCTGGCAGGGCCCGCCGCCGGAACCAAGCGCTTTTCTATGCCCGGTGCGGCCCGCGGCCTTCCGGAGTAGCGGAAGCGCCCTCGCTTCCGCGCGGAACGGAAAGCCGTTCCGCCACTCCGCCCGGCCAAAACGAGGCCACGGATCCGCGCCGCCTATGGCACGCTCGCGAGCTGCACCTGATCTCTGAACTCCCCGGCGAGGTTGACGACCCGCTCGGCGTAGAAATGACTGCGGGCCGGCGCGCGCTGGTGCAGCACCGCCCCGAGGCCGGCATTCCAGGCGAGGGCGATGTTATAGGTTGTCGGGGCGTAGCCGCCACGAACCAGACCGCGGCGCAACCATTCGAAATGCCGTGCGGCCACTTCATCGGATGCCTGCCGGTCCAAGGCTTCGTAGAAAGGCCGCGCCGTATGCATTTGCCAGGTTTCGCGACGGAATTGATAGGCACCGAGTTCGCCCGCCGGACCGGCCCGTTGCAGATCGCGGGGGTTTTCCACCTGATGGATCGCTTCCAACGTGGCCTCGCGGTCCATTCTTTGTACCGGCAACGCATATCCATGCAAACAACCGGCCAGCAGCACTCCGGCCCCGACCAGTCTGCGGAGGAGATCTGTCTTGGTATATTGTGTTTTCATGGCGCGCGTCGTGACCGACCGCACCGCCGGCAGTTCGCGGGTTTTTGACAGGAAAGTTCTACCTGCGAACGGAACCCGAAGAGGTCACCATGCAAAATGCCCGACGGCGTTTTACCCCGGTCAAGTCCGCAACCAAGCCGGATTCAGTTTTTACAGGAGAGAACGGAGGGAACAGAGGAGATATTGCTGCTACCAGCCGCTGCCGGATCGGAATAAGATTTTACAGGAGGCCGCAGAGAGCGCGGAGAGTCATGTTTTGGGCGGCTGCATACGCGTCAGATGCAGCTAAGTTTTGGGTTTTGAGATTTGGGTTCTGGGTCCGGTTTCCATCCCAAATCCGATTTCGTGTGTTTCGTGCCGTGCCAGCCGAAGCCTTGGCGTAGGCTGGTGTTTCGTGGTAAAAAATGTGAATTCAGATCCCGGCGCCGCATTCGCGCTAATTCGCGTCGATTCACGGTCAAAAATCCGCATCCGAGCCCTTCCTCTTCGCGCCCCTTCGCGGCCTTCGCGGTTAACTCCCTCTCCGTTCTCTCTGTTCCCTCCTGTAAAAACCTACCCTTCGCGATTTCTCCTGTATCGTCCCGCCTTCGCGGTGCCCCCACCGCCAGAAGTTTTGGTTGCCGGCCGGTCGCCGGCGCTCTGAGCTCCGACGCGCATGCTCCGATTGCACCTGCCTCCGAACCTGCCGGCCGCCGCCGCGCGCGACGCCATCCCGGTGAAGCTGGAGTGCGATCCCGACGCCGCGTCCACCCCGGTCCTTCTGCCCGCGCTGGCCCTGCTGCAACGCTGGTGTGGCACCCCCACCCCGCCGAAATTTCTGCAACTGAACCGCGCGCAACTGGACGACATCATCACCGCCCTGCCCGGATTGCCGGCGTTTTTCTGGATCAACCGGCCGGGCACGGCCATCGCCTGGGAAGGCGCCCAGCTGCCCGGCGTGAGCGAGCATCTGGTCGAAAAATCCCAAACTCCCAATCCCAACCTTCCACCTCCGGCCCCCCAACCCAAAACTCAAAGCCCAAAACGCAAAACTGAGGTAGCGCTCGCTCCGCTCGCGGTCGATGGCAGCGAGCACTACCTCGCGCTGACGCTGCCGGCGCGCGAACATCCCAGTTATAAGGCGGTGCTCGAGCTGGCAAAGGCCGCCGGATTCCTGCTCGAAACCTCCAATCGCAAATGGTGGCTGCGCGACCGCCACAAGACGCTGAACTTTCTCGCCGATCACGGCGACCGCCTGCGCACCGTATTCGGCGCGCAGTTCACACCCAATTTCGAGGCCAACACGCAGCGCCTCCGCACCGCCGAGGTGGAGTGCGACGCCGTCGCGACCCCCGATGGCTTCGACCTCACGGTCGCGCTGCGCGCCGGCCGCGCCGACGTGGGTGAGTTTCGCACGGCGCTCGCCGCCAGTCGCAGCTACGTGGAGAGCGAGGGCGAAATCTATCTGCTCACCGCGGCCGAACTGCAGAAATTCACCGCGGCCCAGCGCGCGCTGAGCGGCGATCCGGCCGCCGGCCTCACGCCGAGCCGCACCATCCGGGTGCGGGCGTCCCGGGTGGCGGAGGCGCAGGCGGTCGTCGAGGAACTGTCGCCGAACTTTCAACCGCCCGCCGAATGGCGCAGCCGCTGCGAAGCCCTGCGCAACCTGGCGGCGCTGTCGCCGGCTCCCCTGCCGGCGGCCCTCGCGGAGCAGTTGCGGCCCTATCAGCGCCTCGGCGTCGCCTGGCTCTGGTATCTTTATCAGCACCAACTTGGCGGCGTGCTCGCCGACGAAATGGGCCTCGGCAAGACGTTGCAGGCGCTCGGCCTGCTTAGTGCGCTGCCGGCGACCAACGCCGCCGCGCTCGTCGTGGCGCCGGCCTCGCTCCTCGAAAACTGGCGGCGCGAAGCGGTGCGGTTCGCCCCGCAACTGCGGACGTTCGTGCATCACGACGACCACCGGCTCGCCTCCGCCGCCGATTTCGTCCGCCACGATCTCGTCATCACGAGCTATGGCACGCTGACCCGCGACCGCGAATTGTTCGAAGGCGTGGAGTTTGCCTGCGTGTTTGCCGACGAGGCCCAGCACATCAAAAACCGCCGCTCGCAAAACGCCCAGGCGCTGCGCGCCCTGCGGGCCCGCGGCCGGTTTGTGCTCACCGGCACACCGCTGGAAAACTCGCTCGACGATCTGCGCTCCCTCTTCGAGTTCCTGATGCCCGGCCTGCTCGACCCGGTGCCGTCCGGCCTGCGCAGCGACGAGCGGGCCTGGTACGACGAGCGCCTGCGCGCCCGGACCGCATCCTATATTCTGCGCCGCACCAAGGAGCGCGTGGCGCCGGAGCTGCCGCCCAAGCTCGAGCAAATCGTCTGGTGCGAGCTCACCCCGGCGCAGGCCGCACTTTACCGCGCCATGCAGGAACGCACCGAGCGCGAGCTCCTCGACCTCGCCGCCGGCGGGGCGAACGAGGCAAAGCTGCGTTTCGCCATGCTCACGCAATTGCTGCGCCTCCGGCAGATCTGCTGCGACCCGCGCCTCGTGACCAAAGCGGAGAGCTTGCCCGCCGGGGCGGGCGAAGAGGTTGCCTGCCAGGGCGGGCGGACAGCTTGCCCGCCGGGGCGGGCGGAAAGCGACGACAGCGACGACTCCGCCAAGCTGGCCGCCCTGCGCGAGCTCCTCGACGAGGCGCTTGACGACGGACACCGCCTGCTCGTGTTCTCGCAGTTTACCTCGCTGCTCGGCCTGCTGCGCACCGAGCTCGATGCCCAGGGATTGGCCTACTGCTACCTCGACGGTTCGATGTCGGCCCGCGCCCGTCAGACCGAGATCGACCGCTTTCAGCGCTCGGCCGACATCCCGCTTTTTCTGCTTTCGCTCAAGGCCGGTGGCACGGGGCTCAACCTCACCGGCGCCGACACGGTCGTGCACTTCGATCCCTGGTGGAACCCCGCGGTGGAGGCGCAGGCCACGGACCGCGCGCACCGCCTTGGCCAGACGCGCGCCGTGACCAGCTATAAACTCGTGTGCGGCGGCACCGTGGAGGAAAAAGTGCTGGCGCTACAGGAGGAGAAACGCGCGCTGCTCGCCGGCGTGTTCGAAGCCAGCGACGCCGCCGCAGCCCAGTTAAGCCTCGCCGACCTGCGCAGTCTGCTGGCCTGAAACCCGGCCGCGCCGGGTTTCGAGTTTCGGGTTCCGGGTTTCGAGTTTCGGGTTTCGGGTTGCAGACTCATGCAACCGCGCGGGCAGGCTCCCCGCCTGCCTGTATCGGTCGGATCGGTCCCATAGGTCCTATCGGTCCCTTAGGTCCCATTCAACCCGGCATAGCATTTCTTCAGGCGGCAGCTGCCATCCCGCTCACTTTTTCAAACCCGCGCAGAACGCTGCGAGACGGGCCACACCCTTGGCGATGGTCTGGTCGCTCGTGGCGTAGCTGAGACGCAGATAGCCCTCGGCGCCGAAGGCACTGCCGGGTACGGCGGCAACGCGCTCCTGGTCGAGGAGCCGGGTGCAGAAGTCCTGATCCTTCAGACCGAACTTGGAGATGTTGGGGAAAAGATAGAACGCACCCTGGGCCAGCAGGCACGATACCCCGGGAATCCGGTTGAGTTCGGCATGCAGGAATTTGCGCCGGCGGTCGAAGGCGACCAGCATCGCGTGAAGGGACGCCTTCGTCTTGTCCTTTTCCTTGAGCGCGGCCAGCGCGCCATACTGGGCGAAGGTGGTGGCGTTGGACGTCATCTGGCTCTGCAGCTCGCCGACGGCCTTGGCGATGGGCGCGGGTGCGACCAGGGTGCCGAGCCGCCAGCCAGTCATCGAATAGGGCTTGGAGAAGCCGGAGACGATGATCGTGCGCGCCTCGACTTCCGGACTAAACGTGGCGGGCGCCACGTGTTTCACCCCATCGTAGACGAGATATTCGTAAATCTCGTCCGACATGATGTAGAGATTGTGCTTGAGCGCGACCGCAACCAACGACTCCACCTCGGCGCGCGTGTACACGGCGCCGGTGGGATTGGAGGGCGAATTGAGAATGAGCAGCCGGGTCTTCGGGGTGATTGCCGCCTCGAGTTGCGCCGCGGTGAGACGGAAGCCCGTGGAATCGTCCGCGAGGACGTACTTCGGCACGGCACCGGCCAGTTTCACCATCTCGGGATAACTCACCCAATATGGCGCGGGGATGATAACTTCGTCGCCCGGCGAGCAAACGGCGAGGATGCCGAGGTAGCAGGAGAATTTGCCGCCGGGGCTCACGACCACCTGTGTCGGCGCCACCTTGAGGCCGTAATCGGCGGCATACTTTTCGGCGATGGCCTGACGCAGCGGCTCGATGCCGGGCGTGGGGGCATATTTGGTCTTCCCCGACTTGAGGGCAGCCATGCATGCCTCCTTGATGTGTTCGGGGGTGTCGAAGTCGGGCTCGCCGGCGGCAAAACCGCAGACGTCTTCACCGGCGGCCTGCAAAGCCTTGGCCTTCGCATCGATCGCCAGCGTGGGCGACGGCGAAACATGGCGGGCCCAGGAAGAAAGTGGCGCAGGGAGAGTGCTCATAAGGGATTTAACGACACAGAACGCGCCGGCCCGCGAAATGCAAGCCCGACGCTCGGCGAAAATCCAACCTGACCCGGGACGCCGTGGCGCCCCACCCCTGGCTAGCCGCGGCGCTTGGCCTTGGCGGCGTTTTTCTTGCCGTTCTTGCCCCGGTCGGCCGAGTTGGCCAGGCCTTCGATGGCCACGCGCAGCAGCTCGCCGATGCTCGTGTTCTTGAGCCGCGACTGGCGTTTGAGCATCAGGCGCAGATCGTTCGACAGGCGCACGGAAATCTGGCGGTGCGGCGCCTGGTCGGAAACGTAGCGGTCGTAGTTGAAACGGGAGATGGCGAGTCGCACCACTTCGCTCGTGGTGCCTAGCCCGAGGGCGCGACGGCAGGTCTCGATTTTACCGATCAGGGGTAGCGTCAGGTCGAAGGTTAGCGGCGCCGGGGTGCTGGAAGATTTGGAAGCCATGGAGAAACTTATTCGCTAGGTGTTGTGTGGTGCGTACCGCGAAATAAAATACGCGGGAAGAGCAGGCACCGGTGCGCGCCGGAGCGCAACGAAAATTTTCAGGGGGTATGGAATTGACTCCCGTGAGGACGGATTGATTTTCACAAACGTTTCACCCTTCCCGGGCGCGCTCCCCTCTCATGGCCAAAGTCGTCCTTGACCACCTCGTCAAAATCTTCCCCGAAAAGGGCGGCCCCGGCGTGCGCGCGGTCAACGATGTCAGCCTGACGGTCGAGGATCGCGAATTCATGGTGCTGGTCGGCCCGTCCGGCTGCGGCAAATCGACCACGCTGCGCATGATCGCCGGCCTCGAGGAGATCGACCAGGGCACCGTCACCATCGACGGCCGGGCGGTGAACGACGTGCCGCCCAAGGACCGCGACATCGCGATGGTCTTCCAAAACTACGCGCTCTATCCGCACCTGAGCGTGTACGACAACCTGGCCTTCAGCCTGAAGCTGCGCAAATTCCCCAAAACGGAGATTGCGGTGCGCGTCCGCGCCGCCTCCGCCCTGCTCGGCCTCGATCCCTACCTTTCGCGCAAGCCCAAGGCCCTGTCCGGCGGCCAGCGGCAGCGCGTCGCCGTGGGCCGTGCCATCGTGCGCCAGCCCAAGGTTTTTCTGTTCGACGAGCCGCTCTCCAACCTCGACGCCAAGATGCGCGTCGCGATGCGCGCCGAGATCTCCAAGCTGCATGCTCGCCTCGGAGCCACGATGATCTATGTGACGCACGACCAGGTCGAGGCCATGACGATGGGCGACCGCATCTGCGTGATGAAGGATGGCAACGTCATGCAGGTGGCCGAGCCGCTGACGCTCTACGACCACCCGGAGAACCTTTTCGTGGCCGGTTTCATTGGCAGTCCGCCGATGAATCTCTT
>DATJPQ010000092.1:0-7794 GCA_035506315.1 Opitutaceae bacterium
AGGTTGCCTACCGCGTTGATGATCCCCATCGCCGAACCGATAACGGCGGAGGGCAGCAATGCGCTCGGAATGGCCCAGAACGGCCCAAAAGGAGCATAGACGCCGATGGCGGCGAGGATGAGGAAAACCAGACTTATCAGCGGCGAGTGCGCCGCCCATTGGCCGCCCGTCAATCCGATCACCCCAATGATCAGGGGGCCCCAAACGTGCGCTTCGCGCTTCAGCCGCCGGTCCGACCAGGCGGAATTCAGCACCATCGCCACCATCGCAAAGGCGAAGGGAATGGCGACAATCCATCCCACGAGCGCGGAACGTCCGTCGGCCGCAAAACTCTTCACGACGCTCGGGACCCACATCGTGTAACCGTAGAAACCGGCCATCCAGAAGAAATAGGCAACCGCCAGCCACAAGACCCGGCGGTCCGTCAGGGCCGCCAGATGGCCGCAGGCGGGCGCCTTGGCGGCGTTTTCGGCGGCGAGGCGGCACTCGAGTTCACTGCGTTCGTCGGGCGCCATCCATCGGGCATCGCGCGGACGGTCGGCGATGAATGTCCACCACACCACGAGCCACAGCAGCGGAGGAAGGCCCTCGGCGATGAAGACCCACCGCCACGGCAGCACGCTGAGCAACCATCCGGTGACGGGCGCCATCATCACGGCGGAGATCGGGAGGCAGATCATCCACAGGGCATTGGCACGAGCCCGTTCGTCCTGCGGAAACCATGTGGCGAGCAGAACCAGGACCGCTGGCCAGACGCCGCCCTCGAACACGCCTAGGACAAAACGGGCGATATAGAGCTGGGTTCGGTTCTCGACCAAACCGGTCGCAATCGCCGCCAGGCTCCAAAGAACCATCAGCACGGCCACCACCCGTCTGGCGCCCCATCGGCTGGCCAACATGCCGCCGGGTATCTGCAGTACCATGTAGCCGACGAAGAAGATGCCGGCGGCAAATCCGACGTCGGCGTCCGTCAGGCCAAAACTCTTGTCAATATAGGGGAACACCATGGCGACATTGATGCGATCGACATACGCCAGGACGTACATGACCATTGCGACGGGAATGATGTGCACCCATCGTTGGCGGGAGGGCGGAATCGTCATAAAAGGCTTCGTTCCGCGTTGTCGGCCGTCGTTGCCGGGACCCGGATGCGACTGGCTCGGCGGGCATCCCCGAGCCCGCCGCTCGGAGCCTTGCGGCTGATGGTCGTCAATGCCAGGGCCAGGTCATTGGGCCTCGACCCGTACCGTTTCCAGCGTTCCGGTGAACTTGAACGGCATCTGATAGGCATCGCTTATCCGCGCGGTGCGGGCCTCCCCGATGTCGAACGTCCCGAAAATCGGATGTCCGACCACGTCGAACTTGGCCTCGCCGACCATCTGGCCGTTGAAGTAGAGGCGCCCGGTCCCACGGTCCTGTTTGCCCGGCCCGTCGTCGCGGACGAATTGGTACTCCATTTCGACCTTGCCTTGGGGCAGGGAGACGACTGCCGACAGGACGTTGTGTTCGAAGCCGGAGACGTTGTCTTGGAACGTGAGTTGGCTGTTTTTCAGGAAGAAGACGAAGCCGCCCGCCCGTGATCCGTCGGAAACCAGCACGCCTTCGGCCCCGCCGGGGGGAATGATCGCATCGACCGTGATGCGGTAAGACTTTTCGAAATTCGGCGCGGCCGCCGAGGGGATGGACATCATATCCGGATAAAATACCAATTCATGCCGGCGTTCCGCCGGCATCAATGGCTGCTTCGGCTTGGCGCCGTCGGTCAGCGGATAGATGTCGTTCTTGCGTGCCTCTGCTTCGAACAGCGCCTGCATCTCGCGCAGCTTTTCGGGGTCTAGCGCCGCGAGGTCGTGGGCTTCGCTGTAGTCCGTGTCGAGATGATAAAGCTCCCATCGATCGTGCGAATAGTCGCTGCTGATCGGCAGCCACGGAATCGAATGGCGCACCGCCGCGACCCACCCATCTTGGTAGATCGCCCGATTGCCGTTTTGCTCGAAGATCTGCAGGCGATGGCGCGACGGCGCGTTGGCATCCGTGAAGGTGTAGGCAAAACTCGTGCCATCCAGAGGCAGTTGTTTCACTCCGTTGACCACGGTGGGAAAGGGGATGCCGGCGAGCTCGCACAGGGTCGGCGCGACGTCGTTGACGTGGGTGTATTGGGTTCGCAGTCCACCCGCGTCCTTGATGCCATCCGGCCAGACCACCACCAAGGGGTCGCGGGTGCCGCCCAGGTGGGAGCCGACTCTTTTTTCCCATTGGAAGGGCGTGCACATGGCCCAGGCCCAGCCCGATGCGTAGAGGTTGAACCGCTGCGGGCTGCCCATGGCATCCAAGTGTTCCAGGCGGGAGCGCACCGGCTCGGCTGGCGAATTGTAATCCTCGCTTCCCGTCCGCCCGCCCTTCGCGTCCGCGCCGTTGTCGCCCACGATATAGAGGATGATTGTATTGGCGCTTCCCGGCTCCTGCTGTACCGCGTGGAGCAGGCGACCGACTTCAAAGTCTGTCTCCTCCAAATACGCGGCGTATACTTCCATCTGCCGGGCGCAGACCTTTTTCTCATCGGCGGAGAGCGAATCCCAAGCGGGCATCTCCGGCGGTCGCGGCGTCAACTCGGTGTCCGCCGGAATGACTCCGAGCTTTTTCTGCCGTGCAAAAATCTCTTCGCGGAGCTTGTCCCAACCTTCGTCGAACCGTCCGCGGTACTTGTCGATCCATTGCCTGGGCACCTGATGCGGCGCATGCGTCGCGCCCGGGGCGAAATAGAGAAAATAGGGCTTGTCCGGTGCCAGCGATTCATGCGTGTGCACCCAGCGGATCGCGTCGTCGGCAATATCGGTGTTGAAATAATACCCCTGTTCCGGGGTTGCCGGCGGCCGGACGAGGGTGGTGTTTCGATAAAGGGTCGGCTCCCACTGGTCGTCGTTCCCGGTCATGAATCCGTAGAAATATTCAAAGCCCAGACCCGTCGGCCAGCGGTCGAAGGGGCCGACGGGGGATACCTCCCATAGGGGGGTGTTGTGCCATTTGCCAAAGGCCGCGGTGCTGTAGCCGTTGCGGCGCAGGACCTCGGCGATCGAGACGGTGTCCTTGCGCCAAATGCTGTCGTACCCCGGGTACCCCGTGGCCAGATCGGTGATCGTGCCAAAGCCGACCCGATGGTCATTGCGCCCGGTCAAGAGCGCCGCCCGGGTCGGGGAGCACAGGGCCGTGACGTGAAAGCGATTGTAGCGCAGCCCGTGGGCCGCCAGCCAGTTCAGCTCCGGCGTTTCCGCCGGGCCGCCAAAAGTGCTCGCCGCTCCGAACCCGGCGTCGTCGACGAGGACCAGCACGATATTGGGCGCCCCCTTGGGCGCGGTCACTGGCTGCGGCCAATCCGGGGCGGAATCGCGCGCGTTGAACTCAATTCTGCCTTTGAACGGAGCTTCCGGCGGCGGCAAGACGTCGCCAGCTTGTGCCGCATGCAACACCGCCGCTCCACAAAAGCCGGCAAGGAGCGGAGTCGTGCTTGGGCCCAGTATTCCCAGTGCGGATTTAAGTTTCATGTGATTGCCTGTGGTCCTTGCCCGGGCGGGGATTGGTGGGTTCCCTGCGCTTGTTTGCCGGTGAGAACCCGGCCGGTGGATTGGAGATCGAGTGTCCCCGCGATGATTCCGACAGCATGTTCCGAGGGGAGCGGTTACTCAAATGTCAGCGCCACTCGGGTAAGGTAGGGAGTGGGACCCCCGTTCGGGGTCTGCAGGCGCGCCCGGTACTGAATCCACCGACCGCTGGGCTGCCTGGGCACCGATTGCGGATGGGTCCACCAGCTTTCCTGACCCTCCGGTCCGATCCAGGGGGACTTCTCCAGATCGGCCTTCGTTTCCGCCGTGCGGACTTGGAGCTGGACCTTCGTGCCCAAGGGCGTTTCCGCCGTCCAGTCGATCGCTGCGAACTGTTCCGTGCCCGGAATGTTGAACGCCGACGACACAAAATCCTCGTACAACCCGCGATCGTACGCGTTGCCCGGGTCGCGCAGGTTGAGGCCGGACGGGCCCTGAGCCATCACCTCCCAACGCCGTTGGGGGGAGAATCCGTCGGGTCCGCCCCAATAGAGCATCGACGGATTCGTGTGACGGTGGGGCAGGGGCTCATCGACCGAACCCGCCTGCCGATGGTTGGCGAAGAAGAGATCCAGCCAGCCGTCGCCGTCGAAGTCCAGCGCGAGTGTGCCGGAGGAGCCATTCGTGGGGAGCTCCGTCCGCGGCCGGGCAAGAAAACCCTTGGGTCCTCCCCAGTAGATCAGGGAGGGACGGTTGCCGCTGACTTCTCCGCCGTAACTGGTGAAGACGATGTCCAGCCAACCGTCCCGGTTTAGATCCGCGATGGTGTTCTGGTAGGCCACGTAGGAGGGCAGCTCCGCCCGGTGCGCCAGGCTGAAGCCGGTGGGAGAGCCGAAGAGAATCAGGGACGAAACCTCGGTGCCGTCCGGCGGACCGCGCTGGGGCAGCAACAGGTCCAGCCATCCATCGCGATTGAAATCGGCTGCCTGCAGGTACATCAGCTCGTCCGGCCGTCCCAAGTTGATTACGGTCTTGCGCGGGTTCTCGTAGCCGGCCGGAGATCCCCACCAGATGGTGATGGTCCCGGGCGATTCTT
This sequence comes from Opitutaceae bacterium, assembly GCA_035506315.1. Classification (GTDB taxonomy): domain Bacteria; phylum Verrucomicrobiota; class Verrucomicrobiia; order Opitutales; family Opitutaceae; genus MWDT01. Next base: position 4,636 of record DATJPQ010000092.1, read on the forward strand.
GCGCCGCGATGTCCAGCCATCCGTCGCGATTCAGGTCCGCGACCAGCGGCCCCCGGGTCCGTTTGTTCTGCGTCGGTATCACGGTCCGGTTCTGACGGTGGAATCCCGTGGCGGAGCCCCAATAGACTGGGATCCCGGTGCGCGTCGGGTCCTTGGGGTCGTCGTCGACTCCGCCCGACACCATGTCGAGATAGCCGTCCTTGTTGAGGTCCGCGACCCGGACGCCTCCGTAGGAGAACCCCTGGGTGATTTCGGTGGGCGCGCCGAATCCTGTGGGCCCTCCCCAATGGATGGCGAGGCCGCACTGGTCGTGCGTGACCCCATCGATGAAGATTTCCTGGGCGAGGATCAGATCGACGAATCCGTCGTCGTCGAGATCCGCGTTGCCGATGCCAAAAATGTGGTGGGTCGATAGCGTGGTGCGGCGTTCCGGGGAGAAATTCCGCGTGCCGTCGCCCCAGTAGATGTTCGTTTCCGCCGCGCCATCCGAAAATCCGCCGTCGTTGTTGAAGAACACAATGTCCGGTTCTCCGTCGTTGTTCACGTCGCCGATGGCGTTTCCCACGCTTCCGGCGGTGGGCAGTTCGGTGCGGTTGCCGAAGCGAAACGTTCCCCGGTCGTTCCAGAACACATAGGAAAGCAGGCCCCGTTCGTTGGTCACGTTTTCGTTGCTGATGACGAGCTCGGGGTACCCGTCGCCGTTGAGGTCGGCGGCGCTGACTCCGCTGGCTCCGAGCGTGGGCAGGCGCACGACCTTGGCTGGATCGAAATGCCCGCGGTCCGAGGAGAACACGAGCGAGTCCGTCCAGGTCGCGCCCCCGGGGGAGGCATAGTTGGCGACGACCAGATCGTCGCAACCGTCGCGATTGACATCCACGGCGCACAACCCCCGGGGATCGGCGACCTCCAGCACTTGGGCCCCCTCGACCTCAAACCGGCCCGCGTGGGATTTGACGATCGTGACGCTTCCTTTGTGTCCCACGGCGAGGCCACGAGCTCCGGTTCCGTCAAAATTGCCCAACGCCACCACTTCACCCGGAATCGCCAGGTGCTCCGCGGCGACCCCCGAGACAAAGGCTCCCTCGGTGGATTTGAAAATGTGGGTCCGGCGGGCGGTTTGAATAATCAGGTCGTCGTGCCCGTCGCCATCGAGGTCGCCGACGGCCATCGACAGCGCAACCTCGCCGTCGAGCGGCAGCTCGAGCCGGTGGGCGGGGTCGAATCCCGTCGGCGAGTTCCAGTAAATCAGGCTCACCCGCCGGGGATTCGGTCCGTGGTCCGCATCGTTTTGCCATTGGCAGGCGATGGCCAGGTCCGGCCAGCCGTCGCCGTTGAAGTCGCCGACGACCACGGCCCTGGCATCATAGGCCGGGAGCATGGTCCGGTGTTTCGCCGAGTATCCGTCCGGCGTCCCCCAATAGATCCAGGTGTTCACCTTCTCTACGTGACTGTCGTTGGAATTGGCGACGATGAGATCGTTCAAACCATCGTGATTCAGGTCGGCCACCAAGCCAGCGGCGGAACCGCCGCCGGGAATCTCGATGCGGGTCCGCCCGTCGATGTCCCCGTGGTGGTTCAGATAGAGGTAGGTGTTTTCCTTTTCGGTGTGCGCGTGGCCGGAGGGTACCACCAGGTCAACGAAGCCGTCGTTGTTCAGGTCCCACCGGCTGATAATCTGGATCCGCCCGCGGGCGGAGACGTACAGATTGCTGCCGCCGTCGAGAAACGTGCCCGCGCTGAAATCCTTGAACGAATTCTGGACCCAGGTGGTTGCGGCGCGCCCGCCCGGGGCCGCCGCGATGAATCCGGCCAGCACGCCCCACGCCAGGCCCGCAAGACGGCGGCGGCGGATATTGCCTGCCCGGGAAAGATCGGGGCTGGAGGGCGATGTCATCGGAACAGCATGCATCGGGATCAGGGGTCGGGGTGGACAAGAGCGGGTCCGACTGCTTTTCGGACTCGACAACATCAAAGATATTCTACTGATATGACAAGATGAATTTCTTGCGGCCCTGGGTCAGGGGCGGGCGCCTGGGAACAGCGTGGGGTCGTTCGTCCTTACTGGTCGCCATCTGGCTCGGGCTGGCCGCGACAGTCGTGGCCGGGGCGGCGTCCGGGCACGTCCTGGTGCTGTACACGAATGACATTCACGACCACGTGCGGCCCGGTTACGACGGGCTGGGCGGCCTGCCCTATGTGGCCGGCTACATCGAGAGGGAACGGGCGGGGCGTTCCGACGTCCTGGTGCTCGACGCCGGCGACGTGACGGAAAAGGGCGACCTCGTCGCGTTTCGGACTCACAGCCGGATCACTTACGAGGCGATGCGCCGGATCGGTTACGACGCCGTGACGATCGGCAATCACGATCACGACGCGGGACTCGAGTGGCTGCATCGTTACGAAGGCTTCCTGGGCCGGCCCCTGCTTTGTCTCAATCTCATCAAGCCGGACGGCTCGCCGGAATTCATGCGGTCGAAGATATTCGACGTGGGTGGAGTGAAGGTCGGCGTGATCGGCATGACGGTGCCGGATGGCGCCGATTGCCTCAGCGTCGAGGACTCGGGCCGGGCGCTCGAACAGGAGGCCCGACGGCTTGGTCGCGACGCCCGGCTGGTCATTGCGCTCTGTCACTTGGGCGTGAAGGGCTGCATGCAGTGGTCACTCCAAGCGCCGACGGTCGCCGTGTTCGTCAGCGGCCACACCCATGAGGTACTGCAGCAACCGGTGATCGTGCCTGCAACGGGGGCGATCATCGTGCAGGCGGGCTGTTATGCCGAATGGGTTGGGCGGCTCGACCTCACCGTGGACCTCGAAACTAGGAAAATCGTGCAAGAGGACGGGGTCCTCGTGGCGATGAAGCACGACGCGGTTCCAGTCGATGCCACCATGCTCGCCGAGGTGCGGCGCGAGGAGCAGGAGCTCTGTCCGGAGGCCACGGAGGTGGTGGCGCACACGAAGGCACCGATCGGGGAAGGGATGGCGTGGCTCGCGGCGGAAGCGATGCGCCGCGCGGCGGGCACCGATGTCGGTTTCTGCAACCCGGGTCAGATCCTGCGTAGTCCACTGCCGGCCGGCGTGGTGGACGTGAATGCATTGTTCCTCACCGGGGGCCAGCGGGGGAACGACACCGTGCGCACGACGCTTTCGGGCGCGGAAATT
>DATJPQ010000093.1:0-25898 GCA_035506315.1 Opitutaceae bacterium
ACGCAAGGTCCGGCCCTACAGCCTGAAAATCACTGGGAATCTATATAGGGCGGCGGCATGTCAGACTGTCGCCCCTGGCGGGGCTCGGTACGGCGTCGCCGCCCTACAACTTCTGCTATCTGCCCCTCTCACTGCGCCTGCCGGGCGATTTTCCAGTGCGCGGGTTTTTCGCCGGGCGGGAGCGCGAGCAAATCGTAATCGTGATAACCGGTAATCTTCACTTCGGCGAATTCGCCCACCTTGAGCTTTTCCGGCACGTAAACGCGACCGTCGATGTCGGGCGCATCGGCCTCGCCACGGGCCACGCCGGGTTCTTCGACGAGCACGCGCAGCTTTTGCCCGACGTGCGCCTGGCTGACTTCGGCGGCGATTTCCTTCTGCAGGGCCATCGTTCGATGCCAGCGTCGCTCCTTCTCCCTGGCCGGAATCTGGTGCGGCAGCTTCGCCGCCCGTGTTCCGTCCTCCTGTGAAAACCGGAAGACACCGAGCCGCTCAAATTTGGTTTCGCGGATGAAATTACACAGTTCATCCACGTCGGTTTCGGTTTCGCCGGGGAAGCCCACGATGAAGGTCGTGCGCAACGCGATGCCGGGAATGCCGGCACGGATGCGGCGGATCAGGTCATGGATGTAGGCGCCGCTCGTCTCCCGCTGCATCGTTTCCAACATGCGGTCGCTGATATGTTGCAGCGGCATGTCCACGTAGCGGGCGACCTTCGGGCATTCGGCGATGGTCCGGATGAGTTCGTCGCTCCAATGCGCAGGATGCGTGTAGAGCAGGCGGACCCAGAAATCGCCGTCGATGGCCTGCAACTCGCGCAGCAGCGTGGTGAGCGCGGAACCGCGGGAGGAATCGACCGGCGCGCGCGGCCCGGCCCGTTGCTCCCAGGTGTCCATGCCAAAGAAGGTCGTGTCCTGGGAAATCAGGTTGAGCTCCTTCACGCCCTCGGCCACGAGGTGGCGCGCCTCGGCGACCACGCTCGCGACCGTGCGGCTGCGGTGGCGCCCGCGGATCTGCGGAATGATGCAGAAGGTGCACGGATGGTTGCAGCCCTCGGCGATCTTCACATAGGCGAAATGGCGCGGCGTGAGCCGGAAACGCGGCGTGTCGTAGTCGGGGATGAAGGTCGAACGCGGCGTGACGAAATTCTCCGGAGGGTGCATTTTCCCGGATTCGTGGGCGAACAGACCGGTGATGATGGGCGCAACCCGGGTGACCTGATCGAGGCCGATGAAGGCATCGACCTCCGGCATCGCGCCGGGCAACTCCTTGGCGAAACGTTGGGCCATGCAGCCGGCGACGATCAGCTTCTGCTCCCGGCGGCGTTTGCGCAGGCCGCGGTGCTGGTTCACCTCGAGAATCTGGCCGATCGACTCCTCCTTCGAGGAATCGATGAACGAGCAGGTATTGACGATGACGACGTCGGCCTGGTCCGTCTCAGGGATCACCTGCATGCCGGCCTGTTGCAGGTGGCCGACCATGATTTCGCTATCGACGAGATTCTTGGCGCAGCCGAGCGAGATGAGACTGACTTTGATCATGCAAGTTGTAGGAGACTGCCGGTGGGCGATGGGTTTGCCGGACGGAAACCATGGGATCGCGTGCCAGCAGGCTCCTACCATATCACAGAAACTGAAAACCGCGGCGTTCAGGCCGCGGTTGGGAGTTATTTCTTGGCCTTCGCCGTCTTCTTGGCGGCTTCTTTTCTGCGCTTCAAATATGCAGCGCGGCGACGACGTTTGACTACCTTGTTCGTTTGTTGACCCATAGTGGAGCCATAGTTGTCGGGACCGATGCGTCCGAGTCAAGCCCGCGACTTTTCTTTTGCCAGGAGTTCGCTACCGAGCAGGCGGGTGCCATCCCGTCGCCACCGGTAAACCAGCGGCTCCTTGGTGCGGCCGAGCTCCTTGTACAGCGCCAGGTCGTCGCGTTTCTGCAAGGTAAGCTCGGCGACGCCGGTCGCGTCACAGTTTAGCAGGCGGGCATAGGGTTTGAAAAGCTCCGGTCGGCCGATGACGCGGGAGAGGTCGGTGTCGCCCTGTAGCGGCGGTCTATGACCACCGTCTTTTGGGCAGGCGCCTTCATTTCGGCGGTCATAGACCGCCGCTACAGCCGGCTTCCTTTCCAGTGCCAGAAAGCAGTACGGTAGGCTGCGCAGATCGATGCCGGCGCGTTGGCCGAATTTCACCCAGTCGGGGCTGGCGAAAATCTCCGAAGGCGGCAGGGCAAAGAAATGACACCAGTCGCGCTCGTGGCCCTCTGCGAGCAACCCGCAGCGATTCTGGTGGGTGCACGGGGCGACAACCTGAAACTCTTCGCGCAACTCATCGCGGATCGTCTGCAGCCCCCGTGCCACTTCATGCGTGCCGGACTCGACCCAGAGCACGGCGGTCGCGCGCAGGAGCATCCGTCGCAACTCCGCGAGCGCTTCGGGCGGCAGCTCGTTGAGCACATGGCTGATCACCAGCAGCCCGATGGGTGCGTTACTCGCGAGAAAGCCCGGTGTGATGGCCGAGACATGAACTCGCGGGAAGGCCTGCTCGGCAGCTTCGACCGCAAAATCGGTCGCAAGCGGCGAATGGTCCCAGACGAGCAGCTCGCTGAAATGGTCCATCCCGAAGGCCGCCAGCACTCGCCGGCCGGCGCAACCGCTGCCGCACCCCCAGTCGAGGATTTGCCGTGTGTCCGGTTTCCAACCGCGTGTCCGGAGTTCGCGCAGGACGGCGTCCCATTTCCAGCCGATGCGTTCGCCGTAGGTGAGATCGTAATGCGCGAGCTCGACGGACGACTGCCAGTAGGGGCCGGTGGCGGTGCCGCCGCGGAGGAATCGATCGCGCAACCGGTCCAGCGCCTTCCAGTCGAGCTCGGTCCAGTTCATGACGCAAACGGCTAACTGACAGTTTGTTCGATGAACATGTCACTTATTAAGTGACATTGTCTTTCGGGCGTACCCTGTACGGGGAAAAGAAGTTTGTCACGTATTACGTGACAAGTGGGGCGAAGCCGGGTCATGAGAGCGGGAAGGCGAGGTGGGTGGCGAGGCGCTGGGTGCGGATGCCGTAGAAGCGGGTGAAGTCGCGTATGCGTTGGGCCAACGCGTCGTCCGCCCTACCGCGCGGTCCGGATTTGATGGCGGCGAGCATGAGGTTTTTGGGCGTGTGCTCGGTCGAGATGAATTCGAAGACTTTCGTGCGATAACCGGCCCATTCGAGCAGCTGGGCGCGGAGGGCGTCGGTAACGAACTCGGCCTGCCGCTCCTGAAAGATCCCGTGGCGGAGCGCGTCGGCGAGCACGGGCGGGGCAGTGAGCTGGGGGCGGAGTTCCTTCTGGCAGCAGGGCGCGACGACCAGCAGCGACGCGCCGGCAGCGAGGCCACGTGCGAGGGCGTCGTCCGTGGCGGTGTCGCAGGCGTGAAGGGCGATGACGACATCCGCGCCCTCGAGCGGCGTGTCGGCGATCGAGCCGGCGGCAAAATGCAATTGCGCGAGGCCCTGGGTGCGCGCGAGGTCGTTGCAGGGCGCGACCAGTTCAGGCCGGACCTCGACGCCGAGCACGTCGGCCTTCGCGCCGGGCAGCGTGGCGATCGCGAACGTAAGATAACCTTTACCGCAGCCCATATCGACAATCCGGAGAGGACGGCCCTCCACTAGCTCACGCTCGTGGCTACCAGGAGAGGAGACGGTGAGGAGCTTGGCCTCATCGAGCAGATCGCTCAGGAGTTCGGTGTATTTTTGAATCTGGCGATATTTGGCCGTCATCTCGGCGCGGGGCTGGCCGCGGTCATTGGTCACACCCAGGGCGCGCAGCCAGGGGCTATCAGCGGGAATCAGGTGGGTTTTCTGGCGGTCATGTCCGTCAGCCACCGCCGCGCGCGGTACGGCCGCGGTTTTTTTCACCGCGAGGCGGGCGCGACCGTCGGGCTGGCATTCTAGCTGGGCGGTCTGGCTGGCGGTGAAGAGATGGCCGTCGAGGAAGGTGGTGCCGAGGAGGGATTCGATCTGGGCGAGCGCCTTGGCCGGAGGCAGGTTTTTGGTGATATCGTGCGTGGCGTGACGCCATACGAAGCAGAGCTGCGGCCCGGCCCTGAGCGTGACGGGACGGATGAAAAGGTTGCGCAGCGTGGCATCGGTACCGCGGTGCTTGCCGAGGGTGAGCTTTTCGAGGGTGCCATCGGATACGGCGGTGCGCAGGAGGGTGAGAAAACGGTCGCGGTCGGTTGGAGCGGTGGGCGTCATGCGGAGAGGGACGGTCAGGTGTCGGTGCGCCCGTAGGAATCGTGCCAGTGGTGCAGAGCCAGCCAGCTCAACCCCACGACTCCGCCGGTGAAAAGAAAGCCGAGCACACAGGTGGCGGCCACGGTGGCGAAGAGCTCGGGGAAGCGAAAATTGGCGCTATAGATGATCGTGAGAAAACCGAGGCCGGGTCCGGCCGAATTGCCGGCCGTGAAATCGCCCACCACGGCGCCGATGGGGGCGAGGGTGGCGGCGATGCGCAAACCGGTGAAGAAGTACGGAAGAGCGGCTGGAATCCGCAGCAAGAACACTTCCTGCCGCCGGGAGGCCCGCGCCATGCGAAAAAGTTCCAGCAAATGCCGGTCGACGGAGATGAGCCCTTGCGTGGAGTTGACCACGAGCGGAAAGACACAGATGAGAAACGTGATCAACGACACGCTTTTGAAGCCGGCGCCGACCCAGATGATGAGCATGGGGGCAAGCACGATGACCGGCGTCATCTGTAGGATCATCAAGTACGGATAAAGGCTGGCGCGCACCCAGGGCGAAAGCGAGAGCAGCAGGGCGCACAGGGCGCTGACGACGATGGCCAGGAGAAATCCCGCCAGGGCGCCGGCGCCAGTGTTGAGCCAGGCGGAGAAGAGTTCGGCCCGGCTGGCGACGAGGGCGTGCAGGATCTGGTGCGGTGCCGGCAGAAAGATCCGCCGGTCGGGCGCAAGCAGAAAACAGGCGAGGTACCAGAGCCCGATGAGAACCGGGGCGGTCAGGGTGGGCAGGAGCAGGCGTTGGATACGGGCGGGCATGGGGGCGCTCCTCACGGTTGGTAGTGCTCGACCGAGCGCAACAGCCGCGACACCTCGGCGACGAGTTGGAGGTAGGCGGTGGATTCCCGGGTTTCAGGCGTGCGCGGGTAGGGCAGATCGACGCGGACCTCGCGATGGATGCGGCCGGGATTGGCGGACATCACCAGAATGCGATTGGAGAGAAACACCGCCTCGGCCACGGAGTGGGTGACGAAGAACGCGGTCCAAGTCTGCCGGGCGCGCACGGCGAGCAACTCCTCATTGAGGTGCTCGCGCGACATCTCGTCGAGCGCACCGAAAGGTTCGTCGAGCAGGAGGATTTTCGGCGAAAGCGAGAGAGCCCGGGCGAGGGAGACGCGCATCTTCTGACCGCCGGACAGCTGACAGGGGTGGCAGCGGTCCTTGCCGGCCAGGCGTACGAGGCTGAGGGCGCGGTCGCTCATGGCGGCGCGTTCGACCGCCGGCACGCCCCGCAGCCGGAGCAGCAGTTGCACATTTTTGCTGACCGTGAGCCAGGGCAACAGCGTGGGTTCCTGGAAAACATAGGCCAGCTCCTGCGCGGCGGCTTCGGGCGACTGGCCATCGATCACCAGTTCGCCGTCGGTGACCGCGCTCACCCCGGCGAGCAGGCGCAGGAGCGTCGTCTTGCCGCAGCCACTCGGGCCGATGATGCCGATAAAATCGTCGGGTTGGGCGGAGAAGCTGATGCGATCGAGCACAAGCGGGCCATCGCCATAGCGCTTTTCAACCGCGCGGAATTCGACAATGGGCGACGACTGCTCGGACATAGATTGTCCTAGGTCAACGAGGTGCGCCCGATAGGCAAGCGGGGAACGCGCAGCGGGCGGGGTGGGTTCGAGACGTATATAGCCGGCAGGGCGGGTTATCCCTAACCCGCCGATGGCGATGCCTGATGGCGGCGCGTTAAGGATAACGCGCCCTACCTCTCGATTGATGCATGCTCGGGTCCACCGTCCGAATTCAATCTGGCAACAGGACTACTTCAACTAGCCAGTCGGGTCGTTCACTCGTAACGCAGGGCGTCGATCGGGTCGAGCTGGGCGGCCTTGCGGGCGGGATAGAACCCGAAGAAAACGCCGACGGCGGCGCTGAAGGCGACGGCAATGACCATGGCGGGGGTGGATGGCTCCACGGGCAGGCCCTTGTAATTGCCGAGCATGAGGGCACCGACGATGCCGAACGCCACGCCGACCAGGCCGCCGAGGGAGCTGAGGACGATCGCCTCGATGAGGAACTGGGTGAGGACATCGCCGCCGTGGGCGCCAACCGCGAGGCGGATGCCGATTTCGCGGGTGCGTTCAGTCACGCTCACGAGCATGATGTTCATGATGCCAATGCCACCGACGAGGAGCGAGACGCCGGCAATGGAGCCGAGCAGATAGATCATGGCGTCGGCGGAGGCCGTCCGGGCCGCGGTAATGTCGGCCTGATCCTGCACGGTGAAATCGACCGTGCCGTTGTGCCGTTGGGTCAGCAGGTCACCGATGTCGGCCTTCGCCTTGATGACCGAGGCCTCGTCCCTGGCCTGCACATAAATCTGGCTGAGAAACGTACGGCGGGAGATGCGCTTCATGTGACTCGTGTAAGGGATGAAAATCACGTCGTCTTGATCCTGATTACCATTGAATCCCTTCGAAGCCATCACGCCGATGATGCGAAAGGGGGTGCCGCCGCCGCCGCCCTGACCAAAGATGCGAATGCTCTGACCGATGACGCTCGCCGGGTCGCTGTCGGGAAAAAGATTATCGACAATGGTCTTGCCGACCACGGCGACCTTGGCGGCCGAGAGGACCTCGGCATCGTCGAAAAAGACTCCCTCCGCCACCCGCCAGCTGCGGATCACCGGAAAATCCGGCGATACGCCAAAAACCAGGGTGCCCCAGTTCAAACCATTGGCCAGAATCTGGCCGCGCCCGGTGACGTAGGGGCTGATGGCACTCACGGTGTTTTCCGGGTCGGAATCGCCGTGTTGAAAGTTGGAAACAATCGCATCCGCGTCCGCCACCGTGAGGGTCGTGGCGCCGCCGAAGCCGCTGCGCACGCCCCCTCCCTGACCCTGGTTGCCCGGATAAATGAGCACCAGGTTGTCCCCAAGGCTGGCGATGGCGGCCTCGACCTGAGCCTTGGTGCCGTTCACGAGGCTCACCACGATGATCACCGCGGCAACACCGATGATGATGCCGAGAGCGGTCAGAATCGACCGCATGGTGTTGCGGCTGAGAGCCCGCAAGGCCATCCGAAGGGTGATGAAAAAGCGCATGAGAATCGGAAACGACAAAAGGGATCAGGCGGGAGGATGAGCGGTGAGTTTGGCGTCGGCTTCCGCCGCTTGAAGCTTGGCCAGCTCGGCCTCGGCGAAGCTGCGGTCCTGCGTGGACTCGTCGCGGACGACCACCCCGTCGCGCAGGATGAGGTGGCGTTTGCAGTAGCGGGCCACGTCGAGCTCGTGAGTGACCATCACGATGGTGATGCCCTGGTCGTTGAGTTTTTGGAACACGCCCATGACCTCGATGGAGGTCCGGCTGTCGAGGTTGCCGGTCGGTTCGTCGGCGAGGAGAAGCTGCGGTTCGTTGACGAGCGCCCGGGCGATGGCGACGCGCTGCTGCTGTCCGCCCGAAAGCTGGTTGGGCATGTGGTCCGCGCGGTTGGAGAGACCGACGATGTCGAGGCAGTGCAGGGCGCGTTCGCGCATCTTCCGCGAAGAGAAACGATGCTTTCCGTATAGGCAGGGCAGCTCGACATTCTCCAGCGCGGTGGTGCGCGCGAGGAGATTGAAGCCCTGAAAGACAAACCCGAGCTTCTGATTGCGGATGTCGGCGAGTTCGTTCTTGTCGAGCCCGGAGACGTCGACGCCATCGAGCAGGTAGCGACCGCGGGTGGGGCGGTCGAGGCAGCCTAGCATATTCATCAAGGTGGACTTGCCGGAACCGCTCGCGCCCATCAGCGCGACAAATTCATTGCGTTGGATATCGAGCGTGACCCCGCGCACGGCATGTACCGGGACTTCGCCGGAATCATAGACCTTGTGGAGATCCTCGATTTTGACGACGGAAGGCATGAAAGAAGTGCGAAAGGGGTCGGGAAAGAGTACGTTTAGAATCCGCGCGGGCCGCCGAAACCACCGCGCTGATTTTGCTGGAAAGGATTGCCCGTCTGGCCCGGCGGGCCGTTGACCACGACGGGGGCTCCGGGCATGGTGACATAGGTGATCAGGGTGTCGCCCTCGGCCAGGCCGTCGAGAACCTGGGTGACAGTGCCGTCGGAAATGCCGAGGTGTACGGTGACGGGCTCCGGAAATTTCCGGCCCTTGTCGTCGGTCACCAATTTGTAGAGAATGCGGGGTTGGTTGCTGACGTTCATGCCCGCGCCGGTGCTGGCGCCTGAGCCGCCATCACGATTGCCCCCAAAACCGCCACCGCCGCCGCCGCCACCGCCACGACTGAGCACCCGCACCAGCATATCGGGATCGAGTCCTTTGTCCGTGGCGAGTTTTCTGGCCTTTTCGATCATATCGGGCGTGGCAGGCGTGCCGCGCTGAAAGCCGACCGTGGTCATGATCTCGCGCATGGCAGTCCGGCGTTCGTCGTCGCTCATCGCGGAAGCGGCCTTGGTACCGGCGGGTGAAGCCGCCGGTGCGACCGGCGTCTTGGGCAGCAATTCGGCCGGAACGCGCACCCGCAGGGCGTTGTTGGCCACTGTGAGAACATTGGGACGCTCGGCCACGATGATGTTGGCCGTTGCGGTCATGCCGGGTTTGAGCAGGAGATTGGAATTATCCACGTCGATGATGACGGAGAAGGTGACCACACCGCTGGTATTCTTGGCGAAATTACGCACCTGCGACACGACGCCCTGAAACGGGCGGTTCAGATAGGCATCCACCGAAAACCGCGCGATCTGTTTCTCCTGGACGTTGCCGATGTCGGCTTCGGAGACGTCGGCGCTGATCTGCAGCTTGGTGAGGTCGTTGATGATGGTGTAGAGGGGCACCGCGGACTGGTTGACGTTGACGGTGGCGCCGACGTCGATCGTGCGGTTGAGGATGACGCCGTCGATCGGCGAATAGATGATGCAGCGGTCGAGGTCGGTCTGGGCGGTCTCCAGCGCGGCCTGCTTGCTGACCAGACTGGACTCGGCCTGGGCGAGCGTGGCCACGGCGGCGTCGTAGTCCGACTGGGAGATGAGATTTTTGTCGAAGAGATCCTTGCTGCGGGCGGTATCTCCGCGGGTCTTGATCGCCGTGGCCTTCGCCGCCGCGAGGTCGGCCGTCGCCTGGCGCAGCCTTTGCTGGTAAGTGGAGGGATCGATCTTCAGGAGCCACTGGCCTTTTTTAACGATATCGTTGAAGTCGGCGTTGATGGCGATGACGTTGCCGGAAACCTGGCTGCTGATCGTCACCTGGGAAGTCGTCTGGAGGTTGCCGGTGGCGCTGATGGTCTGGGTAATATTGCCGCGGGTGACCTTGACGGTCGAATATTCGGGCTGCTTGTCGGCCCGGCCGGCAAAGTAATACCAACCGCCGGCGGCGGCGGCGAGAACCACGATAAGCGTTAAAAGGAGCCCGCTGGAACTGCGCGATTTGGCCATGGAAGTGAAAGGGAAAAAGGATGAGAAATAGGGCAGCTCGCACCGATGGGACCTGCGCCGGATTGCGCCCGGCTCCAGCGGGGAAGACTTGCCGGGGGCTTGACGGTTGAGGCGGGTGCTGGTGACAAAGAATTTGACGGCGGGAGAGCCGGCCCACCGCGAGGAATACGGACGCGAAGGCAACCCGTTGGCGCAACGGGCTAGGCTTGGACGAACGCTTCCCGCAGCGCGGTGGCGACATTGGGCGGGACGAAGTGGGAGACATCGCCGCCATATTTCGCCACCTGTTTGACGAGGGTGGAACTGGTGTAGCTGAACTCCTCGTTGGGCATCACGAAGATCGTCTCGACGTCGGACTGGAGGTGGCGGTTCATGAGCGCCATGTTGAATTCGAACTCGAAATCCGAGATGGCGCGCAAACCGCGGATGATGGCGCAAGCGCCCTGCTGGTGGGCGAATTCGACCAGCAGGTTGTCGAATTTGGTGACGACCACATTGGGGAAGCGCGCGATGTTGGGCTGCAGCAGGGCGAGGCGCTGTGCGACCGTGAAGAGGGGGCCCTTGGTCGGGTTGTCGGAAATGGCGACCGTCACGCGGTCGAAGAGTTTGGTGGCGCGTTCGAGCACATCGAGGTGCCCGTAGGTCAGCGGATCGAACGTGCCTGGATAGATGCAATGGCGCATGCGGTGGAGGGAAGGAACTGCCAGAGAAAAGATTTCACCCGACCGAGGCGACTGTGTTTTTTCGACTGAAAACTGTCTCCGGAGTTGCCTTTGCGGAAACGACGCGGTTGTTTCGCGCGTCCTTCCCGTTGCATGAACCTCCCGAATATCCTTACGCTGGCGCGCGTTCCGATGATGTTCGTGATCGTCGGATTGATGTATGAGCACTGGCTCGGCGCGGCTTCGCTCGCTTTCTGGTTGTTCATCGGTGGCGCGATCAGCGACTGGCTCGACGGCTATCTGGCCCGCAAACGGGGGATCGTGTCGGTCTTTGGCAAACTCATGGATGCGCTCACCGACAAGATCATGGTCATCGGCATCATGGTGGCGTTGGCGGATCAGGATGTCATTCCGATGTTTTACGTGCTGATCACGCTCTGCCGCGAATTCATGGTCTCCGGTTTGCGGATGATGGCAGCAGCGAAGGGGGTGGTGGTGGCGGCCGATGGAGGGGGCAAAACCAAGACGGTCACCCAGCTCATCGCCATCGGTTTTCTGCTGGCCGCGCCGATGGTCGGGCGCGACTGGGCGTACTTGCTGGGAGCACGATGGGATTTGAGCCCCTTGACCGAGGTGGTGCAGCACATCGGCCTGATAGGCTTCATCCTCGGGACGTTTCTCGCGGTGTGGTCGGGCTACCGCTATTTTCGCCGGCACAAGGATGTCGTGCTCGCCGACGCGAACCTATGAGACTGGAGCAGCCGAACTGGCCGCGTTTTTTGCCCTCCAAACTCGTGCTCGATCTGGCCACGCTGGGGCCGTTGGGGCGCCGGCTGCCCGCTCCGGGCACATGGGGTTCGCTCGCGGGGCTCATGTATTTCACGGTGTTTTTTGTCGACCGTTTAAGCCTGGTTCCGGCGATCCTGCTCTGCGCCCTCGGTCTCTATGTGGCAGTGGGTTTTTGTGGCGAGGCCGAGTTTCGCTTGGGCCGGAAGGATCCGGGCGAAGTGATCTTGGACGAGTTCATGGCGATGCCGCTGTGCTTTGTCGGATGGCCGGCGCTGCTCGACGTGGCTCCGCGGTGGGTCATCTTCCTCGCGGGATTCGCCCTGTTCCGATTGTTCGACATCACCAAGCCGGGCGTCATCAATAAACTCCAGGACCTGCCCGCCGGCTGGGGCATTGTAATCGACGATGTCGCGGCGGCGCTGGCCGCCTGCGCCACGCTCCACGCCGGCGCCTGGGCGTGGCGGCTGTTCGGCTAGGGCAGAATTTCCAGGCTGTCCATCGGCACGGGCACGAGCAGCCCTTGTTGGAGTACATCCATCGCGACGAGCACGCCGCGCGAATTTTTTGGATCCTCCACAAAGCCCTCCACGCCCCACAGCGGTCCGCTGACGATTTTCACCCGGGTGCCTCTTTTCAGCAGCGGCTGCAGGGTGGCTTCCACGCCGGAGGCCACGATGGTTTTCACGTCCGCCAGCTGCCGGAGAAACAGAGGCTGGTCGTCCACCCAGATGGCGCGTACCAGCAGATCCTGCTGGTAGATGCGGTTTTTTTCCTGTGGCGGAATTTCCGCAAACACATAGCCGGCAAAGAGCGGCTTGGTGAATTTGCGGGTGCGGTCAGGGTAGCGCCGCACGCTCGGCACCAGGGGCAGATAGTGCGTGAACTGCTCGGTGGCCAGCAGGGCGGAAAATTTCTTTTCGCAACGCGGCTTGGTATGGCAGACGAACCAGCGGGGCTCGTCGAAGTGCGGCAGGGGATCGGCCATGATGGGCGACGGGCGGGTGGCGGCGGGACCGCGGATATATGCCGGCCTAGTCCTTCAGCAGAAACCGCACCGCGGCATGATAACCTTCCATTCCGAGACCGCTGATCACGGCGAGTGAGACCGCCGCCGTCAGCGATTCGTGGCGAAACGCCTCGCGCCGGTAAATGTTGGAAATGTGCACCTCCACCACGCGCAGGCCGGATCCGGCGAGCGCGTCGCGCAGCGCCACGCTGGTATGGGTGAAGCCGCCGGGGTTGAGCACAATGCCGTCGGCCTTCGCGTCGGCCAGGGCGGCGATCTTGTCGAGGAGTGCGCCCTCGTGGTTGGTCTGGAAGAACTCCAGCTTGGCGGAGGCGCCAAACTCCGCCCGCAGCGCCGCTTCGAGGTCGGCCAGCGTGGCGCGTCCGTAAATCTCCGGCTCGCGTTTGCCAAGGCGGTCGAGGTTGGGGCCGTTGAGGATGGCGATGGTTTTCATGGGCTGGTTGGAAGGACGAAACACACGAAAGGCACGAAAGGGGGAAGCTTCTTTTTTGGGGCCGGCGGGTCTGAACGACCTATAGCGGATTGTCCGTGGCGATGAATTCCCACGGCAGACCGAACTTGGCGGCGAGCTCGGCCGCGAGCGCCTTCACGCCGTGGACTTCGGTGGCGTAGTGGCCGCACAGGTAAAGATTGAGGTGTTGTTCCTGGGCGTAGTTGAACCATTCCTCGCGCAATTCGCCGGTAACGAGTGTATCGACGCCGGCGGGGAGCAGCGCGGGCACGGCGCTGTTGCCGCTCCCGGAACAGAAGGCGATCTCCCGCGGCGCGGCGCGGCCGTGTTCGAGCGCAAGCAGGCGGGGGTAAAGCGGCGCTAGCCGGGCGCGCAGGCCGTCGCGGTCGCCGTCAAGGGGTGCGATCCAGCCGATGGATTCGCCTTCGCGCACCAGAAAGGGGCGCTGCGGCACGAGGCCGAGCTGCCGGGCGAGCAGCGCGTTGTTGCCGATCTCGGGATGTGCATCGAGGGGCAGATGACTCGAATAGAGTGCGCAGTTGGCCCGGACGAGCGTGACCACCCGTTCATAGACGGGGCCGGTCAACGGGCGCGGCATGTCCCAATACATGCCGTGATGCACGATCAGGAAATCCACGCCGGTGGCCGCGGCCTGCCGGAAGGGCTGGAGGCCGGCATCGACCGCCGCGCCGATTTTGGTCACGCGGCCGTCGTTGGCGACCTGCAGGCCATTGCAGGCGCCGGGGGCATCTTGGAAAGCGGTGCGGCGGGTGCGGGCATCGCAGTAGCCGACGAGATCTGACAGGGAGGGCATGGTTGACGCTGGATTGTGAATGGGCGGGGATCGACCCCGGCGGTTGATGCAAGACGAGAACGCGCGGCGGAACGAGCAAGATTTACGCGGTTCCAATCCGGCAGCTGTGCGCACTGAAGCCGGCGCCAAAGCTCACCAGCCACAGGTCGGCCCCCGCGGGCGGCGGCCCAGCGCGCAGGTTCTCCTCCAGGGCGAACAGCACCGATGGACTGCTCATGTTGCCGTGGGCGCGCAGTACGCGGGCGCTTGTCGCGAGCGGGTGACCCGGCAACGCCGTCTCCAGCGCGGCGAGCACGGCGCGTCCTCCCGGATGGGCGGCAACACCATGTACTGGTCGCAGCGAGCGCCGGGCATAAAGGCGGGCGACGCCGGCGGCGGCGCGCTCCGGCACGCTTTGGTGCAGCCGGTTGCGCAGCTTGCCGTCACGCATTTCGAATCGCAACAGATCGCGGTCGGCGGGCACCTGCCAGGTGTCGAAGTCGAAACAGTGCAGGCCGTCCGGCCCCGCCGGCGTGCGCCAGATCGTGGCCGCGGCGCCGTCGCCAAAGAGGCAGGCGCTTACGAGCACGCCGGGATCGTCGTCGAGGTAAAAGGCGGCGGAACAGATTTCGACGGCGACGCAGGCCACCGTGGCGGCGGGTTGTGCGGCCAAGAGGTTGCGGGCCGAGCGCAGGGCCGGAATCGCGGCGCCGCAGCCGAGGCCGACCAGATCCTGCAAGTAGGCATCGGGGCGCAGGCCCAGGGCCTCGGCGACATAACCGGTCAACCCCGGGCACAGATAGCCGGTGCAGGTGCAGATAAGGAGCGCATCCAGATTGTCGGGACACAGGCGGGCCTGCGCGAGGGCGCGGCGGAGGGCGTCGGCGGCGAGCTTCGGCGCCTCCCGGCGAAACATCTCATTCAACTGGTCCGGGGTGAGCTCGAAGATGCGCTCGATGTCGGGCGCGGCGAAATGGCGCCGGTCAATGCCATTGTCGCCGCGCAACACTTTTTCCAGGATCCAGCGCGATCGTTCCTCGAGCCGGCCAAAGGCATCCGATCGCTGGAGGATCTCCCAGCACTCCGCCTGGGTGTAGGCGCGGGGTGGTACGGCGGTGGCAAGGGCGTGGAGAAACATGGCCGGGCAGCGTCAATGGGTGAGTCGATAAAGCGGACGCAGCGGCAACAACCCGGCTCGATGGGCGGAAATGAGCCAGCGCTGGCGGCGCGGCTCGAAGAGGAAGGGCTGGAGGGCATTCGCGCAGCCGAGGCGCAGGCGAAAACGGCGGTGCAGGCGTTCCGCCACGAGTTGGCCGGCCTCGCTCCAGGATTGTTCGGCCCGCGCGTAGGCGAGCAGGGGATCGAGGGCGAGGTGCGAACCCTGGAAAGCCATCGCCATGCCGTTGCCCGTAAAAGGCGGAATCATGGCGTAGGCGTCGCCGAGCCGGATCCGGCCGGACTGCACCGCCGCGCCGAGGAAATCGACCGCCGCCACCGCGCAGAATGAATCGGTCTCGATCTCCGCGGCGCGGAGTCGTTCGCCGAGCGCATCCAGGCCGGCGGCGGCGAGGTAGGCGAAAAGCAGGGAGGCGTGGTGGCGTTCGTGGGCGTCGGTCGGTGCGAGTCCGGTCCGATGGCGGAATAGTCCGCAAAAGTTGACCGTGCCGTTTTCCACGCCGGCGAGGCCGACGTAAGCACCGTCGCCGAGGTGGAATTCGAGATCCCGGGCGAGCGCCAGTCCGTGAACGTGCACTTTCAGCCCGAGCAATCCGGCGCCATCCCGGCGGCGACCGGTGGCGAAGATGCGGCCGGGCGGCGCCTGGGCGCAATCCACGCGGGACTTGGTGCGCAAATCGCCTCCCGCCGCGACAAACGCCGCGGCCAGCCGCGCATCGAGGGTGCGGCGGCTGAGGCCGAGGGCCGGGGTGGGGAGCGTTTGATCACGGATGAAGGACTTGCGATCAAACCATGCCACCGAACGGTGCCGCCGGGCATCTGCGAGCAGCGGGGCGAGCCCGAGCCGCCCGAGGGTGGTGTCGTCGAGTCCCACGATGAATTCGCCGCAGACGCGGTGCCGCGGGTAATCGCCCGCTTCGTGCACCGTGACGGGCACGCCGGCGCGGCGCAGGGCCAGCCCCAGGGACAGCCCGGCCAGGCCGCCGCCGACGATCTCGATGCTGTGCCTCGTTGCAGACATGCGGCGGATGGATTAGCGGCGCACGGCGATCATGCGGTACGCGCCAAGTGCCGTGGTCGTGCAGCGCCAATCCCATTCGCGTGCATCAAGGCCCAGGGCGGCGGGCAATTCGTCGTCGAGAAAACCCGCGGCGATGCTGACGCGGGCGTCGTGGCGGGTGACGTGGCTGCCGCCCAGCAGGGTCGCACCGGCATCGAACAACGTTTGATAACGCCGGCGTCGCGCCGGTTCGGAAGCCAGCACCAGGCGCGCATGCTGGCTGAACTCGGACCCGAGAGCCCGGAGCTCGCCCGTGGTCAAGTGATGGAAGATAAGATTGCCGAGCACGACGGGATGCTCGTCGTAGTGCGCGAACGCTCGGAGGTCACCCCGGAGCCATGCCCAGGTGGCCGGCCAGCGTGCGGACGGGGGACAACGATCCAGGCCGGTGTAGTGGGAAATCCATGGTCGCAAGGCCTGTGCCAGCTCACCTCCGCCGGCACCAAGCTCGAGGACTCGGTCGCCCGGGCGCAACCGGGGCGGCAGCGTGCGGCGAAACCAGCGGAAGTTGCCCATCGCGAAGTTGGTGAGACGCAGATCGCGACGACAGTGCTGCGCGTCCGGGTGATCGTCGGGCAGCGAGTCGAGCAATTCAGGCTGAACGATGCGTAACACGCTGAGAGCATGCCCGCTTCCCGGGTGTCGTCAAACGGCCCTGGGCGCGGTGGCTTTTCCTCGTCTTCGTTTGGTGCGGTCTTCTACGCTCGGTCCGATGAGCAAGACTCCGAGTCCCGTCGATCTGATCGCGCAGGCCACCGCCAGCTTTGCGGGCCGTCCTTCGTGGGACGAATATTTCATGGCCACGGCCGTCCTCATGTCCACGCGCTCACCGTGCGAACGATTGCACGTCGGTTGCGTGATCGTGAGCGGTGGCGACCGCAAGAACCGGCTGATCGCCGCGGGCTACAACGGCTTTCTGCCGGGCGCGCCGCACGTCTCGCGGGTACGCGAGGACCACGAGCAGGCCACGGTCCATGCCGAGCAGAACGCCATCGCCGACGCCGCCCGCCGCGGTTCGAGCGTCGAGGGTTGCGTGGCCTATGTGACCCATTTCCCCTGCATCAACTGCGCGAAGATTCTCGCCGCGGCCGGCATCGCCGAGATCCGCTATCGGGAAGATTACACCAATGACCCGCTCGTCGCGCCCCTGTTGGCCGACGCTGGAATCAAAATCACCCAACTTTAGGTCCACCCGGACTCGTCTGCCCTTCCGCCATGCGCGCACGCGAACAGCCTTCGCGCCCTGAAAACCTCGCCGGTTCGCTCCTGCTGGCGCACCCCGCGATGCGCGATCCGAATTTCCGCCGCGCCGTCGTGCTGATGTCGGCGCACAACGACCAGGGCGCGATGGGAGTGGTGCTCAACCGGCCGCTCGACAAAACCCTCGGCACACTCAATGGCGCCTTCGCCCTCGGCCCGCTCGCCGGCGTGCCAGTGTTTCAGGGGGGTCCGGTGCAGACCGAGCAACTGATCTTGGTCGCGTGGCAGCCGCAGCCCGACGGGATTCGCTTCTTTTTCGGCATCGAGCCCGACAAGGCGACGCAGCTCGCCGGCGAGGAAGGCACGCAGCTGCGCGCGTTTCTCGGCTACTCCGGATGGACGGCAGGTCAGCTCGACAACGAGCTGCTTCACCATACGTGGGTCATCACGCCCGTGCCCGGCGACCTGCTCGACCACCCGCAGGATGCCAGCCTCTGGCGCCGCATCCTCAGCGGGGTGGGCGACGAGTGGAAACTGCTCGCGCAGGAGCCCGATGATCCGGGCGAGAACTGACTGATGGCGGCGAACCGGAGCCGGGTTCATGAATCGCCACGAATTTCATCTCCACATCCCGCCGGAACGGTATCTGGATTACTACCGTGGGACCATTCGCCATGTGGTGGCCCGTTGCACGAGCGGACAAAACATCCAGTTCCCCGCATCGCTGCTTCAGAAATTTGTCACCAAGGACGGAATCCACGGGGACTTCGTGCTGACCTGCGACGAACGGAACAAGGGGGCCGATCTGCAACGGTTGCCGCCCCGGCCCTGACTGATCGGACGCCGCCGGCGATGGGGTGGGGCGATGAACTCCGCCAATGGCGCGTCGCTTTACCTGGCCCGCAGCAGCAACACGGGCACGCTGATGCTGTGCTGCACCTTGATCGCGGTCGTCCCGAGCACGAGGTCCGCCACGAACTTGTGGCCGTGCGTGCTCATCGCCACCAGGTCGCAGCCGTTCTGCCTGACCCAGTTGACGATCTCTTTCACCGGCTCGCCGTATGCCAGCGCCACCTCGACGGTGATGCCAGCGGCGGTGTACTCGGCCTGGATGCGGTCCAGATACGCCTGGCTTTCCGCGACCTCCTTGTCGGCCGCGTTCTCGCCGTGATACTTGGCCGTGGCGCTGGCGACCACATGCAGCAACACGACGCGGCTTTGCATCGTCCGCCCCAGCATTTTTATGTGATCGATGATCGCCCGGTCCGTCGGGGTGCCGTCCAGCGTTACAAGAATGGTTTTATACATGGGGATTCATTCCGGTTTTTAACGTTATCCGCCGACGATGATGCGCCAAGCCTCCTTGAGCGATTCGGGCAGACTGTAGAGATCCATCGCAGTTATCAACAGCGCGCTGCCCCAGCCGAAAATCGTCAGGATCCAGGCATTGGTCCAGGAACCCATGAATTTGCGGGACGACGTAAAGTATAACAGGGGGAACATGGCGAACGGCAGTTGCAGGGCCAGCACCACCTGACTCAGCGTAAGCAGATCGGTCACGCTGTTGTCGCCCCGCAAACCGATGATAACGATGGCCGGCAGGATGGCCAGCAAGCGCGTGATCATTCGCCGGATCCATGGGCGGATCCGCCAGTTCATGAATCCTTCCATCACCACCTGCCCGGCCAGGGTCCCGGTAATCGTGCTGCTTTGGCCGCTGGCGAGCAGCGCCACGGCGAAGAGCGTGCTGGCCAGGGTTGTCCCCAGCAGCGGAGCCAGGGTCAGATACGCGATGCGGACCCAATCGCTGTCCGGGCTGAATGTCACCACCTGACCGCCCGCCACCATCACACTGTCCTTGCCGTAGAACACCGTCGCCGCCAGGACCAGGATCGCGGCATTTACGACGAACGCTATGCCCAGCGCCACGACCGAGTCGATGGTGTTGAAGCGGATGGCGAGGCGGATGGAACTTTCGTCACGCTTGATCTTTCGCGTCTGCACCAGCGCCGAGTGCAGATACAGGTTGTGGGGCATGACTGTGGCTCCGATGATGCCGATCGCCACGTAAAGCATCCCGGCCTGCCGGAAGCCGGGCGATGCGAGCGCCCGGGCCAATGCGCCCATGCTGGGCTGGGTTTGTGGGAGGACGAACAGCTCGATGCCGTAGCACACGCCGATCGTCACAACCAGCAGCAGGACCACGGCTTCAATGGTTCTCATGCCGGCCCGCTGCAGTCCCAGCAGGAGCAGCACGTCCAGCGCCGTGATGATAACCGCCCACAAAAGCGGAATGTGAAACAGCAGATTGAGCGCGACCGCGCTGCCGAGCACCTCCGCCAGATCACAGGCGCCGATGGCAACTTCACACAAGAGCCAGTTGGGCCATCGGGACCACTTGGGAAAGTAGTCGCGGCAACACTGGGCCAGATCCTTGCCCGTCACCACGCCCAGGCGGGCCGAAATCACCTGGAGAATCACGGCCATGAAGCTGGCGAGGGCGACGACCCAGAGCAGATCGTATTTGAACCGCGCTCCGCCGGCCAGATCGGTGCCCCAGTTGCCGGGGTCCATGTAGCCGACACTGATGAGGATCGCCGGGCCGACGAACGCCCGCCACTGCCGCCAGAACCCGGCTTCGTGATGCGGCACCGCCACGGAATGGTGCACTTCCTCGAGCGAGGTGTGGCCGCCAGGCGCCGCCGGACCGCTGTCCGCGGCCGGCCCAGAGGGTACGGCGGGAGTGGAACTGGCGGATTCGGGCGGTGTCATGCGAAAGATGTAGCCGTGGCTACATTCTAGCTGCGGGATTGTCCACTGGATTCTTTTCGCTTTAGTCGGCGGCATGAAAAGCCCCGCCGTCCAGTCCGCCTGCGCCCGGCCCGTGCCCTTGGCCAGCAATCGGCAACGCACCCGGCAGGAACACGCGCAGGAAACCGCGCAGGATTACGTGGAATTGATCGCCGAACTTATTGCCAGGACGGGCGCAGCCCGGGTGACCGACCTGGCCCGGCGGCTCGGCGTGACGCACGTCACCGTGAACCGCACCATTCAACGACTCCGGCGCGCCGGCCTGGTGACCGCACTCCCGTATCGCTCTATCTTCCTCACTGATTCCGGCCGGCGGCTCTCCGACGAATCGCGACGGCGGCACGAGATCGTCAGCGAATTTTTGAAATCACTCGGCGTGCCGGACGCCATCGCCCTGGCCGACGCGGAGGGCATGGAGCATCATGTGAGCCAGGAAACGCTCGCTGCCTTCGTCCAACACCTCACCAGCCGGCGCCGGCCCAAACGCTGATGGTGGCGCGAAGGGGGGCTGCGCTGGCCCGGCGGAGTGGGCCCCCCTGGCGGCTCGTCGCCTTAGCCCGGATACCGCCCGCTGATATAGCCCTCGAGGTTGTCGATCGTGGCGCTCTGCGCGGAGATCACCCAGTTCACGAGATCGCCGATGGAGACGATGCCGACCAGTTGCTCGTTTTCCAGCACGGGCAGGTGCCGGACGCGATGCTCGGTCATGAGCCGCAGGCAATCGCCCACCGGCTGCTGGGGCGGCACCGTGATGACCGGCGTGCCCATGATATCGCGCACCGGCGTGGCTTTCGAGGACTTGCCCTTGAGGGCGATTTTGCGCGTGTAATCGCGCTCGGACATCATGCCGACCACTTTCCCCGCCTCCATGACGGGCAGCGCGCCGACATTTTTCTCGGCCATTAATTTGATGGCTTCAAAGACGGTATCTTTCGGGGAGACGGACCAGCAATGGGACTCTTTCTTGTGGGTCAAAACTACGCTGACGGTGCCTGGGACTCGCATGGGTGGAGGGGAGTTGAAGGTTCGTGGCGTTGGGGATCCTCCCGCTGGAGAATCCGTCCGACCAACGCGCGTTTGCCGGGATGCTGGCCCGCGCGCAGGCGGTCGCTCGGAGACTCAACCATCGCCTGGGGGGATCTAATGAAGATTACAGTTTCTGCTTATCAGGGACCGGGCTGAAAGGATAGCAGAAAAATGGTTTTTCCGATGCCCGTTGCTCTTCAAACGTAGGGCCGGACCTCGTGTCCGGGCCGTCCTTGTCACGCCCTACAAAAAGGAGTCCTGCTTCGGCTGCCTGGCCGCCTGCTTCGCGGCTTCTTCCTCGGGCGAGGCGTTGAGATGCCGGGGCGGACGGGAAACGCGCTGGGCGACGGCGGCCTCGCGATCGGCGACGATGCGGTCGCAGATCGCCTTGATGTGCATCCGCAGCCAGTGCCAGGTCGTGCTGCCTTCCGTGTAGTCGGCCGGGCCATAGTGGTCGATGCGCCCCACGGCACGCAACCGGTCGTTCTGCGCGAATTCCTCGGGGCGGGCGGGGTTGTAAACCGCGTAGCCTTTGCCACCGCCTTTTTTCACGACGGAGAAGCACGGGACGTCGCTCGGTCCGTCGGCGATATAGATCATGTTCTGAAACGGAATGCGCCGGTCCTCCGGTGCGATGTTCGCGTTCACGTCGATGGCGGGATTCTTGTTCGTCCCCTTGTTGATCTCGAACAGCGCACGGGTTTTCGTGGTGTTGTCGATCATCAGGCCGATCTGGGCGATCTCGGCCTCGGCCGTGATCTCAAGCTCCTTCTGTTTCAGAAAACCCGGCTGCAGCGGATTCTCGATGAACTCGCAGGCCCAGACACCGTCCACGAGTTTGGCCGCGGCGCTGCCCTGGATCATCTCGGCGAGACCGGTGCTCACGACATAGTGCTCGAGCTGCAATTCGTGTTTCTGGTACTCCGGACGTTCGCTCATCCACTCGCGGCTCTTGCTGAAGAACTCGGGCATGCCGGGGTAGAACTCGATCTCGGCGCCGCATTCGCGGAGCACGCGGTGGTTGAGCTTCGGCATCTGGCCGGCCAGCACGTAGGTGAGCAGATGGTTGAGATAGGAGATCTCGCTCGAGATGTGTTGCCCGCGCTTGCGGTAGGTTTCGGTCAGGCCGTTGGTCTCGGCCCAGAAGTTGGCCTCGTTCACGCCGTAGCGCCGGAAAAGCGGCGCCTGCATGTAATCTGGGATTAAGGTCTTGTCGAAATCCCAGATGCAGGCGATGATGTTCTGAGTGAAAAGCGTCGTGGGCATTGCTGATCAACACCGCTAGGCGAATTGCCTGGCTGGCCGATTGTCGGCCCAAGGAAGCCGCAAGCCGCGGCCCACGCAACGCCAAATCACCGCCCGCTCACTTTATCTTTCCACCTTCCCGTTCACCCTCACTTTCACTTCCCAGATGGACCGCCTCCCTGACATCGCCTTGTTTCAGCAGCGCCTCGACGAGCTCGGTGCGCAGATGGCGGAACCGTCGTTCTACGGCAACCCGCGCCAGGCCGCCGACGTCATGCGCGAACACCAGCGCCTCGCGCAACTGGTCGCCGATTATCGGATGCATGCGAAAATTGAACAGGAGATCGCCGAGGCGAAGGCGCTGGCGAAAGACCCGGCGGCCGATGCCGACATGCGCGGGCTCGCCACCGCCGAGCTGCCCGAACTCGAGCGAAAGCGCGCGGCGCTTTTCCAGACCGTGTTGACGGCGATGATTCCCCCGGAGCCGGTCGATTCGCGCAACACCGTCATGGAAATCCGCGCGGGCACCGGCGGCGACGAGGCGACGCTCTTCGCCGCCGAACTCACCCGGCTCTACATGAAGTATGCCGACACGCGGGGCTGGAAGGTCCAGCCGCTCAGCACGAGTGCCAGCGAACGCGGCGGCTTCAAGGAGGCGATCTTCCTCATCACCGGGCAGAATGTTTACCGGCAGCTCAAGTTCGAGAGCGGCGTGCACCGGGTGCAGCGCGTGCCCGTCACCGAGGCCAACGGCCGCATTCACACCTCCACCGTCACGGTCGCCGTACTGCCCGAGGCCGAGGAGGTCGACGTGAAGATCGATCCGCAGGACCTCGAAATCACCGTGCAACGCGCCAGCGGCCCGGGAGGGCAGGGGGTCAACACCACCGATTCGGCGGTGCGCATCATCCACAAACCGACCGGCCTCATCGTGTTTTGCGCCGACGGCCGCTCGCAGCAGAAGAACAAGGCGAGCGCGCTCGCCGTGTTGCGTTCGCGCCTGCTGAAGCAGAAGGAGGACGAGGAGCGCTCCAAATACGCCGCCGAACGTCGCAGCCAGATCGGGACCGGCGACCGTAGCGAGCGCATCCGCACCTACAATTTCCCCCAGAACCGCGTGACCGACCACCGCATCGGCCTCACACTCTATAATCTGCCGCAAGTGATGGAGGGCCAGATCGACGAGGTCATCGCCGGACTGCAAAAGACCGACTTCGAGGAGAAACTCGCCGCACTCACCGGCCAGGTGTTCACCCCCCGCCGGGCGCCGGCCGACCGCGACGATGACTGAGCCCATGCTTTCCGTCCTCGAAATCATCCAGAAGACGACTGACTTCTTCGCGGCGAAGGGCGTGGAGAATCCGCGCCTGAACGCGGAGATTCTGATCGGCCATGCGCTCGGCTTGAAGCGCATGCAGCTCTACCTGCAGTTTGAACGAATGCTCGCCGAAGCGGAGCTGGACAAGATCCGCCCGCTCGTGCGCCGCCGCGGGCAACGCGAACCACTGGCCTATGTCATCGGCGAAACGGATTTTCACGGACTGCGGCTCAAGACCGACCGCCGCGCGCTGGTCCCGCGGCCGGAGACGGAAGGGCTGGTCGAGCTGGTCGTGCAGACCTGCGTCCCGCCGCCGGCGCGAATCCTCGATCTCGGCACGGGCAGCGGCTGCATTGCCCTGGCGCTCGCCCAGGCGTTTCCGGAGGCGCAGGTGACCGCAGTCGACGCGAGCGAAGAAGCGCTGGCGCTGGCCCAGGAGAACGCCACGGCCACCAGCCTCGCGGGGCGCGTGCAGGTTATCCGCTCGGATTGGTATGCCACCCTGCCAGCCGAATCCCGGTTCGAAGCGATTGTCGCGAATCCGCCCTATCTGACCGCGACCGAAACGGCCGAGACCCAGCCTGAGGTGCGCGCGTTCGAACCGGCGCTTGCGCTGACGGCGGCCGAGGAAGGGCTGGCCGCGCTCCGTGCAATCGTCACGGGTGCTCCGGCTCACCTGACGCCAGGGGGCCTGCTCGCGCTCGAAACCGGCATTGCGCACCATGCGCGCCTGCTGAGTGTGCTCGAAGCGGCCGGTTTTAGCGAACGCTCCTCACATTGCGACCTGGCCGGCCGCGATCGTTACGTACTGGCGCGACTGTAAATCGATCCCGCTACCGTTGGATTTAAATTCTCCGATTGCCCGTGCCTCTCAGCCGAAGGCGTGTTTACGGAGGGCGCGCAAGGTGGCTAGTGGCGAATTCCATTCGGCCACCGGAGGGAAGAGGCGGACAGCGGTGCGTTTGCGCCGGCCGGTCATGGTGCGGTAGGCCTGGAGATGTGCTTCGACAAAGGCCGTGCTGCCGAGCACCGCGCCGTCGGTGAAGTAGCGAATCCGGCACCGCAGCACGGTCGAGAGCGGCAGTTTGCCGCCTTCGGTGATAACTTTTTCGAGAATCGCGGCATCGATGGCGGCCCCGGATTCGCGGGCTTCGGTTGCCGTCCCAAACAACCAATGACGATAGGTGGCCTGTGCCTCGGACCATGAACCGCCAAGGATGGACAGTAATCCGGCCTGAGCTGCCTTGTTGCCCGCCACGGCCTCGGCGTAGCCGCAGAATCGGTAGTCTTTGGGATCGGTGACGAGACCGGCGCGCACGCAGTTCAGATCGATATAGGTGGTGATTGTCTCTAGCGCAGTGCCCTGGGGTTCGACCAAGACGGATTTAAAGCGCTCGGACCAAAGCGTACCGTAGCGCTGGTGGCTGCGGTTGAACCAGACGGAGAAACGCTGTTTCACCAGTTTCATGAACTGGGAGATATCGCCCATGAGAGATGCCTGGCGACGGCGCCACTCGGTAGCCTCAGGGCCGTTGGTAACGAGTTGAGCTTGGATGACCTCCAGCCGAGCGCATTGATACTTGGTAGGACAGGGGTACAGCTTTTGATAGCGTCTGAGTAATTCCACATCAGGCGGGAGCTGCCTTTGCGGCACCCGCACCAGCACGTGGAAATGATTACTGAGGATGGCATAGGTGAGGATCTGCACCCCGCAGTAATCAGCGATCTGCCATAGCTGCTTACGGAGAACCTCCCTTGCTGTATCGTCCAATATTCTCTCTCCGTTCACTGTGCGGGTCATGCAATGGTAAACCGCTTCACCAACCTCCGCCTTCACCTTGATGCGCGCTGTTCTCATGGTTTATTAAGAATTTAAGCTGTTTATCATCACACCCAATTTCGTCTTCTTCGTCAATAAATAATTGACCTGTCCCTTTTAAATAGGTTCTTGGTTGCCATCGGCTGATGCTATGAAGCGCTCCGACGAAAACGACCCGGCGGAACACCGCTCCAACGACTAAACGCCACCGAGAAGGAATAGACCGAACCATAGCCGACTTGGAGTGCGATCTCCTCAAGTTTCGTCGCCGACGAGCGGAGCATCATGCTGGCGCGGCGCATCCGCAGATGCGTCAGATGCTCGATGGGGCTGTGTTGAAAGTTCTTAAGACAAAGCCGCCGCAGATGCTCTTCGCTCGTGCGAGCGGCTCGCGCGAGTTCTGTGGCGGTCCATTTGTGCGCGAGATCAGTTTCCACTGCCCCCCACAAGCACCACAAGCGTTGGTCGACCGGCTCACTACCGGCCAGACGTCGTGCGGTTGTTTCAAGAATCGAAACGAGTGGTTCCAGCATCGACGGCTGCGCCGCGCCCGACGTTTCATGGGTGAGAACCCGCAGGATGGAGATGAAATCGCTGGCATCGACATCGATCAATGTGGGGCGCGGGCCCCGTAGGGCTGGCGCGGCTTCAGCGTCGTCGAAAAATACCCACGCAATAGTCCACGGCCCTGCGCCCTTGACTTCGAAAGCGTGATGCTGTCCGACCGGAGCCAACAAGACCTGTCCCGGCCGCCAATCCACGGCTTTCCCTCCGATCAGAGTGCGGCCACGCCCGCTTACCGTCGCGACGATATGACTGTGTACGGAACGCAGTCGCACCATGCGATATGGCGCGCGGATGACGCTATAACCAACCCA
>DATJPQ010000094.1:0-6810 GCA_035506315.1 Opitutaceae bacterium
CGGATTTTCCCGATCTGTGTAAGTCAGCGAGCCAGCCATCGCCCTATCGATCGCCATAGGCCGTTAATGTTTTCTTAATGTCTTTGCCGGAGTCTTTAATTAGGCGAAGTCGGAGGTCGGCGGTATCGTGCAGGCATGAACTCGAACGACCTTTTCTTCATCGGCCTCGCGGTGGCGTTCTTCGTTCTCGCCGCGGTCTACGCCTATTTCTGCGAAAAAGTGCGGTAGGAACCGCTGACCCAACCTCCAACGCCTTTCATCATGGAAAACATCATCGTCGGCCTGATCGCGCTCGCCTGCCTCGTCTATCTGGTCGTGGCGGTGCTGCGCCCGGAGAAATTCTAACAGGAAATCAAATAACAACTTACAGTCCAGTGTCACGTAATACGTGACACTCCACCCGATGAACAACCCATCTGCCTGGCTCCAGTTTGCGCTCTATGTTGGCGCCCTCCTCCTGATCACGAAGCCGCTCGGGCTGTACCTCGTGCAGGTGCTCGATGGGCACGGCCGGACCTGGCTGGATCCGTTCGTCCGGCCGATCGAGCGCCTGACTTATCGCATCTGCGGCGTCGATCCCGAGCGCGAGCAGGGCTGGATCGGCTACACCCTCTCAATGCTGCTCTTCAGCCTGATGGGGTTGCTGCTCACCTACTTCATCCTGCGGTTCCAGGACCATCTGCCGCTCAACCCGCAAAACCTGCCAGGCCTGTCGCCGCATCTCGCCTTCAATACCGCCGCGAGCTTCACGACCAACACCAACTGGCAGTTCTACACCGGTGAGGCGACGATGTCGTACTTCTCCCAGATGGTCGGTCTGGCGTTGCACAACTTTACGTCGGCCGCCGTCGGCATCGCCATCGCTGCCGCCCTCGTGCGTGGCATTGCCCGCCATACGGCCAAAACCATCGGCAACTTCTGGGTCGATGTGGTGCGGGTCACTTACTACCTGCTCGCGCCCATCTGCCTCGTCTTCGCGCTGTTCCTCGTCTCACAGGGGATCATCCAGAACTTCAAACCCTACACCGTGGCGAAGACCTTCGAGCCATACACGACCTCCGTGCAGAAGACGGATGCCGATGGCAAACCCGTCTTCGCCGCCGACGGCAAGACCCCCGTGATGGTGGATCAAGTCGTCGATTCCCAGACCATCGTGCAGGGTCCGGTCGCATCGCAGATCGCGATCAAAATGCTCGGCACGAATGGCGGCGGTTACGTCAACGCCAACGCCTCGCACCCCTTCGAGAACCCCACGCCGTTCTCCAATTTCCTCCAGATGCTCTCCATTTTCGCGATCCCGAGCGCGCTCACCTGGTACCTCGGCCGCATGGTGAAAAATCAGCGGCATGGCTGGGCCGTGTGGAGCGCCATGTTCGCGATGTTCGTCGCCGGCGTGCTGGTCGCGTGGAAGGCCGAGGCCAGCGGCAACCCGATCCACCAAAAGCTCGGCGTGGCCGCGGACGACGGCAACCTGGAGGGCAAGGAGGTGCGCTTCGGCATTTTCAATTCTGCGCTCTTCGCCACGATCACGACTGACGCTTCCTGCGGCGCGGTCAACGCCATGCACGACTCGTTTACGCCCTTGGGCGGACTCGTGCCGATGTTCAATATCGAGACGGGTGAGGTGATCTTTGGCGGCGTGGGGGCCGGGCTCTACGGCATGCTGATCTTTGTCGTGCTCGCCGTGTTCATCGCCGGCCTGATGGTCGGCCGCACCCCGGAATACCTCGGCAAGAAGATCGAGGCGTACGACGTGAAGCTGGTCATGCTCGTATTGATGGTGCTGGCGGCGACGATCCTTGGCGGCACCGCCTGGGCGAGCGTGACGGCCTGGGGCCAGGCCGGGCTTAACAACGCCGGCCCGCACGGCTTCAGCGAAATCCTCTACGCCTTCAGCTCGGCCGTCGGCAACAACGGCAGCGCCTTCGCCGGCCTCACCGGCAACGAGTCGCATTGGGACACCTCCATGGGCGTCGCGATGCTGATCGGCCGTTTCCTGATGATCGTGCCGATCCTCGCGCTCGCCGGCAACCTAGCCGGCAAGAAACTCATCCCCGCCAGCGCCGGCACGTTCCGCACGGAAGGCGTCACATTCGTCGTCCTGCTGATCGGCACCGTGCTGCTTGTGGGCGCGCTCACCTTCCTGCCGGCCCTGGCGATGGGGCCCGTGGTCGAGCACTACCTGATGGGAGCCGGCACGCTTTTTTGAACCTGTAGGAGCCTGCTTGCAGGCGATTCCTCCTCTTATCGCGCGCAAGCGCTCCTGCAAAATTCACCACCATGAGTACCAAAACCATTTCCCTGTTCGACCGCGGCATCCTGTTGCAGGCGGTCGGCGATTCCTTCCGCAAACTCGATCCGCGTCTCGAGGTGAAGAACCCGGTCATGTTCGTCACGCTGATCGGAGCGATCCTCACCTTCTGGCAGCTCTTCACGTCGAAGGAGCCGTTTGGCTACGTGCTGCAGATTGCCCTCTGGCTGTTCTTCACCGTGATCTTTGCGAATTTCGCCGAGGCGGTGGCGGAGGGCCGCGGCAAGGCCCAGGCCCGCGCTCTGCGCGCCTCGCGTCGGCAGCTCGCCGCCCAACGCCGCCGCAAGGACGGCTCCTTCGAGCCGGTCGACGCCACCCAGCTCAACAAGGGCGACGTCGTCTTCGTCAAAGCTGGCGAGCTGATCCCGGGCGACGGCGAAGTGATCGAGGGTGCCGCCTCGGTGGACGAGTCGGCCATCACGGGCGAGTCGGCGCCCGTCATCCGCGAGGCAGGCGGCGACCGCAGCGCCGTCACCGGCGGCACCAGCGTGCTGTCCGACCAGCTTCTAATCCGCATCACCGCGAATCCCGGCGAGGGTTTTCTCGATCACATGATCAGTCTCGTCGAGGGCGCGACGCGGCAGAAAACTCCCAACGAGATTGCACTCACGATCCTGCTCTCGGCGCTCACCGTCATCTTTCTCCTGGTCATCATCGCCCTCAAGCCGT
Organism: Opitutaceae bacterium; assembly: GCA_035506315.1. GTDB lineage: Bacteria > Verrucomicrobiota > Verrucomicrobiia > Opitutales > Opitutaceae > MWDT01. The sequence goes on from DATJPQ010000094.1 coordinate 2,981, forward strand.
TCGGCGTGTACGCCAACGTCGCCTTCTCGATCACGGCGTTGATCGCGCTGCTCGTCTGCCTGATCCCCACCACGATCGGCGGCCTGCTCAGTGCCATCGGCATCGCGGGCATGGACCGCCTGCTCCAGCGCAACGTCCTTGCCATGTCCGGTCGTGCGGTCGAGGCCGCGGGCGACATCGACGTACTCCTGCTCGACAAGACCGGCACCATCACGCTCGGCAATCGCATGGCGAGCGAGTTCCTGCCCGCGCCGGGCGTCACGCCGGGGCAGATCGCCTCCGCCGCGCAACTCGCATCGCTCGCCGATGAAACGCCCGAGGGCCGCAGCATTGTTGTGCTGGCCAAGGAAAAGTTCGGCCTGCGCGGCCGCGATCTGGCCGCGCCGCATGCGACGTTCGTCCCGTTTACCGCCCAGACCCGCATGAGCGGCGTGGACCTGACCGTGAATCCGCACGAGCCCGTGCGCCAGATCCGCAAGGGCGCGGCGGAGAATGTCCGCGCGTGGGTCGAGGGGCAGGGTGGGCGTTACCCGCAGGCGGTCGCCGACACCGTCGATTCCATCGCCCGTCAGGGAGGGACGCCGCTGGTCGTTGCCGAGGGGCGTGAAGTACTGGGGGTCATTTTCCTGAAGGACGTCGTCAAGGGCGGCATCAAGGAGCGGTTCGCCCAGCTCCGCGCCATGGGTATCCGCACGGTGATGATCACCGGCGACAATCCGCTCACCGCCGCGGCCATCGCGGCCGAGGCCGGCGTCGACGACTTTCTCGCGCAGGCCACGCCCGAGATGAAGCTCAGGCGCATCCGCGAGGAACAGGCGGCGGGGCATCTCGTGGCGATGACAGGCGATGGCACCAACGACGCCCCGGCACTGGCGCAGGCCGATGTCGGCGTCGCCATGAACACCGGCACGCAGGCCGCCAAGGAGGCGGGCAACATGGTCGACCTCGATTCCAACCCGACGAAGCTCCTCGAAATCGTCGAAATCGGAAAGCAGATGCTGATCACCCGCGGCTCGTTGACGACGTTCAGCATCGCCAATGACGTCGCCAAGTATTTCGCCATCATTCCGGCGATGCTCGTCGGCGTGTTCCCGGCGATCGCGCCGCTCAACGTCATGCACCTCGCGTCGCCCCTGAGCGCGATCCTGAGCGCCGTCATCTTCAATGCCCTCATCATTGTCGCGCTCATTCCGCTGGCGCTGCGTGGCGTCGCCTATCGCCCCATCGGCGCGGCTGCGATGCTCCGCCGCAACCTGCTCATCTACGGCCTCGGTGGCATCGTCATCCCGTTCGTCGGCATCAAGGCCATCGATGTCCTCATCAACGCCGTCCACCTCGTCTGAAATATACTCACCACCAAGACACTGAGGCACAAAGAAAACCAACCCGTGCGCTCTATCTTTCTGCCTCATTCTCCGTGCCTTTGTGCCTCTGTGGTCCAACTCCGCCCATGAAAACGTTCCTTTACGAAATCAAAACCTCCGTCGTCCTCACCCTGGTCCTGGTGGTGTTGCTCTGCGGCGCCTACCCGCTCGCGGTCTGGGCCGGTGCCCAGGCGTTGTTTCCGGCCAAGGCCAACGGCAGCCTCGTCACGGACCAGGCCGGCGCCATCCGTGGCTCGGCGTTGCTCGCGCAGAATTTCACCAGCGCGAAATATTTCCAACCGCGCCCGTCCGCGGCTGGCACCGGCTATGACGCCGCCAGCTCCGGTGGCACCAATCTCGGACCAACCAGCGCCAAGCTCGCCAATGGCGTCCACGCCAAGGACGCCGCGGGCAAGGATGTGAACGATCCGGGCAATTTCGATGGCATCAAGGATCTCGTTGCCGCCTACCGCGCGGCGAATGGCCTCGCCGCCGACGTGCCCGTGCCGGCCGATGCCGTCACCCGCTCGGGCAGCGGTCTCGATCCTCACATCAGCGTCGCCAACGCCGAAATTCAGGCCCGGCGCGTCGCCACAGCGCGCTCCCTGCCGCTCGAGAAAGTGCAGGCGCTCGTCGCCGCGCACACTGAAGGACGCGACCTTGGCGTTTTCGGCGAACTGCGGGTCAACGTCCTCCTGCTCAATACTGCCCTCGATCAACTGGGCTCGATCCGATGATCCAGCCGATCGTTGCCTGCAGCCCAGCGTGGGATTGCCCTCGGCCCAATTCTAACGCTAGGTGTTGGTCGTGAGCGATCCTGACCGCCCAGATCCCGATGCGCTGCTCGCCTCGATCCAAAAGAGCGAGGCGCAACTGCGACGCGGGCGCCTGAAGCTCTTTTTTGGCATGGCCCCTGGCGTGGGTAAGACCTACGCCATGCTGGTCGCCGCCCGCAAGGAGCACAGCGCCGGCGGCAATGTGCTGGTCGGGCTGGTCGAGACCCACGGTCGGGCGGAGACGCAGCAGCTCCTCGAAGGGCTCACTGTGCTGCCGCGCAAAACGGTCGAGTATCGTGGCACGCGGCTCGAAGAGTTCGACCTGGAGGCCGCGCTCACCCGCCGGCCAAGACTCATTCTGGTCGATGAGTTGGCGCACACCAACGCCCCCGGCTCGCGCCACCTCAAACGCTGGCAGGACGTCGAGGAGCTTCTCGCCGAGGGCATCGACGTTTTCACGACGCTCAACGTCCAACACATCGAAAGCCGCGCCGACACCGTGCGTCAGATCACCGGCGCCACCGTGCACGAGACCGTGCCCGATTCGATGGTGGCAGCCGCCGCCGATATCCAGCTCGTTGATCTCACGCCGGCGCAGCTTCGCGAGCGCCTGGCCGAGGGCAAGGTGTACCTCGGCGGCCGCGCGGCCGTGGCGGCGGATAATTTTTTCAAGGAGACCAATCTCACCGCGCTGCGCGAACTCGCCCTGCGCCTCACCGCCGAGCGCGTGGACCAGCAGCTCCGGGAAATCCGCGCCGGTATTTCCGGCGGGACCGTTTGGCGCAGCGGCGAGCGGCTGCTGGTTGCGGTGGGGCCGAGTCCGTTCTCCACGCGGCTCATCCGGTGGACGCGCCGCATGGCCTATGCACTCGATGCGCCCTGGCTGGCGGTCTCGGTCGAGAGCGGGCGCCCCCTGCCGGCCGAGGAGCAGAAACGGCTCGATGAAAACCTCACGCTGGCGCGCGAGCTGGGCGCGGAAGTGATCGTTGTGCCCGATCGCGACATGGCAGCGGCGTTGGTGCGGGTGGCCCATCAGCGCAATGTCAGCCAGATTGTGGTCGGCAAGACGCGCGCCGGTTGGTGGCGGGACGTTTTCGCCGGTGGCTCGCTCGTGGACCGTCTGGCGCGCAAGAGCCAGCAGATCGACCTGTACGTGGTGCCGGCCGAGCCGCGTACGGGCCGGCATCGCTGGCGCGAGTGGAATCCAACCGTCCGGTCGCAACCCCAGGAGTATGGCAAGGCGGCCCTCGTCATAGCCGGAGTCACGGCCGCCGGCCTGTTGCTCAAGCCGTTGACCGGATATTTCGCCCCGTCGCTCTTCTACCTCATGGCCGTGGTGATGCTCGGCCTGTTCATGGGCCAGGGGCCGATCCTGCTCGCGGCCGGGCTCAGCGCGTTGACGTGGAATTTCCTCTTCATCCCGCCGATCTTCACGTTCCGTATCGACAAGTTCGAGGACGGGTTGATGTTCGGCCTGTTCTTCGTGATTGCGCTCGTCACGGGGCGGCTCACCAGCCGCATCCGCCAGCAGGAGCTCAACGAGCGCCAGCGCGAGCAGCGGGCGATCGCCCTCTACCAGCTCACCCGCGCCATCGCCAACGCCCGCTCTGCCGACGAGGTATTGCGCAACGCCAGCGAGCAGATCCGCGAGCTGTTCGGCGCGCGTTTGGTGATTTTCGCCGTCGATGCC
>DATJPQ010000095.1:0-12852 GCA_035506315.1 Opitutaceae bacterium
TGCGCCCCTACAGCTTCCCTAGCCCCGGCGGACTGACCTCCGGTATGGCGGTTCCATTTTTGGCGTTTTGTGCCGGGCATCATGACGGGCGGCAATGGCGTGATGGACCTGCTATGCAGGGCTCGAATGCGGCCAGCCCTCGCTTTCGCGGTGATGCACCTCCACGGCGATTCCCTCCCGGCCGCGCAGCGACTGGGCGAGCGCCTCGGCGCAATAGACGCTGCGGTGCCGGCCACCCGTGCAGCCGAAGGCCACGGAGAGGTGCGTGAAATTACTCTTCTGATAGACGGCCAGCGTCGGCTCCAGCAGACTGCTGACCTGCGCGAGGAAATGACCAACCGTCGCGTGCGATTGCAGCCAGGCGATCACTTCTGGATCGCGCCCCGTGAGTGAGGTGAATTTGGCCTGGCGGCCCGGATTGGGCAGTGCCCGGCAGTCGAAGACAAATCCGCCGCCATGGCCGGATCCGTCGATCGGATACCCGCCTTTGTACGAGAAGCTCTCGAGGCGTACGGTGAGTGCGAGTGGGGTCGGGACCGGGGCGATCACGCGCAGGCGGGTGGAGGCGACAATGCGATGCAGTGCGTCCCACAGCGCCGGCAGGGCGACCGGCAGGGCGCCGCCTTCCAGCAGGTGCTCAAGGTTGCGGATGGCGTAGGGCACGCTCTGGAGGAAATGCCCCTTGCGCTGGTAGAAGCCGCGGTACCCGTACGCGCCCATGGCCTGCAGGAGGCGGATGAGGGAGAAGCCGCGGTAAAAATCGTCGAAGCTCTCGCGGTTGACCGCCGTCAACTCGGACGCCGCCTGCAGGTAAACCTCCTTGATCCGGTCGCGGAAGGCGAAGGGCAGGTTCGCCTTGGCGTCGAGCAGGAGCGAGGCGAGATCGTAGGGCAGGGCGCCGTGCCGCCCGCCCTGGTAATCGATGAACCACGGCTGGCCATCCCGCACCATGATGTTGCGGGACTGGAAATCGCGGTAGAGGAAAAAGTCGGCGGGCGCCTGCAGCAGAAAACCGCAGAGCGCATCGAAATCGTTCTCCAGTTTCCGCTCGTGAAACGGCACCTCGGCCAGCTTGAGGAAGTAGTATTTGAAGTAGTTTAAATCCCAGCTCATGGAGCGCCGGTCGAAGGCGCTGTGCGGGTGACAGAGACTGTAGTCGAGCCCACGGCCCGCCTCGATCTGCATCCGCGCCAGCAGGCGCACGGCCTGGGCGTAGATCGCGGCGATCTCGAAGGGCACCTCCGGATCGGCGCCCCGTTCGTTTTGCAGCAGCTCGAACAGGGTGGTGTTGCCGAGATCCTCCTCGAGGTAGACCCCGGCCGCGCGGTCATCGCCGTAGATCTCCGGCACGGGCAGGCCGGCGGTGCGAAAGTGCCGGGAAAACCCGAGGAAGGCGGCGTTTTCGTCGCGGTCGGCATTTTCCACGCCTATGGCGGTGCGTCCGTCGGCTGCGGTCAGCCGGTAGAGCTTGCGGTCGGATCCGTCGGCCTTCAGTTCCTCGATTCCGGCGGGCGGCGTGCCGAAGCGGTGGGTGAAGAGTTCGGAAAGGCGGGCGTGCATGGGGCGGCTGGGTGGCTCGTTAAGTTGCGGGGTTCGGTTTCAGGCGGGTGGCGAGCGCAGTCAGGCGTGCCGGCTGTTGGCATGCAGCCAAGCGGCGTAAGTGGACTCATTGATCGCGCCGGCGGCAAGCGCGAGTGTCTGCACCGCAGCGTCAGCCTCGGCAGCGGAGAAGCGACGACTGTTGAGTTCCAAAAACGTTACTGCCACGGTGAAAGCCGTACGTTTATTGCCGTCGATGAACGGATGGTTCTTGACGAGTCCTAAGGCATAAGCCGCTGCCAGTTCGCTGAGCGAAGGTTTGGCATAGGCGAAGAGCTGCCGGGGGCGCGTTAGTGCGGCATCGAGCATTCCATCGTCGCGGATGCCGGCCAGTCCGCCGTAGCCGGCCAGCGACTGCTCCTGCAAGGCGAGCGCAGTCTCGCGCAGGATCCACTCGGGCTCTTTCATTTAGCGAGTTCGCGGAGGGTATTACGATAACGGTGCATCACGTCTTGCGCGACGGCGAGTTGGCGGGCGACCTCGGGTTTGGTCGGGCTGACGCGCAACGTTCCATCGGCCGCGTTGGTCAGGGACACCGAATCGCCCTCCCGGGCGCTGAGGTAGGTAAGCACTTCCTTAGGCAGGACGACGCCGACGGAGTTGCCAACTTTTCGCAACTTAAGCTCGAGGTTCATGCCGGTAGTGTGGCAACAGATGTTATAACGTCAAGCCAGGTTGCTCATCCGCATCTATGCGGGGTTCGGGCGGTATCCGAGCCGGCGCCCTCAGAAGCCCATGCCGCCCTTGCCGCGCATGGCTTCCATCTGGCGCATCATCTTTTTGCCGCCTCCGCCCTTCAGCATCCGCATCATTTTCTGCATCTGCTGAAACTGCTTTATCAGCTGGTTGACCTCGACGACCTTCACCCCGGAGCCGTTGGCGATCCGCAGGCGGCGGTTGCCGTTGAGAATCTCCGGCCGGCGGCGCTCCTGCTTCGTCATCGACAGGATGATCGCCTCGGTGCGCGCCATGCCTTTCTCGGCGTTGGCGTCGAGCTTCACGCCGTTCATCCCGGGCAGCATGCCGAGGATGCTCTCCATCGAGCCCATTTTTTTCACCTGCCGCATCTGGTCGAGGAAGTCCTCCAGCGTGAAGTCCGCCTTGCGGAGCTTGTCCACCATCTTCTCCGCTTCCTTCTGGTCGATGTGCTCCTGCGCTTTCTCGACCAGCGACACGACGTCGCCCATGCCGAGGATGCGCGAGGCCAGCCGCTCGGGATAAAATGTGTCGAAGTCCGCCGTCTTCTCGCCGGTGCCGACGAATTTGATCGGCACGCCGGTGATGGTCTTGATCGAGAGTGCCGCGCCGCCGCGTGCATCGCCATCCAGCTTGGTCAGCACCAGGCCGGTGAGTTGCAGCGCTTCGTGGAAGGTCTTGGCGACATTGACCGCCTCCTGGCCCTGCGCACCATCGGCCACGAGTAGCACTTCGTCCGGCTTTACCTGGGCGCGCAGCTTCTGCACTTCGATGATCAGGTCCTGGTCGATTTGCAGACGGCCGGCGGTGTCGAAGATGATGCAGTCGGCGTTGGCCTGTTTTGCCTCGGCCAGCGCCGCGACCCCGATGGCCGGCACGTCCTTCGAGGTGCGGTCGCAGTAGAAACCGAGTTCCTCCTGTTTCGCGAGAATCTCGAGCTGGTCAATGGCGGCGGGCCGGTAGACGTCGCATGCGACGAGCAGAGGCCGGTAGCCGCGCTTCTTGAGCACGCGGCCGAGCTTGGCGCTCGACGTGGTTTTGCCCGAGCCGTGCAGGCCGACCATCATGATCTTGAGCGGGCGGGCCGGGGAGAGGTCGGTCGAGCCCTCGCCGAACAGCTTCACCAGCTCGTCGTGGATGATCTTGACGATCTGCTGGCCGGGCGTGACGCCCTTGAGCACCTCCTGGCCGGCGCATTGCTGTTGCACGCGCTCGACGAACTCGCGCACGACCTTGAAATGCACGTCGGCCGAGAGCAGGGCGGTGCGCACTTCCTTGAGCGCGTCGGCCATGTTCTCCTCGGTCAGTTTGCCGACGCCACGGAGGTTGCGGAGAGCGGAGGTGAGTTTGTCGGTAAGGGACTCGAACATCGTAAAAGGTCACCGTGTGTCGGAATCCCGCCCGGAGGCAATGCCGGAACGCATCAGGCCGACTAGTTGAACCACAACGGCGCAGCTGATTTAACCACTAATGCACACTAATCATCACTAATGAAAGACCTACGCAGCATTTACTCCAAGAGATCTGTTCACCCGCGAGGTGAAGTTTGCACGGAAAAGCGCGCGCAGACTTTTCCGTCTATTAGTGCCAATTAGTGTTCATTAGTGGTTAAGCCAGCTTCCGAAATCAGATCAGCAGCAGCGACGGGGCTTCGAGGAGCTGCTTGAGCGCGCCGAGGTAGGTCGCGCCGAGGGCGCCATCCACCACGCGATGATCGCACGAGAGCATGAGCGACATCCGCTGGCCGACGACGACCCGGTCGTCCTTCACCACCGGTTTCTTCACCACCGCGCCGACGGCGAGGATCGCGGAGTTGGGTGGGTTGATGATCGCGGTGAAGCGTTCCACGCCCATCATGCCGAGATTCGAGACGCAGAACGTGCCGCCGGTGTATTGCGGCGGCTGCAGTTTCTTTCCCTTGGCGAGGACGGCCAGCTGCTTGGCCTCGGCGGCGATCTGGAAGATGGTCTTCAGGTGGGCGTCGCGGATCACCGGCGTGATGAGGCCGTCGTCGATCGCGACGGCGAACGCGACGTGCGCGGCGGCGAAAAAGCGGATTTGCGTGTTTTCCCACGAGGCGTTCACGGCCGGCACGCGGCGCAACGCCTCGGCGCAGGCCTTCAGGATGAAGTCGTTGACCGAAAGTTTGACGCCTTCTTTTTCGAGCGCGGCGTTGACCTGCTGGCGGAGGGCGAGGAGCGGTGCGGCGTCGATTTCCACTTCGACGTAGAAATGCGGAATCTGGGTCTTCGACTCGAGCAGACGGCGGGCGATGGTGCCGCGCATGTTGGAGACCGCGACGGTGCGCTCCTCCTGGATCGGGCCGCGCGAGAGCAGCGGAGCGCTGCCTCCAGTTTCGAGTTTCGGGTTTCGAGTTTCGAGTTTCCCGCCAGCTTTGCTGGCGGCGACGATGTCAGCGCGGACGATGCGGCCGTGGGGACCGGAGCCCGCGATCCCGGTGTAGTCGATGCCTTTTTCCGCGGCGAGTTTGCGGGCGAGGGGAGAGATGCGAATCCGTTGACCAGGAACAATCATCCGCTCGCTCACGCTCGCAGCTACCTCGGCAACCGGAGCAGGCGGGGCGACAGGAGGAGGGGCGGACTGCTTGCTGGCGCTCGCAGCCACCGGAGCGGCAGGCACCGACGCCGCGGATGCGGTCGGTTCAGCTTTCAGCTTTCCAGTTTCAACCTTTTTCGTCGCAGGAGCTGCGACCGTCTCTCCGGGCTGGCCGACGGCGCAGAGCGCGTCGCCGATGGAGACTTGCGAGCCATCCGGAACGAAGATCTTCAGGAGGGTACCGTCGAAAAACGACTCCAGCTCCATCGTGGCCTTGTCGGTTTCGACCTCGGCGAGGATGTCGCCGGTATTTACGGCGTCACCTTCCCGTTTCTTCCATTTCACCAGCGTGCCCACCGTCATGGTGTCGCTGAGTTTCGGCATGTCGATGATGTTGGCCATGGGAGGAGGGCGGCGGAAGGGAGTGAGGGAAAAAGGGAGTGGGGGAGTAAGTGGAAGTGAAAGGGAAAGTGAGAGTGAAAGGGAGGCGAGCGCGGAGAGTGGAAGGAAGGCTAAGGGCGGTGGGAAAGGTGGAAAACTCTAAACTCGAAACCCGAAACCCGAAACTGGCGTGCTCGCGTTCACGCGAGCACGCCCATCGCGGCCTGGAGGATGCGTTGCGGGTTGGGCATTTGTTCTTTTTCCATCGGTGGGCTGTAGATTTGCGGCGCGTCGATGGCGGAGACGCGCTTGATGGGGGCATCGAGATCGTCGAACGCCTGATCCTGAACCAGGTAGGCGATCTGGGCGTCGACACCGCAGAAGGGCTTGTTCTCCTCGACGAGCAACACGCGGTGGGTCTTGCGCACGGAAGCGAGGATCGTCGCCTCGTCGAGCGGCCGGATGGAACGCAGATCGACGACCTCGGCGGACACCTTGTGCTCCTTTTCAAGAATCTCGGCCACCTTGAGCGAATGGATGACGGAACGGCCATGGGCGATGATCGTGAGGTCGGTGCCGGCGCGTTTCACGTCAGCGACACCGAGCGGCACGATGTAGTCGTCCACGGGCACCTCGCCCTTGTCGTTGTAGAGAATCGTATTCTCCATGAACATGACCGGGTCGTTGTCGCGAATGGCGGCTTTGAGCAGGCCCTTGGCGTCGTAGGCGGTGGCAGGCACGACCACTTTCACGCCGGGGTGATTGGCGCAGACGTTTTCCGGCGTGAGGCTGTGCGTGGCGCCGACGTTGGTGCCGCCGTTGGCGGGGCCGCGAATGACGATCGGGCAATGGATCTGGCCGCCGGACATGTAGCGGATGTTGGCGGCGTTGTTGAGCACCTGGTCGAACGCCACCGAGTAGAAACTCCAAAACATGAGCTCAATCACCGGCCGCACGCCGAGCATCGAGGCGCCGACGCCGATGCCGACAAAACCGGCCTCGCTGATGGGCGTGTCGATAATCCGCTTCGGGCCGAATTTATCGAGCAGACCCTCCGACACCTTATAGGCGCCGTTGAATTGGCCGACTTCCTCGCCCATCAGCAGCACGTTGGGGTCGCGCGTCATTTCCTCGGCGAGGGCTTGGTTGAGGGCTTCGCGGTAAGTGATTAAAGGCATCGGCAGAAGTGAAAGTGAAAGTGAAAGGGGCGAGCCAGACGGGCTCAGTCGAAGACGATGCGGCCTTGGGAGATTTTTTTCTCCGGGTGGTCTTCTTCCCAGTAGATGTCCTTGGTGATGTCGGCGACGGTCGGGTAGGGGCTCGCCTCGGCAAACTCGGCGGCGCGGTCGGCTTCGGCGCGGGCCTCGGCGTCGATTTTGGCGATGAGCGTATCGTCGAGCACGCCGGCCCCGCGCAGCAGGTTCTGGAACAGTTGGATCGGGTCGCGGGTCTTTTGGTACTCCTCGATCTCGGCTTTCTTGCGATAGGTCTTGTCGGGATCGGCGACCGAGTGGCCGCGGTAACGATAGGTGTCGATTTCGATCACGCTGGGTTTGAATTCGTCGCGGGCGAGGGCGAGATATTTGGCGGTCTTTTCCCGCACGGCGTAGAGGTCGTGGCCGTTGCAGGTATCCCAGGTCATGTGGTAGCCGGCGGCGCGTTGCGCGAGCGACAGGCCGGCCGAGGAACGCTCCTGGCTCGTACCCATCGAATAGCGGTTGTTCTCAATGACGAAGACGACCGGCAGATTCCAGAGTGCGGCGAGGTTGAACGTCTCGTGCACGGCGCCCTGATTGACCGCGCCATCGCCCATGAACGCCAGGCAGGCGCCTTTGCGGCCGAGGTATTTCAAGCCGAACGCGAGGCCGGCCCCGAGCGGAATCTGGCCGCCGACGATGCCGTGGCCGCCCCAGAAATTGCGCGACGGATCGAAAAAATGCATGGAGCCGCCCTTGCCCTTGGAGCAGCCGGTAACCCGGCCGTAGAGCTCGGCCATGAGCGGATTGAGGTCCATGCCCACGGCGATGGCGTGGCCGTGATCGCGGTAGGCGGTGATCACCTGATCGTCCTTCTGCATCACCGAGCAGCAGCCGACGGCGATTGCCTCCTGGCCGATGTAGAGATGGAGGAATCCGCCGATCTTGCCGGCCTGGTAGGCGCGCAGGCTGCGCTCCTCGAAACGGCGGATGCGCACCAGCGTCCGGTACAAGTCAATGCGCTGCTCCGCCGTCAGCTTGGCGTTGATCGGCGACTGGGCGGATTGGCCCGCGGTGCTGCCAGCGGAGACGTCGTTCTTGGAACCGGCGGTGGCGGTGGATTCGTTGCTCACGTAATGAGAGATAAGGAGTCGAGGGTTGGGCGGAAAGGACGGAAATCGAAGGTTACGACCATTATCTGAGTCAAACCGGGCGAAACTGCAAATCGCCTCCCAATTCGCGACTAAGCCGCAGGTAACTTTGGTCGGTCGTCCTGCAAGCGCTTGCTCCCAACACGGATTTATGGATTGCGCCTGTTTGTAGGAGCCTGCTTGCAGGCGATCCTCTGTGACGAGCTCCCAGGAAATCGCCTGCAAGCAGGCTCCTACATTGCTGCAATTCAGACCGGCGGCGTAACTTGCTCGATCTCGACGTGCAGCGGCCGGTCCGGGGCGCAATCGGCGCGCATCGCCACGAAACGGTCGCGATACTGGTCCCAGATCGGCCAGAGCGCGGTGCGGTCGGTGGCGGGAATCGCCAGCGAATCGACGGCAGCGCGGGAGAAAAATCCGAAGCGCCCTTCGTCAATCGTGGGCGGCAGCTTGTCGATGGGTTTGCGGCAACGAAAGAGAAACATCAGCCAGTGCGCCTCGCCCTCATAGGCTTTCTCGGCGACGATGCAGAAGAGGTGCAGGTCGGCGGTGGTAACGGCGAGGCCGGTCTCTTCGCGGGTTTCGCGCGCCGCGCATTCGAAGGGCGATTCGCCGGCCCCCATCTCCAGTTTGCCGCCGATGGGGCTCCATACCCCGAGGTTGGGCGGCCGGTTGCGCAGGATAAGGAGCAATTCACCAGACGCGTTCTCGATGAAGACGAGGACGGCGAGCTTGTAATTGAGCGGAGCGGATGCGGCGGAGGCCATCGCCGTCAGCACACGACCCGGCCGCACCGGCGCAAGCGCGAAGCGCGGCAAATTGGAAGCGTCGGGACGCCGCTCCCAATTTGAATGTCGCTGGCTTGATCCGCCCGACGAAGGTTGCGTTTGGGGCAAGTTTTCGACTTTGGTGGCAGGAATAAGTCCTTTTTCCGCCCTCATTCCCATCCTCCCTCATGTCGAAATGGCTGCTCGTTGACGGATTCAATCTCGCCTATCGGTGTTTTTTTGCCGTGCCCGAGCTCACGCGCGCCGATGGATTTCCGACCAACGCCGTCCATGGCTGGGTGAAGTCACTCTGGCGGCTTCAGGACCAGGAGAAACCCGATGCGACGCTGGTGTTCTTCGATCTCGGCGGCGCGCAGGACCGGCTGGCGTTGCATCCCGAGTACAAGGCCCAACGCGCGGAGATGCCCGAGTCGCTCGTCAAGCAGTTGCCCTTCGTAAAGGCGGTCACGCGCGCGATGGGGCTCGGGGGCATCGAACAGGAGGGCGTGGAAAGCGACGACTTGCTGGCTTCGCAGGCGGTGGCGCTCGCCCGCGCCGGTCACGAGGTGTTGATCGTGAGTTCCGACAAGGATTTCGCCCAGATCGTCGACGATCGCATCCGGATCATGCTGCCGCCCCCGTCGGCCAATCCGCAGCTCGGCTGGCGGCGCATGGACGCCACCGGGGTCGTGGAGAAATTCGGCGTACCTCCCGCGCAGATCGCCGAATACCTCGCCCTGGTGGGCGACACGTCGGATAACATCCCCGGCATCGCCGGGGTGGGACCGAAGACGGCGACGAAATGGTTGCAGCAATTCGGCAGCCTGGAAGGCGTGATCGCACGGGCCGGTGAATTGCAGCCGGAGCGTTTTCGGGCAGCCGTGAGTGCCGAGGCCGACAAGCTCCGCCGCAATCTCAAGCTGACGACACTCAATCTGGCGCTGCCCACGGTGGCTGCCGAGAAAGCTGAGCCACGAAGGGAAGAGCTCCTGCGCCTGCTCGAGGAGCTCGAGATGCGGACCGCCGCCACCGAAGCGCGTCAGCGCTACAGCGGCCAGCAGGAGTTGTTCTGACAGGAGTCTGTCGGACTTCAACTCAAGGTGCGGAGGTCCCCCGCCGTTTTCGCCGCAAGGCAGGTCGCCCCGCCCCACAAACTCCTTAATCCGCCGCGCTGCGGCGGAAGATCGAGCAGCGTACAAGGTCTTCGCAGCGCAGGGCGCTGCTTAAGGAGCCTGTCGAGGCTGATCCCGTCCATCGCAACGAGATTTCCGGCTGAAGATGCGGTGTTGCTGGGCACGTCCAACAGGCTCGTGGTTTCTCCAATCGGCTTGTCCGTTGCCTCAAAATCGTAACCATCGGCCGACCCATTCTCCGCCCATACACCCCTTTTCCCGCCGCCCCATGAGTGCCACCCCGCGTAGTGCCATCGAAATTTCCCGGCAGACCAAGCTCCTCCCCATCGAGGCTGTCGCCGCCAAGCTCGGCATTGGCGAAGAGAACCTCGAGTTCTACGGCAAGGTCCGCGCCAAGATCTCCCTCGATCTCTACCGCCGCCTCGCGTCCGCCCCGCGGGGGAAACTCATCCTCGTCACCGCCATCAACCCAACCCCGGCCGGCGAGGGCAAGACCACCACCAGCATCGGCCTGACGGATGCCCTCAACCGTATCGGCAAAAAGGCTGTCGTCTGCCTGCGCGAGCCGTCCGTCGGCCCGTGCTTCGGCGTCAAGGGCGGTGGCACCGGCGGCGGCCTCGCCCAGGTCGCGCCGATGGAGGACATCAACCTTCACTTCAACGGCGATTTTCACGTCGTCACCTCCGCCCACAACCTCCTGGCGGCGATGCTCGACAACCACCTGCACTTTGGCAACGAACTCGGCATCGACCAGCGCCGTATTGTCTGGCGTCGCGTGTTCGACATGAACGAGCGCGCCCTCCGCCAGATCGTCATCGGCCTGGGCGGTTCCGGCAACTCCATCCCGCGCGAGTCGGGCTTCGACATCACCGCCGCCTCCGAGATCATGGCCACCCTCTGCTTCTCCGAGTCGCTGCCGGAGTTGAAGGAACGCCTCGGCCGCATCGTCGTCGCGTGGTCCAACACCGGCCAGCTCATCACCGCCCGTGACCTCAAGGCCGACGGAGCCATGACCGTCCTCATGCGCTACGGCGTGCAGCCCAACCTCGTGCAAACCCTCGAGGGCAACCCGGCGCTCATCCACGGCGGCCCCTTCGGCAACATCGCCCACGGCTGCAACACCGTCACCGCCACCAAGCTCGGCCTGAGCCTGGCCGACTTCACCGTCACCGAAGCGGGCTTCGGCGCCGACCTCGGCGCGGAAAAGTTCATCAACATCAAATGCCGCAAGAGCGGCCTGCGGCCCGATGCCGCCGTGCTCGTCGCCACCGTCCGTGCCCTGAAGTACCATGGCGGGGTGAAGGTCGCCGACCTGGCCAGGCCGAACATCGCCGCGCTCAACGCCGGCCTGGAAAATCTGCTCAAGCACATCGAAAACCTTCAGGCCTTCGGCCTGCCCGTGATCGTCGCGATCAACGTGTTCGCCAGCGATACACCCGAGGAGTGGCAGGTCATCCGCGACGCCTGCGCGAAGGTCGGTGTGCCCGTCGCTCGCTCGGAGCATTTCGCCCGCGGCGGTGCCGGCGCCGAGGAGCTCGCCCGCCTCGTCGTCGAGACGACCGCGAAACCATCCAACGGCCCGCTCAACTTTACCTACCCGGACAACCTCCCTCTGCTGGAGAAGGTCCGCCTGATCGCGCAGAAGATCTATGGCGCCGACGACGTCGTGGCCGAGGGCACGACCGCGGAAAAACTGCGTTCCTTCGAAGAAGCTGGCTTCGGTCACCTGCCCATCTGCATGGCGAAGACGCAGTACTCGTTCTCCGCGTCGCCGAACCTCCGCGGACGCCCGCGCGGCTTCACGGTGCCGCTGCGCAACGCCCGGCTCAGTGCCGGCCCGGGTTTCGTCGTCGTGTACACCGGAGACATCATGACCATGCCGGGCCTCCCGAAAGTCCCCGCCGCCGAGGCGATGGACGTCGACGCCGACGGCAACACCGTCGGGCTGTTCTGAGGGATCGAACGGATTTGAACCACTAATGAACGCTAATGGGCGCTAATTTCCTGATTCAGACTAGAAATTTTACAGGAGGGCGCGGAGGACGCGGAGTAATTCGGAATCAACCTCCCGCGGGTCAATCTCTGCGTTCTCTGCGAGCTTCTGTAAAATGGATTGGGATCGAACCGTAGGGGCGCAATCTTGTTGCGCCCTTGATTGCGTCTGAGGGCGCAGCGAGACTGCGCCCCTACGAGACTCTGCAATGCCATCCAATCCTACCCAAACTCCGGTCGTATCTGTGTGCATCTGTGGTCACATGCCGGTTTCAGGTCAAAAATTCCCGTGAAATCCGTGGTCTCTGACAAACTTCCCTCCCGCTGGCTGATCGCCGGCATGGGCACGCTGCTGCAGCTGTGCCTCGGTTCGGTCTATGCCTGGAGCTATTTTCAGAAGCCGCTGACCGAGGGCTACGGCTGGAGCAATGCGCAGGTCGCCTGGACGTTCAGCCTCGCCATCGGCTTCCTCGGCCTCGCCGCTGCGGCCGGTGGAGTCGCCTTGCCGCGTTTCGGTCCGCGCACGCTCGCCGTCACCGGCAGCCTGCTCTTCGGCGCCGGACACCTGCTCGCCGCGCTCGCGCTCCACCTCCATTCGCTTCCGTTGCTCTGGCTCGGCGACGGCGTGATCGGCGGCATCGGGCTCGGACTCGGCTACGTCACCCCGGTGGCGACCGCGGCAAAGTGGTTTCCCGACAAGAAGGGCCTCGTGACCGGCATGGTCGTGATGGGTTTCGGCTTTGGTGCGCTGCTCATGAGCAAGGTCATTGCGCCGGCCCTCGCCGCCGCGTTCGCTGGCCGCCTGCCGCTGGTCTTTGCGGGCGCCGGGGTAATCCTCGGCGGCGCAGGGCTGGTAGCGGCGTGGTTCATGCGCAATCCGCCGGCGGACGGTCCGAATGTAGGGCCGCCGCTTGACGGCGGGCCGTCACCGTCGAACACGGCACGGCCACAAGGGCCGGCCCTACAGGTATCAACCGCCCCACCGACCGACTGGCGCCGCTTCGCCCTGATGTGGTTGGTGTTCTTCTGCAACATCGCCGCCGGCATCGCAATCATCGGCTTCCAGTCACCGTTGCTGCAGGACCTTTGCCGGCAGAAGGACGCCTCGCTCCCGGCTGCTGCGCTCGCCGGCTTTGGGGCCACGCTCATCGCGGTGAGCTCGTTGTTCAACGGACTCGGCCGCCTCCTCTGGGGCGCGCTCTCCGACCGGCTCGGCCAGTTGTGCACGTTCCGCTTGATGCTCGGCACGCAGGTGCTGGCCGTCGCGGCGCTGATCGTCGTGCGCGATCCCTGGCTGTTCGGCGGCCTCGTTTGCTACGTGCTACTCTGCTACGGCGGCGGTTTTGGCGTGATGCCCGCCTTTGTTTTGAACACCTTTGGC
>DATJPQ010000096.1:0-8805 GCA_035506315.1 Opitutaceae bacterium
TGAAGGGAAGCGGTATGCCCGTGATGGGCACGAGCCCGATGGTCATGGCTATGTTCACGAAGACATGCACCGCGAAGAGCACCGTCACGCCGATGGCTAGCAGCGTGCCGAGGCGGTCTCGAGCGAGACCCGCGATACGGACACCGTTGAACAACACTATCCCAAACAGGCCGAGAACCGTGAGGCTTCCCAGGAATCCTTTCTCCTCGGCGATGACCGAGAAGACAAAATCGTTATGCGCCACCGAGCGCGGCAGGTAGCCGAGCTGCGCCTGCGTGCCGGCCGTCCAGCCCTTGCCGGTGAGACCGCCGCTGCCCACCGAGATGAGCGACTGGTGGAGGTTGTAGCCGTCGTTCATGCCGGTCGGGTCGATGACCTCGGGCGCGGCGAACGACAGGATGCGGTTGCGCTGGTAATCGTGCAAATACGGCAGCCACGAATGCGACTCGTAGGCGCCCTTGTCCTTCATGAACGACAGGTGGCGCGACTCCATATAGTCCGCATAGCGCCAGACATCCCACGCCAGGATGCTCACGATCACGACAAACGCGCCCAGCGCACCCGTGAAGAAACGGGTCGAGAGCTTGGCAACGTAGAGCAGGGCGAAGACGACGGGGGGAAGCACGATGGCCGACTTCAGGTCGGGTTGAAGCAGGATTAGGAACATGGGCAATCCCACCGCAAGCGCCAACTTGCCCAGGACGCCCAGCGACTGCCGCACCGTGCCGATTTCGGAGCTGATCAGGATGCCAGCAACCATCAGCAGCACAGCGACTTTAGCCAGTTCAGACGGTTGGATGGAAAAGAAGCCCAGATCGATCCAGCGCTGCGAGCCATAGCGTTCGCTGCCAACTCCGGGGATGAGCACGAGCACGAGCGGGATCAGACACGCCAGGTAGAACCAGTGCGCCACGCTCAACCAGAAGCGGTAATCGATGAGCGCCACTCCCACATAAAGTGCCGCGCCCAGCGCGAGAAACACGAGCTGCTTGATCCAGTCGTTGCCGTGCACGGAGAACTGGGCGCTGTAGATGAAGCAAACGCCAAACGTCCCCAGCCCCACCAGGGCGAGCGGCGTCCCGAAATCCCAGCGCTCCCGCGTGGTGACTTTGAAGACGCTCAGGTACTCGAGTGGCGATTGGAGATTCACGGTGCTCGCTGCAACAAAACGGCTGTCCCGGCATTCGGCAAGGGTGCAGCAGCCGGAGAATCGGCGGACGTCGGCGCAGGGTGGGCGGCGTCCTCCGCCTCACGAGGTTCCAGTTCGGCGGCGCTTGTGGCGTTTGCCAGGCCCAGCAAGGTCCAGAAAACCACCGCTCCCATCGGCCCTTCCAGCACCACGCCGAAGCAGGCGCTGGTGAAAATACCCCAGCCTCCGAGCCAGAGGGAAAAAGCCCTGCCATCCGTCCGGCCCTGCGCGGCATCCCGGCCGGCGTGCCAGGTGCGCTCGGCCATCGTTGCGAGCAACGCGAGCAGCAGCGCGAGCCCAACCATCCCCATGCGACTGAAAACCGTCAGCAGAAAGTTGTGCGGACTACGAACGGTGAATTCCTCCGAGTCCTCGGCATAATAAATGCGGGTGAACTGGTCGGCCAGATCGTAGCCGAAGCCGAGGCCCAGCCAACGCCCTTTTTCCCAGGTTTCGTCCACTACGATCCGCCACCAGGTTGTGCGAAATAGATTGTTATCGGGTTTATCGCCGAGATCGGCCGACTCGTAGGATTTCGAACCAGCGTAATCCATGATCGAGGCGACGCTCTCGTACAGCCGGTAGCCGGGGCTCTGGGTCCAGGGCTTGTTGCTCACGATGGCGGCCGTGAAGAGAACGAGCAGGGCGGCGGCGGCCATCGCCCCGATGGGTCGGAGCCGCCGCCAATCACGGCATACTGCCAGCCAGACGCAGACCACGACTAGCGCGACCAGCGCCGCGCGGCTGTTGCTCAGCGCCACGCCGATCAGGTTGATCCCCGCAAGCAGCACCCAGTGCCATCTTTTGCCCCGGCCATATCGGGCGAGAAACCAGAAAACGCCCGCCACCATGAAGCCGCCGGCCACGTCGCTTTTCACAAAGATCAGGGGCGCTCCCATCACCGTGAAATGAGCGACGAAGAAATCTGGCCATCGGGCAAAGACGAGGAACACCGGGGCCGTCAGCGCGAAACCGACCGTCAAGCAGCGCTCGACCCAAAGTCGCGTCGCGGCATCGGCGCTCCAGCCTTGGGCCAGGAAGAAAAAGGCGGCGTAGTAAAGCATCGCGAAATCCCGCACAGCCAGAAAGCCATGGGTCGCGAAATCAAATCGCAACCGGGCCGCGCCGACCGCGAGCCAGACAAGCAGCAGGAAGTTCAAAGCATCGGGCTGCACCGGCAGCACCTTGCTGCGGGCGGCCCGCCAAATCGCGATACAGGCTCCCAGTCCGAGTGCCGCCTCCGCGGGCAGCAACGGCAGCTGGGGTGTGTGCAGTTGGGCAAATCCGCGATTGCCGACAAGGTAACCCACGAGCACGCCTCCCGCCACCAGAGCATCGGCCGGCACCCGCCCGAACTGGCTCACGAGCCACAACAACAGCAGGCTGCCAAGCAGCCCGGCCAGCACCAGACTCTCGTTGGCGATTTGCCAACCCACAATCAGTGCGACGGCCAGGGAAATGATCGTGAGCAGACGCTGCTTGGACGCAATTTCCACAGTACCTCACCGATCAGAAAATCCCGGGGAACGCAACGGTCTCACCACGTGCGGGCCTGATTGCGGGCTTGCCTGCACCGGGAATTCCCGCCGCCATGCCGGCACCGGCGTGTCCTGCCGCGCCGGTCCAGCAACCCATGCCGCCCGTCACCGTGATTCTTCCCACCTGCGATCGCGGACACTTGTTGCCGCGGGCGGTGGCCAGCGTGCTCGCCCAGACCGAGCCGGATTTCGAGCTGCTGATCGTCGACAACAACCGCCGCGAGCCGCCGGTCGCCACCCATCCGATGGCGGCTCTCTGGCGGAACGATTCGCGGGTGCAGATCGTCGGGGCATCCGCTGCAGGCAGCGCTTCCGCCGCGCGCAATGCCGGCCTGGCCGTGGCCCGCGGACAGTGGGTGACCTATCTCGACGACGACGACGCCTATCGTCCCGAAAAACTCGCGCGACAACTCACGCTCGCGCAACGCACGGATGTGCCCGTGGTGTTATGTGGCGCAGTGTTTCACCTGCGCGGTCGCTCGCGGACCGTGCAATGCGACACCGTGGAATGGGGGGGCGACGAGCTCATTCTCCGCGCCCGTTGGAACACGCCGCTGCTCCTGCACCGGCATCCCGGCGCGGCGCGATTCGACGAAACGCTCAGTCCGGGCGAGGATGCGGAGTTTGCCCACCGCCTGTTGGCGATGGCGGGGGCGAATCATGTGCCGATCGTGGGTGCGCCCCTCGTGGACATTTTCCCGCAACCCGGTCCGCGCGTGAATGCCAACGCCGCACCGCTGCGGGCAGCGGCGGCGCGCATCCTGGCGCTGCGCCCCGGCCTTTTCTCTCGATTGGCACGGCGTCGCTACGTGCTGCAAATGCTTCTCGCCGAGGCCAAGCTTTCCCGTCGGCCTGGTCGTTGCGCCGGGCTGGTCGTGCGACTCTTGCGCGAAAGCCGCGGCGCCGACTGGCGCGCGTGCGCCAACGCCCTGGTCGTCAGCCTTGGAATTTTCCCTGACCGCTGGGTGAGTTGACGCTTGTCCAGTACCGTCGCAGCGGACGTACGCCGGCGATGGCTGCCCAGCGCGCATAAGGCGCGGCAAACACGGCCCAACCCCAGACCGGGCCCCAGTGGCGCAGCGCAAAGCGACGCCACGCGGGGAAATGGAAGAAACTCCGCGGCGACGAAAAATCGCGCCAGATGTCGCGCATCGGCCGCGCACTCGCGAGCCACGATTCGGCGGAGCTGGGCACGGGGTCCGCGTTCTCGGCGGCGACACCCGGCAGGGCGCGGAGTGGTGCGCCAGCCGCGTGCAACCTCAAGCCGTAATCGAGATCGCCGATGCCATGCGGAAAGAGCTGGTCGTGCGGCAGCCCGGTGCGCTCGATCCAGTAGCGCGGCAGGCACACGCAGTTGCCGCTGAAAGTATCGATCTGGCCGTGGGCTTCCTCCGCGGGCGTGCAGCGGCGCACGCGCCAGAGCGTTTTGCGGTGGGCGCCATAGGACCAGCCACCCGGTGCCCGGGCGTCGATCCACGCGACGCACTCTTCGCGTTGCACGAGGCCGCGCAACGCGCTCAAACCGCCCGGCGGTGGGCGGCAGTCGTCATTCAACCAGAACACGCGTTCTGCACCCCGGGCTAGCGCCCATTCCATGCCGCGCCGGATCGCGCCGCACCACCACCAGGTGCCATTGCCGCGAAGCAACCCGACAGACGGAAATTCCCGGGCCACGGCTTCACCGGTGCCGTCCGTTGAGCCGTCATCGACCACGAGCACGACGGCCCAAGAGGTCACGCCATCCACGGCCAACGCGCGCAGTGCCGCGAGCGTGATCGCGTGCCGGTTATGTGCGGGGATGACGATGACGTCGGAGTGCACGGATTCAGGCATGGGGCAGAACCTCCCGGATGGATTGTGCCACGGCCGTGGCGGGCAGATCGAGCAGGCACTCGATGCGAGGCCGCCGGCACTGCCAGTTGCAGCCGTAGCAGTCTAGTGGGTGGTGCAGCCAGCGTTGACGGCTGCTATCGCCCCACGGGGCGAACCAGCCGAAATGGCCACCACCCATGACGATGGCGGCTGGTTTATCGAGCGCCACGGCAATGTGCGCGGCGGCGCTCTCGACGGTGAGCACCATCCTTGCTTGTGCCACATGGCGGGCGAAATCCCGGGGAGGCGCGTCCGCGGTCACGACGACGTCCGCCTCGGCCGCGCGTAGATCCGCTGCAAATTGCTCCAACTCATCGCGTCTTTCGCCGGAACCGAGCAGGCGCACGACGGCATGCGGCTCGACGGCCTGCCGCCAGGCGGCGAGCCAGGCCGCACGCGGATAATCACGAATGCAGGCGCCGCCGAATGGACAGAGCACGATTTCGCACCCTGCCTCTGGTTGCAGATAGCGCAGACGCGGGCTCATTTCCTCCCAGCTGACGTCGCGACCTAGTACGGCGGAAAGCACTTGGCGATGGGCGAGAAGCTCGCGGCACCACGGCGCTTCGGTGGTTGCCGGGTAGCCGGTTGCGGGTTCGGGTCGGTTGTCGAGCGCGAGATGAGCCACCGTGGGGCGTTCGCCCAATCCCCGCCAGTTTTCCGCCCGGATCCACGAAAGCGTGAGGTCATGGTGCAGCGCGTGTTGGTGGCGGAGGCAAATTAGGGTCGCGAATTCCTCCTCTGCCCACTGTGGAGCCAGCTCGCGCCGCAGTGGACGCATTTCCCGCCAGACACCGCTGGTCCCGGCGGGCGCTGTCCAACGCTCGACGTCGGGAAATTCCGCAGCCGCAAAAGGAGCGGCCTGGGACGACACGATGAGCCGGCACTCGGCCGCGCCGAAATGGTCGACCAGCATTCGCAGTGCGCCCGTCGCAAGGATGAAGTCGCCGATGCGATCGACCTTATAAAGGCAGGCTCGTCGCCGCCGCGGCGTTGACGCCAGTGCTGCCGGGTGTGCAAGATGCCGCGCCAGCAGGCGCCGGAGCCAGAGGGGCAATCGATGCGGTTGGTTCATCGGATCGCGTTTTCGGGCATGTTCGCGGCCGGCGGGGCCACGGCGGTGAGGGCGTGGCGTGCCTGCCAGCCAGTGAGGGGAAGATTGATCAGCGCATACGGCACCGCGAGCGCCACAATCACACCGGCGGCGCCCCAGCGCGGACCGAGTATGGTGCAAAGACCGAGTGTGATCAGGAGGCAAATCCACCCGAACACGGCAAGTCCTCCCACGCGGCCCACACCGTTCAAAACCATCGCGATCGGGGCGCCGCAGTATTGCAGCAGATGCCAGCCCAGCATGGTCCAGAGGAGTGCGGGGGAGATCGCCGGTGCGGAGGCGCCCAACCACAAACGGACTACTGCTGGCACCCAGGGGGTGAGCAGCATCGTGGGGAGGACAAAAACAAGCGCGGTCAGCATCCATGTGGCGCGAAACGCCCGGCGCATGAAGGTTGCGTCGCTGGCCGCCGCAGCCTGCGTGTAGACTGGCCAGGTGGGCAGCAATGCCATGTTCTGTAATTGCAGGGCGAGCCCGAAGAGCCGCTGTAGCACTCCGTAAGTGGCGGCCGCAATCGGGCCAGCGAAAAATACCACAAGAGTGGGCACGAACGAGCCGATGAACGCCGCACCGAGCTGGGGCATGAAAAACAAGACGCTCGCACGCGCCAGCCCGCGCAGGTCCGGAGGCGTGGTCGTCGGCCGCCGCAGCCAGGCGGCGCGACGCCGCAAGTGCAGCCACGTACCCACATGCGGAGCGAGCGGCAGGATGCATGCCGCCACCATGAATCCAGCGAGCGGCAGGCCCAGCCACGCGGCAGTCGCCACCGCGGCAAGACCGAGCACGCTCGCCACCGCCGTCCATAGACCGGTGAGCCACATTAGTTGCAGGGCGGCGGCGACACGCGCGGCAAACGCGAGCGGCAAATTAACGGCGGCGGCCGTAAACGCGATGGCCACGGCGGCGTGAGTTTGGGCGCGGAGCGCAGGATCGGTCACGCCGAACCATGCGTCCCATCGTCCCCAGATAGCGATTGGCACGCCGACGGTCGCCACGATCGCCGCCCCGACGGCCAGCATCTGCCACGTCCGCCGCACGAGGGCGACCGCCTCGGCTTCGCGACCGGCACCGAAGAGAGTGGCGAGGCGGTTTTGCACCGCGAATCCCAGGCCGCAATCGAGGATGCTGAGCGTCCAAACGAAACCGGTGGCCGCCAGCCACAACCCGAAGGCTTCAGTGCCGAGATGCGCGAGTGCGATGGGCACCTGCACCAATCCGCAGACGGCGGTGGTCAACCGGCCCGCCAGCATGGCTCCCGCACCCACGCCCAGCCGCCGCCAGCGCAGATCCGGCGGGACGGAAGGAGGCGAAGCAAGCGGGGCGGCGACATCCATCGCTGCTAGAAAGCTTTTGCCGCGGACGAAGTCCACGCCAGATTCGCCGGGTGCCGCTATGGTGTTGCCTCGCCCGGCCTCCGCGGGCGCAATCCTCCCGGTGGATGTGACCCCCAATACACCCGCGATCACCGTGGTCTCAGTAGTGCGCAACCAGGCGCGCTGGATCGATGGCTGCGCGGAGAGCGTGCTCACGCAGGAGGGGCCACCCCTCGAATGGTTCGTGGTCGACAACGCCAGCGAAGACGACACCCGCGAGCACCTGAAAGCGTGGGCGGCGCGCGACGGCCGGGTTCGGGTGCATTTCGCCGGAGAAAACTTGAAGCAGATGAACGGGCTAGCGTGCGCGCTACAATTTATCCAGTCGCCGTTCATCGCCATCCTCGATGGTGACGATCAGGCCCTGCCGCACCGGCTCGCGCGGTCGCTGGACTGGCTGGGTGGGAATACGCGGCGCCTCGCCGTTTACGGCAACGCCCGATTCATCGACGAAACTGGTTGCATGATCGCGCCGTGGTTCATTGCGCGCGATGCGGGTGCTTTGCGCCGCATGGCTGAGTTCACCATGCCGGCAATTCACAGCACCAGTACGTGGCGGGCAGACTGGCTGCGGGCGAATACCCTGCCGATGCTGCTGGATATCATGGTGTATGACTATTTCCTGCTCACGCGTGCGCTCGAGGATGGCGAGGTGGGCTGGCTGCCAGAGGCGCTGGCGGCCTACCGCGTACATGCGGCCAGCGAAAGCCAGCGATATCCGAAACGGCAACTCGCCGTGGGCATGGCGGTCAGCATGGCCGCGGCCCGGCGTCGCGCCGGCGAGCCGGCGAAGCTGGAGGAACTGACGGAGTGGACTCGGGAGGCGGACGCACGGGCGCGGTCGGCGGCGGACTTGTACGCTGCCGCGGCGCATCGGGCCAGGGCGGAGTCGCTGCCGAGACACGCGCTGTACTACGCCCGCCGGGGCGTCCGGCGCGGCCAGTGGAACCTGCTGCCCCTGATTTGCCGAATCTTGTGGGATGCCCGCGATGGACGCCACCGGCTGTGGCCAATCTTGCGCGGCGGACTGCTTGCGGCAGCACGGGTCGACGGGCAGGGCCGATCGCTGCCAGTAGCCTAACGCTCTTTCGTTATACGCAGCACAAGATACAGTTCAGATCGAGTGTCACGTATTACGTGACACTCGATCTGGAAATGAGCAGGCCAAGGGAAGAATCTGACCGTGAAATCCTAACCCGCCGGCCATCGCAACACCGCGATCGTGGTGCCGCGCAGGTGGCGAATGGCATGTTTCTTAGCGAGGCTGTTCAATACCTCGGGGACGAGATTTTCGCACGACAGCCATTCGTGGCCGACATGCCGGTAGTCGTGCCATGCGATGATACCGCCGGGGACGACTCGCTCGAAGGCCAGCGCTGAATCCGCCGTCACCGCAGCAAATTTGTGATCGCCGTCGATGAAAACGAAATCGTAACGCGGCTCGACGCGCAGCCGAGGCCCGTCGAGTGCGAAATCAGCGACCCGGCGTTCGATCCGGTGCTGGATGGCCGGTTCGGCTGCTGCGATCATTTCTCCAGCCTCGGCGCGCACGTCGTACGTCGTCACCGTGGCAGCTGGACAGGCCAGCGCGAAATTGATGGCGCTTGCACCGTTGTAGGTTCCCACCTCGAGAATACGGCGGGCGTCGATGGCCCGGGCGAGCGAACAGATTGGCACGAGATCATTGGGTGGCGTGTTGGTTTCAGGTTCGTGCAGGGC
>DATJPQ010000097.1:0-7941 GCA_035506315.1 Opitutaceae bacterium
CCTCGACACCCCGTCGCTGCACGAGGACATCACCCGCCGGCGCAGTGCGCGCATCGTCTACGTCGGCTACATCTACAACTTCGGCAAGCCGACCAAAAAACCGAAAGAAGACCTGCAGTTCGACAACCAGATGTGAAGCCGCCGGCCGTTTTGCCCTCGAACCCGCTGTGCCAATCCCTAACCTCCCGCCGATGCGCATCCTCGTCGTGGAAGACGACAAAAAAATCGCCTCCTTCATCCGGAAGGGGCTGTCCGAGGTGGGCTTCAATCCGCAAGTCAGCCACGAGGGCAACGAGGCGCTGCATCTGGCGACCAGCGAGCGTTTCGATGCGGTCGTGCTCGATGTGATGCTGCCGGGACGCGACGGGCTGAGCGTGTTGCGACAATTGCGCGAGCAGCGCCACACCGTGCCGGTCATCCTCCTCACGGCGCGCGACGGACTGGCGGAGCGCGTCGAGGGCTTGAATCTCGGCGCCGACGACTATCTGGCCAAACCGTTCTCGATGGACGAGCTGATCGCGCGATTGCGGGCCGTGCGCCGCCGGCTCACCGGCGAGGGGCTCAACCTGCAGCAATACGAAGAGCTCACCCTCAACCTCAATACGCGCGAAGTCCGGCGCGCCGGCCGGAAGATCGAACTCACCGTGCGCGAATTTTCGCTGCTCGAATTCCTGCTGCGTTCGCCGGGCCGGGTGCTGACGCGCACCCAGATTTGCGAACAGGTGTGGGGCTATCATTTCGACCCGGGCACCAACGTCGTCGACGTGTGCATCCAGCGCCTGCGCCGAAAAATCGACGATGACCACCAGGTGAAGCTGATCCAGACCGTGCGCGGCGTCGGCTACACCCTGAAGACCGCTCCATGAAGACCTCCTGGCCATTGCGCTGGCGGATTGCGGCATGGGCGGCCCTCGCCACTGGTGTCGCCCTCGTGACCTTCACAGCCGTCGTCGCCTTCAACCTCTATACCGAGCAGGTCGAGATGATCGACGACCGGCTCGCCACGGATGCCCTGCTGGTGGCGGCGCGCGACGCGGGCGAACCCGATACCACGCCGCTCGTCGCGCTGGCCGTCAACCCGGCCAAGCGAGGGCACAACCCGGCGGAGACGGCGCTGTACGGTTTCGCGCTCATGCGCATCAGGGATGGCGTGCTGATTCGGGCGCAACCGGCCTTGTTGGCGGGAACGTGGGCGCACTGGCCTCCGGGTCGCTGGCCACCGCACCGGCATTTCTTCAACGTCACGATCGAGCACACCCGCCTGCGGGTGGGGGCCTTCCCGCGCGGCGAGATGACCTTGCTGCTGGCCGCCCCGCTCGAGCCCGCCACGGAAAGCGTGGAGGATCTGCTCGGCGCCGCCCTCATCGCGTTTCCTGCCGTGCTGCTCGTCGTCGCCGGCGGCAGTTGGTGGATCGCGCGGCGGGCGCTGCAGCCGATTCAGCATATCACCGAGGCCGCGGCCTCGATCACGGCCGACCGGCTCGGAGAGCGGCTGCCCGCACCGGAGATCGAGGACGAAATCGGCCGGCACATCCGGGTGCTCAACGGCATGTTCGACCGCCTGCAACGCAGCTTCGAGCAGGCGACACGGTTCACCGCCGACGCCTCGCACGAACTGCGCACGCCGCTGACGATCATGCGCGGCCAGCTCGAGGACGCACTGCGTTCGGGCACGAATACGACCGAGCAGGAACACCTGCTGGTGGACTTGCTGGATGAAACATCCGCCCTGCAAAAAACCGCAGAAAATCTCCTGCTACTGACGCGTTTCGACGCCGGAAAGAGCCCGCTGCAGCGGGAACCGCTCGACTGGAGCTCACTGGTGGCGGAGGCGGGCGAAGACGCCGAGTTGCTGGCGGCGCCGCGCCACCTCAGGATCGAGACGGAAATCGCCCCCGGCGTCCGGGTGCTGGGCGACGCAACCATGTTGCGCCGGGTGCTGCTCAACCTCATCGACAACGCGGTGAAATACAACCGGGCGGACGGGTGGGTGCGGTTGACGCTCAGCATGGCCAACGGGTTCGCGACCGTGACGGTGGCCAACACCGGCTCCGGCATCCCGCCGGAACGACGTCCGGCACTCTTCGAGCGCTTTTATCGCCTTGATTTCGATCGCAACCGGGACACGGGCGGCAGCGGCCTCGGATTGAGTTTGTGCCGCGAGATCGTGACCGCCCACGATGGCACGATCACCCTCGGCCAGACCGCCGCGGATTGGACGGAGTTTGTGGTGCGCCTGCCGGTTTTGGCCGGCAGCGCCTAAGGCGGTTTGGATTGGTGGCGGAGCCGCCGCGGTTACGCGGCGAAGCTCCGGGTAGGGCGGACTATCCTTAGTCCGCCGTCGGGTTCGACCAAGGGGAATCGGCGCGTTAGGGATAACGCGCCCTACCCCATCGCATCGATCCGACAGAGGGCGTACGATCGTCCGCCTCCGGCGGGCAAGCCTGCAGCGGTGCCCAGGAAACTACCCGGTCGCGGCTGATTTCTTCCGGCCACGACCACTCCGGTCGGACTTCTTCGCGGCGGTGTCGCTGTCCTTCGCGGCCTCGGCCGCATCGGTTTTCTTGCCGGCAAACTTCGACGCCTTGGCGTTGAGCCATAATTCGCCCTTGGCGTTTTTGTTGAACCAGAAGATTTCGCCGGCGTACTCGGCAAAGATCGGCTTCTCGCGCGCTTTCTCCGGCACCTTGAGGCCGGCGCCCACCATTGCGGCGATGAACTCTTCTTCGCCCTTGCCGAGCGCCTGCGCCAGAAAACCGGTCGAGCCGGCATACGAGCCGGTCCTGGTCGGCTTCATCAACAACCGGACCGCCGCCAGCGGCGCAGCCTCCGCAGTTTCGAGTTTCGGGTTTGGAATTTCGGGTGGTGGAGCCGGAATTTCGGTCTTTGGGCCCCCGTCTTCCGTTGGTGGTTTTCCGACTTCTGACGTCTGACTTCTGGTCTCTGCCGTCTGTCCGGAACTCTCCGCTTTCCGCTCTTCGCCTTCCGCTTTTTTCCCTTCCGAGATGTTGATCCAGACGCCGCCACGTCCGTCCTTGTTGAGCCAGTAGGCAAGGCCGCCGATTTCGACCGGCGCAGGTTTTTCGCCGCCCGCGGCGGGCAAATGCAATCCGAGCGCGGCGAGCGCCGCGCTGAGGTCGGCCTCGCTGTGCCGGACGGCACGCGCCAGATAGCCGATGGAGCCCGACCAGCCGCCGCGACTGCGGCGCATGAGCGGGCGCAACTTGTCGAGCAGTTCGGTTCCGGCTGGCAGTGGCGCCGGCGCAGCCTTGGCGGCCGCTTCCGGTCCCACCCCAGCCTGATCCGTTGCATGCCCGCCTTTCGATTCGCGGTCCTGGGAACGCTGGCCGCGGCCGTCGCCTTTTTGCCGTCGTTCGTCGCGACGCCGGTTCCGGTCGTCGGTTCGCGGCGCCGGAGCCTCTGCCCTCGGTTCGCCGGAAGTGGCGTCGGCGGCGTCACTCTCCGCTTTCCGCTCCCCGGTTTCCGCTTTCTCACCCGCAACCTCGGGCGCGAGCGGCGTGGCCTTCGCGACCTTGAAAACCGGACGCGGTTTCTCGCGCATGTTGATCCAAATCTCGCCGCGGCGGTTGACGTTGAGCCAGTAGATGTCGCCATCGTACTCGAGGTGGACGGGTTTCTCGTCCTCGTCCTCGGGGACGGGGAACCCGCACTCCTGGAGCGCGGTCATGAGGTCGCCTTCCAGCATGTCGAATTTCTTGACGAGATAATCGACGCTGACCGAGTGGCCGGGACCGCGCTGGTTGCGGCGCATGTGCGGTCGGATCGCCTCGAAGAAACTCGGCAGCTGGTCTTCCGCGGGCCAATCGTTGATCTCTTCCGCGGCGGTGTCGTCCAGCGCGTCGGGGTCGAGGTCGTGCTCGGTGTCACGCAGCGGGCGGAAGGCCTCGTCGCGGACGGGTTCGCCCGTATCCGCGGCCGGCGTGCCAGGCTCCGTCGCACCGGCGGCGCCGGCCGTGCCGGTCGTGGCCGCCTGGAATTTTGCCGCGAACTCCGCCCGCAGTTTGTCGGCCTCGGCCTTGGCCGCCGCGGTCGCAGCTGCCTCCAAGGTCCAGTCGCGTTGCGTGGGACGCCGCGCCAGCCCGTGAAAGGCCAGCGGATTGTCGGGTTGCGCGCGAAATTCGATGATCTCCCACTCGTCCGTGCCGAGCTGGTTGAGATACGATTCCAGCAGGGCCGGAGTGGCGAATCCACCCTTGCCGCTGGTGATGACTTTATATTCCCAAAGTGCCATAAGAACGCTCCGATTCAGGAGCGGCCAAGGCATCCCAAATGCCGCGACCGTTGCCGAGACAAATCGCGCCGAGATTCACCACGGGCGATCCAGGCGCGGTGGAACCGCAACGGAAGGAAAGCGGACGAATTTCAACCACTAATGAACGCTAATCGGCCCTAATTTTCGGATTGGAAATTTCCTGAATTCGAACCGGCCAAGTCTGGTCGAATCAGCGAAGATCAGCGTCAATCAGCGGTTTCCAGACGATCGCGCGAATCCGATCATGTGGTCGCAACGCTTACGGCGTGGTGGATTGGGTTCCTAAACCCGAAACACGAAACCCGGAACGCGGAACTTGAACGAGATTCTCCCCCGCGAAGACCACGCGAATCCTTTTGCGCCTGGGCTGCTTATTGTCCGATGTCTCCCCACGATGCGCCGTCTCGATCAATGGCTGGCCAACCTCGGCTACTGCTCCCGTCGCGAAGCCCGCGCCTGGGTGGAAGCCGGCCGCATAACGGTGCGCGGTGAAGTCGCCACCGATTATGGCGCCAAGGCCGATGCGGCCGAAGTGCGGGTGGACTGCGAGCCGCTCGACCACCCCGAGGGCTTGTTGTTGCTGCTGCACAAGCCGGTCGGCCTGGTGTGCTCGCACGACGAGCACGAGGGCCCGGGCATCTATGGTTTGCTGCCAACGCGCTGGTCGCGCCGCAATCCGCCGGTGACCAGCGTCGGACGGCTCGACAAGGACACGAGCGGGCTGTTGCTCCTCACGGATCAGCCGGCGCTCGTGCACCGGCTCACCTCGCCCAAGCACAAGGTGCCGAAAGTTTATGTCGCCACGCTCACAAGTGAAATGTCCACCGGTCGCGCTGACGAATTGATTGCGCTGTTCGCCGGCGGTACGCTCATGCTCGCCGGCGAGAGCGAACCCTGCGCCCCGGCCATCCTGCGGCTGCGCGATTCACGCCTGGCCGAACTCACCTTGACCGAGGGGCGCTACCATCAGGTGCGACGCATGTTCGCGAGCCAGGGTTTCGAAGTCGTAACGCTGCATCGCGAACAATTCGGCGATTTCACGCTTGGCACACTGCCGCCCGGACAATGGCGCGAGCTGCCATTGGATGCTTTCGACCGCTAACGCCATCGATTTACGAGAAGAATTCGGCTCCCCTCCCCTGCGCGCCTCGGCGTACTCTGCGGATGGCATGTTTCTTACTACCCTCACCGGAAGCCAAAAAACCCGCTTGCGCGGGCTCGGGCAAAATCTCGCCTCCTCGCTCAAGATCGGCCAGGCTGGCGTCACGCCATCCGTGGTGACCGAGCTCGACCGCCTGTTGGCCGCGCATGAGCTGGTGAAAGTGCGTTTCCTTGGCGCCGATCGTGACCTGCGTGCCATGCTTGCCGCCGAACTCGCCGCGCAGACTCAAAGCTGCCATGCCGGCTCAGTGGGTGCGACGGCCCTGTTTTACCGGCCCCACCCCGCACCGGAGAAGCGACGCATCGTTTTGTAGCAACAAAGACCCGGGCGGCGGGTCGTACCGGAGCAACGTTCCCATGAAAACCTTGCTTCGCCGGTATGTCAGTTGGTTCTGGCGCGAGTGGCTGCGGCCGCTCGCCCTCGCCGCCGTGATCGTGTTCCCGCTCAAGTCGGCCGTGGCCGACTGGAATTATGTGCCCTCCGGTTCGATGATCCCGAGCATCCTGCCCGGCGAACTCGTGTGGATCAACAAGCTTGCCTACGATCTCAAGGTGCCCTTCACCACGATGCATCTCGCCGAGTGGGGCAATCCGCGGCGCGGCGATGTGATCGTGTTTTACTCACCCGCCGACGGCACCCGCCTCGTGAAACGCGTCATCGGCCTGCCTGGTGATGTGATCGAATCGCGTAACGACCGCCTGTACATCAACGGGGCACCGCTCGCGTATACCGGATTCGCCGGCATGACGCAGCCTGTCGGTGTCCCTGAGGGCGCGCTGCTGGAGGAGGAACGTCTCGCCGCCCGGTTGCATCCGGTGATGGTGCTGCCAGACACACCGGCCCTGCGGACCTTCGGTCCGGTACGGGTGCCATCCGGTCAGTATTTCGCGATGGGCGACAACCGCGACAACAGCCACGACTCTCGCTTTTTCGGCTGCGTGGCGCGCGACCGCATCCTCGGCCGGGCCACAACGGTGGTCGCCTCGGTCGATCTCGACCGCTACGGGCAGCCACGCTTCGGCCGGTTCGGCAGCGGGATTCCGTAGGAGTTTGTCGGGCTTTGGATCAATGGGCGGAACACGTTCGTGTCTTCCGCTGCAATGCAATCCACCCCGCCCGACACACTCCTTAAACCGCCGCGTTGCGGCGAAATACCGAAGGGAAGATCCGGTTTACGCAGTGCAGAACGCTGATTACTGGGTGCTGCACATTTGAGGGTCAAAGGTGGAGCGCGTTGACCCCAACGCGCTGGTTCGGCTCAATCGCTGAAGAAGCGTCTTGAGGTCAAGCCGCTCCACCAACCCGGTCACCCTATTCTGCGAGACTCAATAATTGGCTGAAACGGAGCTGAGCTCCCGGCGCCCGCTCGCTTGCACTCGGCCCCGGTCTCGTTTCTCTCAGCTGCATGGAGCTTGCCGATCTCGGGTGGGACCAACACTTCGCCACCGCTTTCGCGCCACACGCCGCGGCCGGGCTGCAGCCTGCCCGTGTGATTTGCGAGCTCCGGCACGCCTGTGCGTTGCACACCGGCGCCGACGAGGTCGTAGGCGAATGCCGCGGACGCCTTCTGCACGCCGCCGGTTCGCGCGCCGAGCTGCCCGTCGTCGGCGACTGGGTGGCGGTGGCCACCCGCCCCGGCGAGTCGCGCCTCGACATCCTGGCGGTGCTGCCGCGCAAGACGCGGTTCTGCCGTCGCGCTGCCGGCGAACACGGCCACGAGCAGGTCGTCGCCGCCAACGTTGACACCGTCTTTCTCCTCTCCGCCCTCGACACCAAGCTCAACCTCCGCCGCATCGAGCGCTATCTCGCCGTCGCGCGGGAGAGCGGCATGCAGCCGGTCGTAGTCCTCAACAAGGCTGACCTGCACCCCGATGTGCCGGGCGCGGTTGCCGCCGTGCGCACGATCGCCGGCGATGCGCCCGTCGTCGCCCTCTGCGCCGAAACTGCCGTCGGTTGCCGCAAGCTCGCGCCGTGGCTTCAGCGCGGCCAGACCGTCGTCCTGCTCGGACCCTCGGGCGTGGGCAAATCGACGATTGTCAATCGTCTCATGCGCGAGGCCGTACAGACGATTCAGGATGTCCGGGACAAGGACCGCAAAGGCCGCCACACGACCACCCGCCGCGAATTATTTGTCGCCCCTTCCGGCGCGCTCCTGATCGATACGCCCGGCATGCGCGAGCTGCAGCTCTGGGCCTCCGACGTGGCCGACACGTTTGCCGACATCGCCGCGCTCACTGCCCGCTGCCGGTTTACCGACTGTGGGCACGAACGCGAACCCGGCTGCGCCGTGCGCGCCGCCCTCGCGAGCGGCGAACTGAGCGAGGCGCGCTGGCTGAGCTATCTCAAATTGCGCGCCGAGCAGGATATGTTGTCCCGCCATCTCGCCGCCCGGCCTGAGCGCAGGGAGAAAATCGTCTGGCGCAAGGCCAGCCAGGCACCCCGGATCCACCGCCACTTCGAGGAGAATCCGGAATGAGGGCGGCCGGAACGGCCGCCCTCGCACTCA
>DATJPQ010000098.1:0-5570 GCA_035506315.1 Opitutaceae bacterium
TGTGCAGACCGACCCAATCCCAAACAAAGCAAGCAATGCCACGACGCGGTGCGATTCCCAGTATGCTTCACCGCGAGTCGCCTCGAAAACTTCTAGGCTGAAGTGTGCCGTGCAAGGACACAAAAACGAGTGTGCGCTGAATGCGGCGATAGAAGTTACTCGATACAATCGCTCGATGTCCGTTGGCTCGGTGAGCCAAATTGCGATCGTCGAGAATTCAAGTTTACCTTCGGGAATGACTCCGGAAAACCCGATTTTGATGAGCCATGGTATACGTTGTCTCGTGACTTCCGCCGTGAAATATTCAATGCAACGAGTAAGATGCGGCGACCTGCCTTCCTCGAACACGATCTCCATAATACGACGCGACGCCTTACGAACCATTAAGGCCACCTCGGTTGGGTTTCCATGCAAGGCTTTAAGCTCGCGAATGAGTTCAGCCGTTTCCGGCAGATTTTCCAAGTTTGCCGCGTATTCTCGGTCGCGTTGCCCAACGGGCCAGTGAGGTCGCGTGACGATTTCCTCTGAATGCGAAAAGCATAAAAACCCATCTGTGTAGGACACATGCGACAGATGTGGTCTGACGTATTGAAATGTAATCGTCGAAAATCCCCGTGCAATCGCTTGTTCCGTCCACTCGACAACACGCGCTGCCCAGCGCGAAGTCGCTTCTTTCAATGCTATGCTCATTCGAAGTGGATTCGGTTATCGTCTGACCTACCTAAAACGTCAACGACTCGGTGGCTACGCAGCAATCTAGATTCGGTAAACTTGCGCCTCAGCCGATTCGCTGTGCCAAGCCGAATGGGGTCAGTCAGGCTGCGGAAGTTGATGCCCGGGGCACCCGGCGTTGGCGTTAGTCGACCGGCTACTTCGCGGCGGGGAGATCCCAGATGACGAGGCCCCGGAGGGTTGCCGGGTCTTTTCGCCGGCC
Organism: Opitutaceae bacterium; assembly: GCA_035506315.1. Taxonomy (GTDB): domain Bacteria; phylum Verrucomicrobiota; class Verrucomicrobiia; order Opitutales; family Opitutaceae; genus MWDT01. The sequence continues at coordinate 935 of DATJPQ010000098.1, forward strand.
GATGAACAGGCTCGCGAGGTATCCAATAATCATACACGAAGTGATGGCGACGAAGCCGTGGAAAAACGCACTGGTGCTCGTGCAGGATTGCACCCAGCCCGTCACGGCGATGCTCGCCACCGCACCGATCATCACGCCGGCCGCCGTGGCCCGTTTGGTCAGCAGGCCCAGGGCAAACACGCCCGGGAACCCACCGCCGATCAGGGCCACCAGCTTCAGAAACTGCTCCCAGAGCGAGGGCACGCCCAAACTCGCCAGATAACACGCCATGCCGGTGGCCGTGAGCCCGGCGACCAGTGTGGCGATGCGCGCCAGTCGCACTTGTGAGGCCGCCGAGGCCAGGGGGTAAAAGGTCCCTTGGAAATCGCTGACGACAATGGCGGCCGTCGCGTTGATCGTGCTGCTCAACGCACCCATGCTGGCGGCGAAGAGTCCGGCGACGATTAAACCGACGATCCCGTGGGGGAGTTCGTTGGCGATGAAGTACGGGAAGATCGCGTCGTTGGTGAGCGCCGGGTCGAGCCGTTCGGGATGAAACCGGTAAAAAACGAACAACGCGGTGCCGAGAAAGAAGAACAACAGTGAGGCCGTCACGGCGATGCTGTTGCCCAGGATGACAGTGTTGCGGGCCGCGCGGACGCTGGGAGCCGCGAAGACCCGCTGCATGAGCGGCTGGTCGGCAACGTAGGTGAACAGCGAGGCGTAGAACATGCCGACAAACACCCACACGGTCGGGCGGGATAGGCTCAAATCCCAGAGGACCGTGCGGAATTTTCCCTGCGCCTCGCCGACGCGCAGGAGGCCGGCAAACCCGCCGTCGACGTTCGCGGACAGGTGGCCGATCGCAAGCAGCATCCCGCCGAGCATTACGGTGGCCTGCAACACGTCGGTCCAGATCACGGCTTCGAATCCGCCTTCCAGGGCATAAAAGGTGGTGACCAGGCCCATCACGAGGATGCTGGCATAAACGTTGAGCCCTGTGACCGTGGACAGCGCGATGGCGGGCAGGAGCATGACGATGCTCATGCGACCGCCGATCTAGAGCAGGACGGCGAGACCGGCACCCAGCAGGCGCACGCGGCGGTCGAACCGCTGGTCGATATAGCCGAACACCGTCGTCAGGTTGAGCTGGCGGAGCAGGCGGACGAACGCGAAACCGATCACGATTCCGGCAAACGACTGGGCGGGGGAAGAGCCGAAGACGGTCCAGTCGCCGGCAAACGTAGCGGCCGGCAGCGCCATGTAGCTGATGCTGCTCGTGGTGGTGGCGAAATAACTCACGGCGGTGGCCCACCAGGCCATGCGTCCGCCGCCCAGGAAAAAATCCTTGCTGGTATCCTGTTTTCGCCGTGAGCACCACCAGCCGATGCCGAGATTGACGGCAAAGTACAGGGCGATGACGGCATAATCCAACGGACTAAGCCAGCGGGGCGTCATGGCATCCGGAAGCAGAAGTGATCCCTTTCATTCAATTCGGTAAGCATGCAGCGTTGAATAAAAAGGGAAATATGCGAACGATATTTGCTTCCGATTTGATGCCTGTTGCAGGCTGATCGTCGGGCGCGGCCGCTCCTAGCGGCACCTTCGGAAGCTACGCTCACCGGCAAGCGCGAGCGGGCCATCCTTACGGTTTTTTTGTTTCACGGGCCGCGGCGGGCCGAAGTGCCAGTGCCAAGGGTAGGGGCCCTGCAGGACCGGCGCGGCGTGCCCCATTGGACGTTTAGGAGAAAGGACGGCAACTGTACACGGGGTCTCCGGGTTCGACGAGAAGCCTTCGCTGTCGGGCGAATAAGAAGCAAAATCAACAATCAGCGGCCTGACTCCGTCGGATTGGCCCGCGGAAACGCTTGCCCCACCAGCTCGATCTCCCCGCGCGGTAGCCGATGTTTCCTAGCGATGGTTCGCCACTGGGTGATGGCGGCGCGTACGCGCTGAAAAATTTTACCGGCCTGAGCGGTGGTGAGACCGTAATATTCAGCGGTGGTGAGGGCGAGTTCAACGTCGGGGGTCGGATCGCTGGAGTCGATCGCCAGCTGATGGTGGGTTCGTTCGATGTTTGGATTGAGGTCGTAAGCGGGTGCCAGTCGCCAGCCATCTGTGGACAAGACAAACCCATGGTTGCGCAGGTGATCGTCGCGGTTGGAGACGAGGATGTTGAAAACGATTCGCGTCCAAAGCTCGCGCAGATCGGCCCGTTTGTGTGTCGGGCTGCCTCGCGTGCTGAGAAATTCCGCCAATTCGAGATAACTCGCATTTTCGCCGTCCTGCCGGTTTAGCAGCGTCATCGCCGACACGAAAAACCGTCGCCGGCCGTTCGCGAGCCGGTCGAATCGGCGGCTCGCAAAGGTTCGATGCCGGCTGCCTAGACTGAGGAGTTGGGTATCCGGCACGTTCAGGCCGGCGGATTGGGCGAGTTGATGCACCACCATTTCCCACGCGCCGATGTCGCGCCGATCCTCGCGGCTCGGAAACTTGGCGATCCACAGGGCTCCGTCAGGATCGGTGAAATTGGCTTTGGGCCGGGCTCCACCGAGCGAACTGCCGGGGGCCAGCAGGGCAGTGAGCCATTGGCGAAACTCGGGTTGCTCGTCGGCATTCGGTGCTTCGAGCGCGAGCGAGGCGGCCTCGAGTTCGCGCAACGAGGTCACGGGCGGCGCGGCGAGTTGCCGGTCGTTGTCCAAAAACGGCGAGTCGGCATCGCGTCGGAAACGCAGCGCACCCATCCGGCAACGGTCGTGCACACCGAGAAGGTAGTCCCATTCCGTAAGCATCCGTGCTTGTCGCTTCTCCTCCCGGGCCTTGAGGGTTTCACGGCGGTCCAGCAGCAGGCGTCCCCAGCGGTCAGGCGCGGAGTCCGTGAATATCCGAAACACGCCGGTCGGCTGGCTGGGATAGCTTTCCGCATCGTGCAGTTGGAGGTCAGGATCGATTTCGAACGTATTCGGCCGGCGTAGCCAATCGGGATCATAGGCGAAGGAAAAAATCGCGTGACCGTGACCCGCCGCGTGGAAGAGAGTGCCGATGCGGCATAGCGCCTCGATGATATCGGCATCGAGACAGACATCGATTTGTTGCCGGCTGCCGCTGGCGGACGTTTTGGCGCGCGCACTCATGGCGAAGCGGGTGCGGGCGGAAGGGGATTACTTGAGCCGGCGGCGGGAGTTTTTTCCGGAACTGACGTGCGGCGCGGTGCTGTCTTGCGGGTGGGCAATTTCAAATCCTGGAGCTTGCGCCCGAGCACGTCGTCCCGCGCCACGAGGTCGAGATCGCCTTGCAGGCCGAGCACGCGCAGCACACTGGCGTAGGTGGCGATGCTGACGCCCGGGTCACCCTCCTCGACGCGATAGAGGGTTCCGCGCGCGACGCCGGCACGTTTGGCCACCGACTCAGCGGAGTAACGGCGACGCAGCCGCGCCACGCGAAGGCGCTCACCCAGAGAGGCGAGTTGGCGGGTTGCAGTTGGGAAAAGCGTGGGAGTGGTTCGCGGCATGACGTCTCATACTTTAGGCATTCCATGGCCAGATTGTCCAGAATATAAGACATCAATCACCCAAGCCTCGTGGCCGCGTCATCCCGAACCCACCCTGGTGAAAGCTAACCCCAAGTCCCTAAGCTCGGCCCCGTCGGCTTACTGCGGTCGCTTCCGCACAATCCGTAGCTCTCCCGGTCGGAATGCCGTTGCTTGCCCGTACTACCGCGGCTCCACCCGACAAGAGTGGGGGCAGTGCGGTGTCCGCCACGGTGCTCCAGCCACCGGCGGAGGCCGGTGCCGGTGGCGGGGGACCATGACGGCCTGGATGACTCGACTTGAGCCTGTCATCATCAACGCCCAGGGAGCCGAGGAGTATCGCGTAGCTTATTCCCCTCCAGCTTGATTTTTGCGGTATCTGGAATATTTTATAGCTTCACTCCCATGAAGCGTTTACTGGTCGTTATGATCGCGATGGGCGTCAGCACCGTCGCTCGGGGTTTCAGCGAACCGGAACACGATGCCATATGGATCAACGCCAAGAAGCATCTGAACGCCGCGGCCGCCGACATGGTCGCCCAGCTGCTTGGCAACGAGAGCACCCTGAAGACAGCCTGCTGGGCCGACTTCATCCGGCTGCAGGAAACGAAGCCCGGGCCGCACGGCGAGCCGCCGAAAACAACCATGGCGGAGATCGAAAGCGTCAAGGCCACGCCGGCCTTCGCGCAAAGCGACGACTGGCATTTCGTTGACCTGCCGCTCGGCACCAAGGCTTACGCTTACCCCGCGGGCATACCGTCGACCGGGCCCAACGATGTGGTCCATGGCCTCCAGACATGCATCGACTTGCTCGAGAAACCGGACAATTCGCCCGGCAGGATCGTCCATGTTCGTGCCCTGCGTTTCATCGTTCACCTCGTGGGAGACATTCATCAGCCGCTGCATGTCGCCTGCGCCTATTGGGCCGTGAAAAACGGCCGGGTGACCAGGATCGATGATCCGCAGGTGGCGGCGGCGGGAAAGGTTCTCGATGACAAGGGGGGCAACCAGCTCCTCACTTCCTCCACGGACCAGAGCAAGAACCTGCATCATGACTGGGATGATGAAATTCCCCGCTTGGCGGTTAAGACCCAGATTGCGGCCGCCGAGGCAGCGGCGAAGAAGTTA
>DATJPQ010000099.1:0-13796 GCA_035506315.1 Opitutaceae bacterium
GAAATTCCCACCGGCAAGCCCTCACTCTTTGGTTCCGGCTGGGTCTACCCTGCGCTGTTTCGTTCCGGCAACACCTGGCTGCTCGTAAGCGAAACCGCCCTGACCCGGACCTACTGCGGCACGCGTCTGCGCTCCGAATCGCCCGACGGCGAGTATTCGGTCGGCTTCCCCGATCCGAGGGAGATCTTTCCCGGCGGCCCTGCCAATCCCGAATCGCCGCTCCCGTGGCACACGCCCTGGCGCCTCATCGTCGTGGGCAGTCTGAAGGTCATCGCCGAGTCCACGCTCGGCATCGATCTGGCCAACCCGTCGGTGCAGCCCGCGGATCCATCGATCGCGCCCGGCAAGGCGGCGTGGAGCTGGCCGCTGCTTAAAGACAGCAAGACGACCTACGAGGTACAAAAGCAGTTCATCGACTACGCGGCCGCGATGAACTGGCGCTATTGTCTGATCGATGCGTTGTGGGACACGCAGATCGGCTATGACAAGATCAAGGATCTGGCCGACTACGCGCAGGGCAAGGGCGTGAAAATTTTGCTGTGGTACAACTCGGCCGGCAGTTGGAACGAGGCACCGCAGACCCCGCGCAACCTCCTGCTCACCCATGAAAGCCGCGTACGGGAATTCGAGCGACTGAAAGCCATGGGGATTGCCGGGCTCAAGATCGACTTCTTCGGCGGCGACGGCCAGTCGATGATCGGTTACTATTTCGACATCCTCGACGATGCGGCGCCGTACGGCTTTTTGATGAACTTTCACGGCGCGACGCTGCCGCGCGGCTGGCAGCGAACCTATCCGCACCTGATGACCATGGAGGCGATCAAGGGGCTCGAATACATCACCTTCGAGCAGCGGAACGCCGACGAAGAGCCCACGCATGCGGCCATGCTGCCGTTCACGCGAAACGTTTTCGATCCGATGGATTTCACGCCGATGGCGCTCGATCACATCAGCAACATTCAACGCCGCACCACCAGCGCGTTCGAGCTGGCGCTTTCGGTGCTGTTCACCTCCGGCATCCAGCATTACGCGGAAATTCCCGAGGGCATGGCGAAGGTGCCCGACTACGTAAGGAATTTCCTTAGGCATGTGCCTTCCATTTGGGACGACACGAAATTTCTGGACGGCTACCCGGGGAAGTTCGTGGTCCTCGCGCGCCAAGGTGGCGGCCACTGGTACGTCGCCGGCATCAATAGCGAGTCGACAGCAAAAACGCTCATGTTGAATTTGCGCGAACTGTCCGTCCGTGGCACCGGCACGCTCATCGCCGACGGCGATGGCGGCAACCTGGCCTTCCGTCAGGAGACGGTCCGTCTTGCACCCGATCGGACTCTGAAAGTCACGCTGCCGCCGCAGAGTGGGTTCGTCCTGGTTTTCGAGAGAGCGGATTGAAAGGATCAGGGTTGGAATCAGCGATTCTCCAGAAAGCTAATCCGATCACTGATAGGATCTAAAGGTAAGGCTGCCGCCCGTCGGCAGGCTGAGGTTTTCCTTTCGGCTCGGACACAAGGTCCGGCCCTGCATTTTCAAGGCACCATCGGTTATGGTCTCGGTTCATCCCTGCAGGGTCGGGCGGAGATTCCGAGGCTGCAGCCCGAGAACCGGGAGCGTCGGCACGGGCCCGGGCACTGGGCCACCACGGATGCTACACCCGAGGTTCCAAGGCTTCCCATGCCGTTCTGCACCTTTCCCGCCAAGCAATCGCAATAGCCAAAAAAGTGGCTCCTCCATTTGCGCAGCTCACAGGTTCGCATTTTCTTGGATTAGCCAACCAGCCAGTCAGCTAACCAACCAGCCAGCCGTCCCATGAAAAGCAGAGCGAACTTTGTTGAGTTGTATTGTCAGAAACGTGACATCTCGCCCGACCGTTTTGTCGAGGAAGTATTGGCTCAGACGCTTTATCCGCACGCGCATATCCTCTATGTGCTCCTCATCTGGTTACACCGCGATTATGGCGCCGCCGATTTCGATTTCATCAATGGGGTCGGAAGACTCTCGCGCTTGCAGGACTTTTGGGTCGAAGCGGAGGAATTTGCCCACCATCCGAGGAATTTCGGCTTGTTGCGTCAACGCCTGCGCATCCGGGTATCGGCGCGGCGACTACGTCGGCTGATGAAGCGGACGCTGCACGCGACCATCCCCGAACCGGCATGGTCGAGCACGGTTCCGTGGTCGTCTCCCGAATCTGCGTCGATCGAGAAGGTCGACGTAGGCGCACACTAAAAGCGGTGCCTGGTGCGGCCGGCTCGCTCCCGCGTTTACCTTGCGGCGCGAGCCCGGCGCACTTTAGCGCCACTGCCCTTCGAACCATGAGGCCAGCTGCGCCCAGGCCCGGCCACGGTGGCTGAGCGAATTTTTCACTGTTTCACCAAGCGCGGCAAAGCTTTCCGTGTAACCATCCGGCACAAAGAGCGGGTCGTAGCCAAAACCTCCGTCCCCGCACGGTTCGCGCAGCAGCCGCCCTTCGCAACGCCCCGTAAAGACGTGCTCCGCAGCGCCCGGCCCGGCCAGCAGGAGCACACACATGAATTGTGCCCGGCGCGCCGTCTCTGGCACATCGTGCATGGCGGCCACGAGCTTCCGCAGGTTGGCCGCACTGTCGCCTTGCGGCCCGGCATAGTAGGCCGACTCCACGCCCGGCGCGCCGCCGAGCGCGTCGACGCAGAGTCCGCTGTCGTCGGCCAGCACCCAGGCCCCGGCCGGCAGCCGCGCGTGTAACGCCCGCGCCTTTTTCCGGGCATTGCCCTCGAACGTGCCTGCATCTTCGACCACCGGTGGCATGCCGCCCACCGCCGAGGCCGGGAAAATCTGCAGTGGCAGGCCCGAGGCATCGGCCAGCGTCTGAAACTCGGCCGCCTTGTGCGCGTTGCCCGAGGCGAGAAAAATCTTCATTCCCCCGCCCTCCGAACCGCCCCCACTTGATACTTGCGCCTTGTCACTTGTTACTTTCCCGCCTCAAGCGAGACTGAACACCCCTTCATCGACGAACATTTTCTCCGGATAAACCACCCGGCCGCGCATCAAGGCGTCGTCGCCAAACGCCTCGTGCCGCACGTCGGTCAGCCGCACCGCGTTGGTCAGTTTTTCCGTCCGCAATCCGGTGAACATCGGCTTCGCCTTCTCGTCGGCCAGGAGCACCGGCGCCTTGTATAAAAACAGATAGTCCAGCTCCCGCTCCTGCAAAAACTCGCTCAACAACTGCATGCCGCCTTCGAAATAGACTCCCGGGATCTTTTCCTCGGCGCACTTTTTCCGAAACGCCGCCAGCGGCACCCGCTGGTGGGGCGAATCGAGCACCCATACCTGGACACCATGGTCGCGCAGCTTGCGCACGTAGCCGAGGCCGCCGTGCGGCGTGGTGACGACAACGGTGCGGTCGTGGAATTCGTCGGTGTACAGCTGCGGCTGATTACGGTCCACGACCGTCCGCAGGAGTCCGTCAAACACGAAGCGGATCGGGCACCACTCCGGCGCGCCTTCGCACCGCGCAGTCAGGCGCGGGTTGTCCTTGGCCACCGTGCCGGCACCCACCGCGATCGCCGGGAAGAGCCGGCGCCAACGCATCACATCGGCGCGCGACGCTTCATTGGTGATCCAATGCGAATCACCCGTACGGCAGGCGATCTTGCCATCCAGCGTCACCCCCACCTTGCCCGCGAGCAAGGGGCTGCGCCGCGTGATCCAATGGTTGAACAGCAGATTGAGGTCGGCGCACTCGCGTTCGAGCACGCCGGTGATCGTTTCGATTCCCGCCGCGCGCAGCACTTCGAAGCCCCGCCCGGCATGGTCGGGATTTGGATCGGTGGCACCGACCACCACGTGCTTGATGCCCGCCGCAATGATGGCCTCGGTGCACGCCCCCGTCCGGCCCGCGGTCGAGCAGGGTTCGAGGGTAACGTAAAGCGTCGCGCCGGGCCGGGGCGGCCGGCCGCGCGCCAGCAGGGCCAGGCGCTCCGCATGCGGCTCGCCATCCTGGGCGTGAAAGCCCTCGGCCACGACATTCCCGTCCTCGACGATCAGAGCTCCGACCATCGGGTTGGGATGCGTCGTCCCCCAACCGCGCCGCGCCAGTTCCAGCGCGCGCCGCATGAAGTTTTCGTGATTTTCGTTGGTGCTCATTCAGCTACCGCGGTTGCGGCGGTCTATGACGCCGAGGTCTATGACCGCCGACGCGGCTTCCCGTCAACCTTTCACGTAAGGATTTCCGGCCTTCTCGTCGCCCACCGACGTGGGTTCGCCGTGGCCCGGATAGACCGTGGTCTGGTCCGGCAACGTGTAGATTTGCTCCCGGATCGACTTGGCCAGCATCTCGAAACTCCCGCCCGGCAGGTCCGTGCGACCGATGCTGCGGTTGAACAACGCGTCGCCCACGAATGCTGCCCCCGCGGCGGCGAGATAAAACAGGATGTTGCCCGGGCAATGCCCCGGCACGTGGCGCACTTCCACCGTCGTGCCCAACGCCTCGAACCGGTCGTCCTGCTTCATCCAGAAATCGACCTTGACCGGCTCCAGCCCGAGGTCCTCGCCGATGAATTGCTTCATGATCTCAGGCGTTTCGATCATCACCCGGTCGGCGACATGGGCCCGCACCTTCGCGTGGGTGGCACGCACCACCTTGGCGGCGTCCTGCGTGTGGTCCCAGTGTCCATGGGTAATCCATAATTCCGTCAGACGGCATTTCTCCTGTGCGAGGACCGGCTCGATCTCGTCGAGGATGTCGCCCGGAGCGTCGATCAACACCGCCTCGCCACGTTCTGGGGCGGTGAGCAGGTAGCCCACGGTTTGGATCGGTCCGCTGGGCAAAGCGTGCAAGTTCATGCCGCCACAAGAGGCGTTTTCGCGTCCCGCGCAACGGCGAAAACCGCGCCCTGAGGCCAGCCTCCCGTTGCCCCCCTTCCCACTTTACCCCTCGTCTCACGCCGCTGGGTGCGACAAAAAGATGTAGCAATTGCTACATTTTTATGTCCTGCGTATTTTACTTCGTCGCTGGCATTGCATTCAGCCGCCGAGCGACCCTAGTTCTTCGCGGACGACACATAAATGTAGCAATTGCTACATTTAACTGTCCTGGCTGAACACCGCGCTTGCGTCGCGCCGCGGGAACTTGCCAACCTCGGCCTTTTATCATGCAGAAATTGAAGTTCGCCGTCCTGCCTGGAGACTACATTGGGCCTGAAGTCATGGCCGAGGCGCTGCGCGTGCTCGATCACGTCGGCCGGCAGGAGAGCCTCCTGCTCGAGTACCATATCGCCGACGTCGGTGGCGCCGGCATCGACCGCCAGGGCAAGGCGCTCCCCGCCGCCACGCTTAAACTTTGCGAGCAGTCGGACGCGATTCTCTTCGGTTCGGTCGGCGGGCCCAAATGGGAGAAACTCCCGCCCAAGGAGCAACCCGAGCGGGCCGCGCTTCTCACGCTGCGCAAGCACTTCACCCTCTTCGCCAACATCCGCCCCGGCCTCCTCTACCCCGAGCTGATCGACGCCTCCCCGCTCAAGAACGCGCGCATAGCCAATGGCATCGACATCGTCTGCATCCGCGAGCTCACCGGCGGCATTTATTTCGGCCAGCCGAAGCACACCACCGAGCTTGCCGACGGCGACACCCAGGCCGTCGACACCAAGGTTTACCGCAAAAGCGAGATCAAGCGCATCGCCGAGGTGGCTATCGCCATCGCCCGCACCCGCCAAAAGCGCATCTGTTCGGTCGACAAGGCCAATGTCCTCGAGACTTCCGTCCTCTGGCGCAAGACCGTCTCCGCCTACCTGGCCAAGCATGCCCCGGAGATCGCGCTCACGCACATGTATGTCGACAACGCCGCCATGCAGCTGGTGCGCAATCCCGCCCAATTCGACGTCATCCTCACCGAGAACATGTTCGGCGACATCCTTTCCGACGAAATGGCCTGCGTGTGCGGTTCGCTCGGCATGCTCTCCTCCGCGTCGCTCGGCGCCGGCCAGAATTCCCTCGGCCGGCCCTTCGGCCTCTACGAGCCGGCCGGCGGCACCGCGCCCGACATCGCCGGCAAGGGCATCGCCAATCCCTGCGCGCAGATCCTGTCGGTCGCGCTGATGCTCCACCACAGCTTCGGCCTCGAAAAACCCGCCGCGCGCATCGAAGCCGCCGTGCGGAAGGCCGTCGTCAGCGGCGCGCGCACCGCCGACATTGCCTTCGGCCAGAAATCCATCGGCACCCGCGCCATGGCCGATGCGATCATCGCGAACCTCTGATTTTTACCCACGAATCTGTCTGGAGCGGCGCACTGTAACCAAAGGCCAAACCGAATGGCCACAAAGAACGCAAAAATGGCTTGGCCTTCGACCACAATTGTCCGCGCGCCTATAGGCGCAACCCACGGCACAGTACTTACTCACGATTTTTCGTGTCTTTTTGTGGCCATGAATTCTCCGCTTCCCGTGAGCATTTCTGCAGATCGTGATTCAGACGAATTCGCACGAGATCGAGGGCCCCTAAAACCCATCGCCACTTCCCGTTCTCGCTTCCTTTCGTGTGTTTCGTGTGTTTCGTGGTAAAAAACTTTCGTCCATGACCTCCGCCGAAATCCGCCAGAGCTTCCTCGATTTCTTTCACCGCCATCAGCACACCGTCGTGCCGTCGTCGTCGTTGCTGCCCGACTCGCCCGGACTGCTCTTCACCAACGCCGGCATGAACCAGTTCGTGCCGATCTTCCTCGGCGACCGGCAGCCCGACGTCTCGAGGTGGGCCGGTGTCCGCCCTGCGAGCGACCGCCGCGCCACCGATACCCAGAAATGCATCCGCGCCGGCGGCAAGCACAACGACCTCGAGGATGTCGGTTTCGATACCTACCACCACACGATGTTCGAGATGCTCGGCAACTGGTCCTTCGGCGACTACTTCAAGAAGGAGTCACTCACCTGGGGCTGGGAGCTGCTCACGAGGGAATGGCACATCCCGGCGAAGCGCCTCTTCGCGACCGTGTATCGGCCTGACAAGGCCAAGGGCGACCCGTCCGAACTCGATCAGGAAGCCTACGACATCTGGGCCGGCCTTTTCCGCGCCGCCGGCCTCGATCCGGCCGTCCACATCGTGTACGGCGGCAAGAAGGACAATTTTTGGATGATGGGCGACACCGGCCCGTGCGGCCCGTGCTCAGAAATTCATTTCAACCTGCTGCCCTCCGAAGATGAGGAAGCCGGCCGCGGCCTCGTGAACAAGGGCAGTCCGCGCTGCATCGAAATCTGGAACCACGTCTTTATCCAGTTCAACGCCAACGCCGACGGCACGTTCGCTCCGCTCGCCGCCAAGCACGTCGACACCGGCATGGGCTTCGAGCGCGTTGCCGGCATCTACGCCTCCACCCGCGGCTTCAAATTCTTCGTCGACGAGCCGTCGAACTACAACGCCGACATCTTCGCCCAGCTTTTCGCCTGCGTCGAAAAGCTAAGTGGCAGGCATTATAAAGGTACCGTTCCGAAATCCCGGGAGGGGCTCAGCGAACAGGAGAACATCGATATCGCGTTCCGTGTCCTGGCCGATCACGCCCGCTGCGTGAGCTGCGCCATTGCCGACGGCATTTTGCCCGGCAACGACGGTCGCAATTACGTCGTCCGCCGCATCCTCCGCCGCGGAATTCTCTACGGCAAAAAACTCGGTCTGGCGACCGGGTTTTTTGAACAACTGGTTGCACCAGTTGTGGAGTCGCTCGGCGACGTCTTCCCCGAGCTCAAGCAACAGCAGGATCTCGTTCGCCGCGTGATCCGCGCTGAGGAAGAAAGTTTCGGTAGGACGCTGGACAAGGGATTAAGCCAATTCCAATTCGCGCTCGAATTGAATCCTGACCAAAAAGTTCTCGCTGGGGCGCAAGCTTTTCTCCTCTACGATACCTACGGCTTCCCTCTCGACATGACGCAGCTGCTTGCCGCCGAGCGCGGACTCACCGTCGATGTCGATGGATTCAACGCCGAGATGGAGAAGCAGCGGGAGCGCGGCCGGGCTGCGCAAAAGAAGGAAGTCGTCGTCGCCGCGAAGGAGGGCGAAGCTACCGTCGAGCAGCAGCCGACCAAATTCCTTGGCTACACGCAGCTCGTCGCCGACGCCAAGGTCATCGATGTCGTCAAGACCAAGAAGGACACCTACCTCGTCTTCGACCAGACTCCCTTCTACGCCGAGATGGGCGGTCAGGCCGGCGACCACGGCGCCGTGAAGATCGCCGGGCAGACGTTCGCGATTCTCTACACGATCAAGGACAAGGCCGGTCGCTTCCTGCACCAACTCGCCCCCGCCTGTGCCCTCGACATCGCCAAGCTCAACGTCGTCGGCCAGTCCGCCACGCTCGCCGTCTCGCCGATGGCCCGGCGCGCGATTTCGCGCCACCACACCGCCGAGCATCTGATCCACTGGGCGCTGCGCAAGACCCTCGGCACGCACGTCCGTCAGGCTGGTACGTCGAAGACCAAGGAGCGGATGCGTTTCGACTTTACCCATTTCGAGCAGGTGAAGCCCGAGCAGCTCCGCGAGATCGAGCGTCTCGTCAACGACAAGATCCTCGATAACGCCAGGGTCGAAACCTACGAAACCGAGTTCGACAAAAAGCCCGAGGGCACCCTCGCCTTCTTCGGGGAAAAATACGGCAAGATCGTCCGCGTGGTGGATATTGGCGGTTACAGCCGCGAGCTCTGTGGCGGCACCCACGTCTCCACCACCGGCGAGATCGGGCTGGTGAAGATCGTCGCCGAGATGGCCATCGCCGCGGGCACGCGCCGCCTCGAGGTCGTCGCCGGCCAGGCCGCATTGGATTTCGTGGAGGAACACGAAATCCAATTACGCGCGGCGGCCGCGCGATTGCATACCAATCCAATGGAGGTCGACAAACGCCTGGAGGGCGTTCTCGCCCAAAATGCGGAGATGCAAAAACAACTCTCCAGTTTCCGCCAGAAGGAGTCTGCTGGCATGGCCGACACTCTGGCGGCTAGCGCCGCAAAGAAGGACGGCTTGAACTGGGTTTCCGCGGTGGTGTCCGCGGAAACCCCCGAAGCACTGCGCGGCCTCGGCTCGCAAGTGCTGGCCAAGCTTGGCGAAGGCGTCGTGGTGCTCGGCGCCGCGCTCGGCGAGAAAGCGATGGTCATCGCCTTCTGCTCACCCGCGGCGGTCAAGGCCGGCCATCAGGCCGGCAAGATCGTCAACGAACTTTCGGTGAAACTCGGTGGCAAAGGCGGCGGCAAGCCCGACTTCGCGATGGGCGGCGGCCGCGACGTCGCCAAGCTCGCCGAAGTGCTCAAGGGATAGCCTCCGTATGTAGCCGCGCCGTTTTCGGCGCGGATTTCCCAGCTCGTTTAGACGTGTTGCTACAGTGTCAGATCATTCGGTGGCTGTGAGCGTGAGTGAGTGGAAACAAGACAAAGGTGGCGCGCGTTGTCCCCAGCGCGCTTAGCGTCTTGAGGTCATGCCGCTCCACCAGACCCGCCACCGTATTCTGCGAACCTCCATAATTCTGTTTGCCGTGTCTGGACGGATGGATACCTGCTCAAAACCATGTCCGCGCACACGCCGTTCCCGATCGTTTTCTTGCGCCGCTCTCTTTGTGCATTGGCCACGATTGCGTGGAGCGGATTCACCGTCCTGCCGGCACCCGCCACGGAGAGATTACCGCCCGCGGCGTTCACTGTCCCGGCGCAGCAGATCACACCCGACCTCGCCGTCCGGCAACTTCAGCCCGGCCTGTGGTTGCATACCTCATGGCAGACTCTGCCCAAGATCGGGCGCTATCCCGCCAACGGCCTGTTGATTCAGGAGGGCGATCATTTGGTGTTGGTCGACACGGCGTGGGGCGAAGCTTCCACCCAGGCTCTGCTCGATTGGATCGACCGCGAACTGCACCTGCCCGTGGCCCGCGCCATCGTCACTCATGCCCACGACGACCGGATGGGGGGCGCGCCGGTGCTCGTCCGCCGGCACATCCCCTTGGTCGGTCATCCCCTCACCGCGTCCCTGGCCGTCGCCCAGCACTGGCCCGCGCCCGAGGTCCTGCCGACGCTCGCCACGCCCGGCACCGCGGTGACCATCGGCTCCGTCGAAATCTTTTTCCCCGGCGCCGGACACACGCGGGACAACCTGGTCGTGTGGTTGCCGCAGCATCGCACGCTCTTTGGCGGCTGCCTCGTGAAGAACGCGCATGATCGCACCCTGGGCAACATGGCCGATGCCGACCTGCGCGAGTGGCCGGCGTCCCTCCGCCGGCTGCAAGCCCGTTACGGGCAGGCTTGGCTGGTCGTGCCGGGTCACGGCGAACCGGGCGGGCCGGAATTGTTGCAACACACGCTCGACCTGTGCAGCGGCACGGCACTTCGAGCGCAATAGCTGCCGCGGTCGCGTTGAGGTGCATTTCTGGAATTTCGGCTCGGCCGTAGCGCGGTCAATCTGACCGCGACTTTCCCGTTCGCGCGCCTCGGAAGCGCGGCCAGATTGGCCGTGCTAAATCAGACGGCGTCAGCACCGCCAACTTAGAGCCGCGGTACACGGCTGGGGTATACCAATCGCTTCAAGCCTCTACACTTTACGCGAAGGTCGCCAAGCCCACGAACAAGGAATCGGGGTGGTAAGCTTCTTCGCGCTCTTTGCGACCTTGGTGTAAAGGCCAAAGGATTTTGGTATCAGACCGCAGCCGCCACCAGGTCGCCGACTTCCTTGGTGCCGTAGCCCATCCTGCCGGCGGCGAGAGTCTTTAGTTTCTCGCGCACGATCTTGATGACCGCGCCCTCGATGGCATTGGCCATCTTGGTTTCGCCGAGGAAATCCATCATCATTGCGCCGGCGCAGACCGCCGCGAGCGGGTTGATGACGTTTTGATTGGTGTACTTCGGCGCACTGCCGCCGATCGGCTCGAACATCGACGTGCCCTGCGGGTTGATGTTGCCGCCGGCGGCGATGCCCATGCCGCCCTGAATCATCGCGCCCAGGTCGGTGATGATGTCGCCAAACATGTTGTCGGTGACGATCACGTCGAACCACTCGGGGTTCTTCACGAACCACATCGTGGTGGCGTCGACGTGGGCGTACTCGCGTTTGACGTCGGGATATTCCTGGCCGACCTCGTGAAACGCTCGTTCCCAGAGATCGAAGGCGAACGTGAGCACGTTGGTCTTGCCGCAAAGCGTGAGCTGGGCGGTCTTGCCGGCCGCCATCTCCTCGGGTTTGAGCCCCTTCCAAGGCTTGCCGCCGCGGCGCTTGCGCGCGCATTCGAAGGCATAGCGCAGGCAGCGTTCGACGCCACGCCGGGTGTTGACGCTCTCCTGGATGGCGACCTCGTGCGGCGTGCCCTTGAAGGTGAAACCGCCCGAGCCGGTGTAGAGACCCTCGTTGTTTTCGCGCACGACGATGAAATCGAGATCCTCGGGCTTCTTGTCCTTGATCGGGCAGAAGCGGGCGTCGTACAGGCGCACCGGACGGAGGTTGATGTACTGCTCCATCTCGAAACGCATCCGCAGGAGGATGCCTTTCTCCAGAATGCCCGGCTTCACGTCGGGATGGCCGATGGCGCCGAGGAGAATGGCGGGAAACTTGCGCAGTTCGGGCACGGCGCTGTCCGGCAGCACCTCACCGGTGCGCAGGTAGCGGGCGCCGCCAAAATCGAAATACGTGTAATCGAGTTTGACGCCGAATTTAGGAGCGGCGGCGTCCAGCACCTTGATGGCCTCGCGGACTACTTCCGGGCCGGTACCGTCGCCGCCGATGACTGCGATATTATAACTCTTCATTTTGGATGATTTTTGTCCCGGAGGGCTGGTGGGACGGGGGCCGGATGCTACCGGGCCACCCTCGTCGATCAAGCAAAGAGCGCTGACCGACTAGTATTTTCCCGTATTCCGCCGCGCCGGCCAATCCATGGCTGCACGGTGTAGCGCGCCGCTTACGGCGCGGATTCCCATCCACCAGGTCATCCTGAGCGCAGCGAAGGATCCAGCAACGCGTGTCCGGCCAGCAGCATTCCGATGGATCCTTCACTTCGTTCAGGATGACAAACCGGGGCCTGCTTCATAAGCAGCATGTCGATTGGGCAGGGCGGGCTTCTGCAGGGCCGCCAGAGCCCGCCTGCCGGGCAACGCATGGCCGGCCTTGCAGTTGCCCGCCGGTCGCGCAACTTTGGGCGCATGTCCACGGCTCCCGCCACCACGCCCCAGCGCTGCTGCCTTTGCGTGTTCAACGGCAGCAACCAGCTGGCGGTGCGCCAATCCGGCTCCGCGATCGAGCTCGCCTTCATGGGCGACGATCTCGCGACCGCTGAGCGGCAGCTCATATCGGCTTTGGCCCCCGGCACCCCGCCCGCGGAGTATTTTTCGTTCGAAACTGGCGGATGCTGCTATCGGGTGTACTTTGCGCAGGTGGCCGGTGCGGTGCGCGATCCTGCGATCGAATTCTGGTCCATCGAGCGCCTGGAACGATCGCCGGCCGCCCTGGCGCCGGAGCTGGCGGCCCTCCTCGCCCACCTCGACCCGTTTCTGATCGAGATCCCCTACCTGCATCTCGGCGAAAACGATTACATCTACAAGTTTCGCCCGGAGAAGGAGCGCAACATTTCGATCTATGCGCACGATTCCACCGCGAGCGCGCTCTACCAGTCGAAACTTTGCACCGCCATCAAGGCCCTCGCTCGGCAGCACGAACGCAGCGCCGCCGCCCCGGTCGCACTCGACTTCGGCGCGGTGCGCTACCTCGTACCAAGCCATTTCGGATTCTGCCTCGGCGTGAAAAACGCCATCGAGCGCGCCTACGAGACGCTGGCCGAGAGCCCCGGCCGGCGCGTCTTCATGCTCTCGGAGCTGATCCACAATCCTTACGTCAACGAGGATCTCCTGCGGCGCGGCCTGCGTTATCTGCAAACCGACAAGGGCGCGCCCTACACCGTGGATGGCCGCGTCGCCACCGGCGCCGTCGGCGAACGCCTGACGTGGGATGCCCTCACGCCCGACGACATCGTGATCATCCCCGCGTTCGGCGCGACCGACGACGACAAGCGGCGGCTCGTGCGCAAGGGCATCGCCGTCTACCAATACGACGCAACCTGCATGCTGGTGGAAAAAGTCTGGAAGGCGGCGCGGGCCTATGGCCGCGAAGGCTACACCATCGTGATCCATGGCAAGCGCGAGCATGAGGAGACGAAGGCCACCTTTTCCAACACCCGGCGCCACGCCCACGCCGTGATCGTGCGCAATCTCGAGGAAGCCCGCGCGCTTGGCGCCATCATCGCCAGCGACGACCCGGCGGAACGAAACCGGTTTTATGCGCTTTTTGCGGACCGGCACACGCCGGGCTTCGACGTGGCCCGGCATCTCGCCCGCGTGGCCGTGGTCAACCAGACCACCCTGCTGATGAACGAAACGCTCGCCATCATCGAGCACCTGCGCTCGGTTTATCGGACCCGGTTCGGCGACGAGACGCTCGTCGGCGGCACCAGCCGCCGCGATACGCTCTGTTATGCGACGCAGGTCAACCAGGACGCACTGGCCCGGGCGCTGGCCGAGCCGCTCGACGCGGCGTTCGTGATCGGCGGCATGAACTCCTCCAACACCTACCAGTTGTACCGCCTCTGTGCGGAGAAGCTCGGGCAGAAGGCGTTTTTCATCCAATCCGAGGCGAGCATCCGCGATCGCGCCGAGGTGGCGCATTACGTTTTTCCGGCGAAGGGGCCGGCCGAAAATCATGGTACCCTCGAAGCGCGGCCGCTTTGGCCCGGCGATGCGTCACCCAAGCGGGTGCTCGTGACCGGTGGCGCTTCGTGCCCCGATGGAATCATCCAGCAGGTGATCATCCGGATCAATAGT
>DATJPQ010000100.1:0-31803 GCA_035506315.1 Opitutaceae bacterium
CATGTCCGTCCTCCAATGATTTCCGCAGCCCGGTGCATCACCTCGAGCAGCGGGGCCGGCAGCCACACGCTGAACACCAGCAGCCCGCCCAGCAGCAAGGCCATCGCCGGCACTCCATCCATCGGTCGGCCGTCGTGGACCCGCTCCTGTCGCGGCTGGCCCGGCAGAATGCGCGTAAGCTGGATGAGGATGCCGCAAAAGCAGGCGATCAGGGCCAGCAACACCAGAATGCCCACGGCGACGTGACCCGCGGCGATGCCGCCGCTGATAATGGTCAGTTCGCTGACAAAGAGGCCGAACGGCGGCATGCCGGTCGCGGCCACCGCCGCCAGTCCCATCAACAGCACCGTCACAGGCAGTGTCTTCACGACGCCGGGGCCGATGAGACGCAGCTCGAGCGTGTGATACGTCTGATGGATGTTGCCCGCGCCGAAGAAGAGCACCGGCTTGGTGAGAGCGTGATAGCCCATGTGCAACAGCGCGCCGACGATGGTCAGGGGCGCATTCAGTCCGAAGCCGGTGCAGATGAGGCCGACGTGTTCGAGGCTCGAATAGGCGAACATCCGCTTGAGGTTTCGCTGCACCAGGATGAACGGCGCGGCCAGAAAGAGAGACAACAGCCCGAAACCGAGCAGCAAATGCCGGCTGAAGCCGGTGCCGAGGCAGGCCGTGGTGAGGATGTGAAAACGCAGCAAGGCGTAGAGCGCGATTTTCAGCGACACGCCCGAGAGCATCGCGCTGGTGGGCGACGGCGCCTCGCTGTGCGCGTCGGGCAGCCAGGTGTGCATCGGCGCGAGGCCGGCCTTGGTACCGTAGCCGAGCAACGCGAGCACAAAGGCCAGTTGGACGAGCCGCGGATCGAGTCGTGGCGCCACGGTCATCAGATACGACCAGTTGAAACTGGGGATCGGCCGGGGGTTGTTATGGCAGGCCGCCGCGTAAAGGAACACCGTGCCCAACAAGGCCAGCGCCAGGCCGAGACTGCCGAGCATGACGTATTTCCATGCCGCCTCAAGCGAGGTGCGCCGGTTGTAGAGCGCCACGAGCAGGACGGACGACAGAGCGGTGGCCTCGACGGCGGCCCACATCACGCCGAGGCTGTTGGCCAGCACGACGAGGTACATGCCGGTGGCAAAGAGCGGGGTGAGGACGAAAAACTCCCGCACCCGTCCGGGCGAAACCGCCCCGGCCGCCAGGTCGCGTTCAAAATAGCGACCGGCATACAGCGAGGTGGCCAGTGACACCGCGCCAATCAGCAGCACCATCCAGGCGCTGAGCGCGTCGGCCCGGAGAAATTCGTTCCATTCGGTCACCGCCCCGTGGGCCAGCACCAGTCGGAGCAAGCCCATGCCCAACGCGAGCGTGGTCGCGAAGGCGAGCACGCCGAGCCCGGCCATCACTCGTCGCGAACGCGCGAACCCGCACACCAGGCCAGTGGCGGCGGGAACGACGAGCAGCAGCGTGAGGAGGTGCATGGCGGGTTAACTACGGGGAACACGCAGGACACTCCCGACGATTGCCTGTAGCGGCGGTCTATGACCGCCGCAATCATACCGTGAGTCCACCGCCCTCGGCCGGCGGTCATAGACCGCCGCTACAGAAGACCGCCCGATGACGGCAGGCGCAGAATCTTTGGGGACGGCCGGCATGTCATCCCTTCAGCTGGCTCAGCTTGCTGGTGTCCATCGACGCGAACGATTCGCGGATGCGGTACACGAGGATGGCCAATACCATCACGGCGACCATCACATCGAAGAAGATGCCCAGCTCCACCACCAGCGGCATGCCGTAGGTCGTGAGGGCAACGGCCGCGAGCATCACGCCGTTTTCCACCGTCAGCAGGGCGAGCACCTGGGTGATGGCCTTGAGGCGGTTGATCATCAGGAAAACGCCGGTGAGCACGAGCGTGATGGCGATCGCCAGCGTGTTGTTGCCCAGCCGGTCGAGCGACGTGAACGGCCGCGCCACGATGTAGCTGAGCAAAGTCAATCCGCCGCAGGCCAGCATCGAGGTGGGAAAATTGACCAGCGGTTCGATTTCCTGAACGATCTTCATCCGCCGCACCTGCCGGTCGAGCAGCCAGGGCAGGAACAGCACCTTGCCGACGATCGTCAGCACCACCACGACGTAAACGTGGACCGCGCCGTGAAAGTACGCCACGACGGCGGCGATGCCCGCGAGAAACAGCGACTGGAGGGCGAACAGGCGGATGCTCGCCAGCAGCATGCGCTGCACGACCAGGAGCAGTTGCACCACCAGCATCAGCGCGGCCAGGAGGGCGATCAGTTGCGCGGCGATATCGGAAGAGATGGCGGTATGCATGGGCTATTGGAAGAGGAACGTGGAAAACAGCGCCAACGCGGCCAGCACGAAGGCGGCGCTGAGCAAGTCCGGCACGCGGAAAAGGCGCAGCTTGGCGTTGGTCGTTTCGACCACCACCACGATGCCGGCAATGAGGATCAGCTTCGCCAGGTAGGCCAGCAGGCTCAGACCCAGCGCGTCAGCCGTCAGATTGCCCGCAATCCCGAAGGGGAAAAACACATTCGCGAGCAGCGTCATCAATACGAGTTGTTTGACGGCGGCGCCCCACTCCATGAACGCGAGGTAGCGGCCCGAATATTCCAGCAGCATCGCCTCGTGGATCATCGTGAGCTCGAGGTGGGTCGCGGGGTTGTCGACGGGAATGCGGCCGGTCTCGGCCAGCAGCACGATGAACAACGCCGCGAAGGCGAGCACGTGCATCGGATTGAGCCAGCTCCATTCCGGGCCGAGGGAGGCGTGGACCATCCGGCTCAAATCGGTCGTCCGGGCGGCGATCGCGACCGTGAAGATCGCCAGCATCAGTGCCGGCTCGGCGATGGCGGCGATCGTCATCTCGCGGCTGCTGCCCATGCCGCCGAAGGCGCTCGCGGGATCGAGCCCGCCCAGCGCGAGGAAGAAACGACCCAGCGCCAGCAGGCCGACAAAGGCCAGCACGCCGCCGAACAGGCTCAACGGTGCCTGCTCCGTCAGCATCGGCACCAGCAATCCGGCCAGTAATGCGGTGAGAAACACGACGTAGGGCGCAAACGCAAACACCCAGGAGGCGTGCTCGGAAACCACCATGTCCTTGCGCAGAAATTTCCGCAGATCGAGGTACGGCTGCCAGACGCGCGGCCCCTGCCGGTTCTGGAGTTTGGCCTTCCAATTTTTGATGATACCGCTGACCAGCGGCGCGAGGCCGAGCAGCAGCGCCGTTTGCAGCAGGAGGGCGAGGGCGGCGGTTTTCATGCGGTGTAGGACAAGAGGTTCGCTGTAGGGCTGGACCTCGTGTCCAAGCCGTCCGTAGATCCCGGCCCGGACACAAGGTCCGGCCCTACAACCCAGACGCCCCGTATCGCGGCAAACGCGGGAGGGCAGCGATCCGGGCGGGCGATGTGGTCGAAGGCATTCATAAGGCAAAGATCAGCAGGGCGAGCAACGTGACGAAGATGTAGATGAGGTAGGCCTGGAGGCTGCCGGCCTGCAGCGCCCGCATCCGCCGCGAGAAGTACCAGACCGCGCCATAGAACGGCCGGTAAATGCGCGTCTGAAACACCTCCTCCACGTGACTCTCGAAACGCAGGGTCTTGGCGAAATACGGCGAGAAGTCATACTCGCGCTGCACCTCGCGGCGCGGCCGGAAGAGTGCCTTGAAGATCATCCGGATCGGTTTCGAGAAACCAGTGGCGGTATATTCCATGCGCGGCGTCAGGCCCTGCAGGCCGCAGTCCCAGGTCGGGCCGCGGCGTGTTTTCGTCCCGCGTCCGAATACCAGCCAAAGACCCAGTGGCACGGGCAGCAGGCAGACCGCCATCAGGGCGAGACCGAGCGTGGAGACCGTGCCACCGTTGGCGGCCACTCCCGATAGCACCAGCCCCCGGGCGGAACTGAGCTGCGCACTGAGCTGCTGGCCGGTGAGCTGTTGCGTCAGCGGATCGAACAGCTTCAGGAACACCGTCGGAAACAAGCCGAGGAAAACGCACGCCACCGCCAGAATCCCCTGCCCCACGAGCATCGGGAACGGCGCCTCGTGGGCATGCCCGGCGTGCTCGCTGCGCGGCTGCGCGAGGAACGTGATGCCGTACGCCTTTACAAAACAGGCCGCCGCCAGCGCGCCGGTCAGCGCCAGCATCGCACCGCTCAGCGGAAACATGAGCCGGATGAGGCTCGGCGTCGTGCCGAAGCCTTGCAGCAAAGACTGGTAGGTGAGCCATTCGCTGATGAAGCCGTTGAGCGGTGGCAGCGCGGAGATGGCGACGGCGCCGACCAGGAAAAAGAACGCGGTCTGCGGCATCCGTTTCGCCAGGCCACCCATGTCCTCCATGTTGCGCGTGTGCGTGGCATGCAGCACGGCGCCGGCACCGAGGAAAAGCAGCCCCTTGAACACGGCATGGTTGATCGTGTGGTAGAGTCCTGCAATCAGCGCCAGCGAGGCCAGCAACGGGTGGCCGGAGTGCAGAAACATCAGCGCCGCCCCCAGGCCCATGAGGATGATGCCGATGTTCTCAATGCTGTGGTAGGCGAGCAGGCGTTTGAGGTCGTGCTCCATCAGTGCGTAGAGCACGCCGAGCACGGCGGAGACCGTGCCAATCGCCAGCACCGTGACACCCCACCAGTTGGGTGGCGTGCCGAGGAAATCGAAGAACACGCGCGCCAGGCCGTAGATGCCGGTCTTGATGATCACACCGGACATGATCGCCGAGACATTGCTGGGTGCGGCCGGATGCGCCACCGGCAGCCAGATGTGCAGCGGGATGATGCCGGCCTTGATGCCGAAGCCGGCCAGAAACAGCAGGAACGCCGCATTGCGCGAGCCGTCGGACATCTTGTCGCCGAGCGCATGGAAGCCGGCAAAGCCGTAGTCGCCGGACGCCCGGAACAGCAGGAGGAACCCGAGCATGATGCAGCCCGTACCGATGTGCGACATGACGAAGTAGAGCACGCCGGCGTGGCGCGATTCCTCCTTCTCATGCTCGAAGCTGACGAGGCAATAGGTCGTCAGCGCCATGAGTTCCCACACGAGGAGGAAGAAAAACGCGTTGTCCGCGAGAAACACCAGCGTCGTGGCCAGCAGCAGCAGGTTGAAGAACGCGCCGAGCACGCCGACGTTCTTGCGGCCATAAAATCCGCGCACATAGCCCAGCGAGTAAATCGACAGCGCCAGGCCGAGCAGCGAGACGAGGAGGGTGAAGAACAGCCCCAGCGGATCGAGGCGGATGGTAAATTTGAGGTACGGGACGAGCGAAGGCAGGAGTTGCAATGAAGGCGCTGTGACCGCGCCGGCGGCCAACGCCCAGATCGACGCGACGACTCCGCCGAGCGCCCCCAGCGCCGCACATCCGAACGCAAAATAGTTGGCGGGCCTGGCAGCGCGCAGAAACACCAGCCCCGCCAGCGCCCCGGCGGCGTAACCCAGCAAAGTCAGCATCAACAAGGCGTGCGGTAGTTGTTCCATGGCGGGAAATCAGTTCAGCGGCGGGCGTAAGTTAGGCAACTCTCCATCGTTTGATCCGGAATGGCCGATCCGAGGTAGGGCCGGACCTCGCGTCCGGGCCGTCTGCGTTCTTGCCCTGCCTCTTTCATGCCTTAGGCTCCCCTTTGCCGCCACCGGGGGATTTCAGCACGTCGTCGATGCGCTCGATCGCGCCGGCCAGTTCCTGACGGACGGTCTCCAGTTTGCGTTTTTCCTCGTGGAATGGATCGGCGGGAGTCTCGGGCGGCAGGCCCAGGATCACGCGGGCGCGATCCAGCGCGTCATTTACGTTCGCGCAGACATTGTCCCGGCCGATGCGGTCGAGAAAACCGGCCTTCTCCATCAGGAACAACGGCTGCGTGTGCGGTCCGCTCAGGATGAGATGCTTGCCCTTGCGATGGAGCCGCTCGGAGAGATCCTCGAGGGCGTTGAGGCCGGTGGCATCCATCGCCAGGATTTTGCGCATGCGCAGGATGAGCACCACGGGCTCCCGTTTCTCCCGCTTGAGCACGCTTTCCAGCTTGTCGACCGCGCCGAAGAAGAACGCGCCGAAGATGCGGTACACCATCACCCCGTCGGGAATCTCCCGGCCCACCAGCGAGTGATGCGATCCCTCGGTCTCGGTGCTCTCGTCCACCGCGGTGATCTGGGTGGTCTCGGAAACGCGTTTGATGAAGAGCACGGCGGCGAGCACGATGCCGATCTCGACGGCGACGGTGAGGTCGACCACCACGGTCAGCACGAAGGCGGAGAGAAACACCGCGGCGTCGCTCGCCGGCCACTTGGGCAGGCGGCCGAAGTTGTGCCATTCGCCCATGTGCAAGGCCACGTTCACCAGCACGGCACTGAGCGTGGCCAGCGGGATGAACTTCGCCAGCGGCGCCGCCACCAGGATGATGGCCAGCAGGGTGATCGCGTGCACGATGCCGGCGACGGGCGTGCGGCCGCCGCTTTTCACGTTGGTGGCGGTGCGGGCGATCGCGCCGGTCGCCGCGATGCCGCCAAAGAGCGGGCTGACGATGTTGGCCAGGCCTTGCGCCATGAGCTCCTGGTTCGAGTCATGTCGGTCGTCCACCATGCCGTCCGCCACAACCGCGCAGAGCAGCGATTCGATCGCGGCCAGCAGGGCGATGGTCAAGGCCGGCTGAAAAAGATGCTGCATGGTCTCCCACGACAGCGCCGGCAGATGCGGCATGGGCAGCCCTTGCGGAATGCCGCCGAACCGGCTGCCGATCGTCTCGACCGGCAGGTGAAACAGCGGTTGCCCGAGGTGCGTGATCTGGGAACACGCCACCAACGCCGTGCCCAGCACCAACGCCACGATCGACCCGGGCACCCGGCGCTGCCAGCTTTTCGGCCACGCCAGGATGATGGCCAGCGAGGCTGCCGCCAGCGCGGCCGTGGGCCATTGCAGCGTGCCCATATGCTCGCCAAGCACCTTCATCTTCTCGATGAACTCGGAGGGCACCTTGTCCACCTGGAGCCCGAAGAAGTCCTTGATCTGGGTGCTGAAGATCAGCACCGCGATGCCGGAGGTGAATCCCATCGTGACCGGATACGGGATGAACTTGATCATCGCCCCCAGGCGCGCGAGGCCCATCACGAACAACAGGGCGCCGGCCATGATCGTGCAGATGGCCAGATTATCGAAGCCATATTTGGCCGCGATGCCGTAGAGAATCACAATGAACGCGCCGGTGGGGCCGCCGATGGAAACCCTGGTGCCGCCAAGCGCGGAAACGATCAGACCGGCGATGACGGCGGTGAAAATGCCGGCCTCCGGCTTCACGCCCGAGGCGATGGCAAACGCCATCGCCAGCGGGAGGGCCACGATGCCGACGGTCACACCCGCCGTCAGGTCGGGAACAAAATCACGGGCGCGATAGCCTTTCAGCGTATCGAAGAGTTTGGGCCGGAAGGGCACGTTTAGTTTCATAAAAATGGCGGTTGGTGGAGCCCGCGGGTAGTGCGCGCCGGAGAGCCGGCCGGCGACGCAAGGCGGGCGAGATTATGCGGCATCGTCCACCAGAGCAGGGAGGTTGATCTGACTCAACACATCGAACATTTCCCCCAGATCCCGGGCGGCGCACAAGCGCCGGCGCAGCGGCTGGTCGGTGTTCAACCGCCTCAACCCCGCCTCCAATGCGCGATCGTTGTCCGTATAATTCATGGGCACAGCCAGCAAAAAGACGCAGCGCACGGACGGCTTCAAGCCTGGGGACCAGGCCAGGGGAACGAGACACCGGCCCAGGGCAAAACACGGCTGCGCCAAATCCTGCACCATCGCCCGCGGCCAGGCCCAACCATAGTCGGTCGCACTGCTGCCAATGCGTTCGCGTTCGAGCGCCGTCCGATAGAACGGCAGCACATCGGGCACGAAGCCTGCGCGATATAACAAGTAGCTGAGTTCGTGGATGACTGCGGACGGGTTCTGCCCGTGCAAACCGGGTGCCAGCAGCATCGGACAGGTATAGTCCGCCAGCGTTTTCATCGCTGGGACGGTTAAAAGGTCGTGGGCCGACATGTCCGGGCGGGATCTTTCCATTTTAGCGTGGGGCAAGGGTCACTGGGGCTGGGTTACCACGCAGAACGACCTGCCGGAAAGCCGCCAAAATCTCCGCGCTGTCGGCCGCGCTGCGGATGGTTTCCAGAAGCGGTGCATTGGCGGAGAGCCGCGCCAGCCCGGAGACCAATGACAGATAGTGCTCCGCGTCCGTCGTCGGCACGGCCAGTAGGAACACCATGCGCACGCGATGCGTGAGTTTCGGCCCCCACGCGAAAGGCTCGTCGCTACGGCCGAAGGCAAAGGCCAGCTCCTTCAACCCTGCGAGCCGGGCGTGCGGAAACGCCATGCCGGCCGCCATGTCGGTGCTGAGGAGAAATTCGCGGTTGAGCGCTTCGTGGTAAAAGGGCAACCAGTCCGGCACGCTGCCCTCCCGCTGCATCGCAAGGCTGAGCTCGTGGATGGCGCTCGTCGCATCCCGGCTGCGTAGATGCGGCTCAATCAAGCCGGGTTTGGTAAAGTCTGCCAGGGTCATGCTGCGTCCGGTCAGTTGTGCGCGGCGGCCGCGACCGCTTTCGGTTTTTTCCGCAGTTTGCGAATGACCGCCGCCGCCGGTGTCGCGGACTCGACCAGCGCGTCCATCTCCTCCGTTTCCAACAGAAGGTAGCATCCGCAGCTGTCGCAGAGATAAAGATCCTTGGGCTGGACGAGGCTCGCGAGGGTGCCGATCGACACGCGGATGTGACAATTGCTGCACACGCCGTGCCGCACCGGCGCCACGCCTTTGCGACCGAGCGCGATCATGCGATCGAAGTGCGCCAGGATCGGGCCCGGGACTTTTGCGCGCAGCTCGCGGATGCGCGCCTCAGATTTCGCTGTCGCCGGCGTCGCCGGCAGCACCAGCTGTTGCAGAGCATACAGGGTTTCAATTGTGGCTCTCATGCCCGCTTTAATCGCAATGCGTGTGCCAGCCGGAGGCGCACAATGATTAAGTTTTGGTTTGGAGTCGCTTGCAGATGTTACCCTATTCCGTGGCTTTCCGTCGCGGGCCGGGCGCGCCGCTGTGGTGCACTCTTTGCACGTATTGCAGCTGTCTTGTGCACGCACAGACGGCCCGGACGCAAGGTCCGGCCCTACATACGGATCGTTGATTTCAATTCCGATGTAGGGCTGGACCTCGTGTCCAGGCCGCTCCGCCTTTCCGAACCGGACACCAGATGGCCCAGCGACGAGCGCCGGCCCTACATTCTGATCGTTCTCCGAGTTCGATGTAGGGCTGGACCTTGTGTCCAGGCCGCTCATACGCATCGCCGCCCTTCGCTTTCGGCCCGAACGCGAGGTCCGGTCCTACATTTTTTCGTTGCTGGAACCGTTGGAAACCCGTCGCTTGCTGCCATGCCGTCGCCCCAACGGAAAACCGCCCGACTCCGCTGGGGACGTATCACGGCGGCCGGTGCCGACTATTTCGCAACGCTCTGCACCCAAGGACGTGTGCCGGCCCTAACGCAAAATACCACGGCGATTCGGCTACTCGATGTCCTGCGCCAAATGCACCGCGAGGGTGATATCCGCCTGCTCGCCACGACCATCATGCCCGATCACGTGCATCTGCTTTTCACTTTGGGCGAACGCCTGACCTATGGGAGGGCGATCGCCAAATTCAAAACCTTGGGGCGGGACCAGGGACATGCTAACTGGCGTTGGCAGGAAGATGGTTTCGAGCACCAGCTGCGTTCGCACGAAAATCCGGAGGATTACGGGTTTTACCTCTACATGAATCCGTACCGGGCGGGATTAATTGCTATCCACGAACGTTGGCAGTGGTGGTGGTGTCCGGAGCCATCGATGTTTTTATTTCTCCAAGGATTGAATGCCGACGGATCGCCGCCTGCGGCTTGGTTGGGTGAAAGTGAACGCGTCGCCGCGCGCATCGTGTCCGGTGGGTGAAACGATGTTAACGTCAATTTCGTTGTAGGGCTGGACCTCGTGTCCAGGCCGCTCACGTCGCCAGCAAGTCCTCCAGCGCGGCTTCGTCCACCGGACGGCCCGGACGCAAGGTCCGGCCCTACACAGGAGCGTGCATTCCATCTCCGATGTAGGGCTGGACCTCGTGTCCAGGCCGCTCAGGCCGCCTCTCGCTCCACAATCCCGGCCCGGACGCAAGGTCCGGCCCTACAGCAGCCCGTACTCCTTCAGCTTGTATTGCAACGTACGCCGGCTGATGCCGAGCAGGCGCGCCGCCTCCTCGCGATTCGAGGTCACCTTCGCGAGCGTCTGGCGGATGAGCAGCTTTTCCACCTCTGCCAGCGTCATGCCGGGCCGGATCGCGAAGCTCGCGGCATTCCGCTCGTGCTCCTGCACGTAGTCCGGCAGGTCTTCCACCGCGATCGTGGCCGCGTGGCAGGTGAGGACCAGCCGCTCGGTGACGTTGCGCAACTGGCGCACGTTGCCCGGCCAGGGGAAACGTTGGCACGACTGCATCGCCTCCGCCGAGAGCCGCAGGTGCCGGCGTTTGTGCTTCGCCGTAAAGTGCTCGAGGAATGCCTCGATGAGCAATGGAATGTCCTCCGCGTGCTCCCGCAGCGGCGGGAGCACGATCGGTACGATGTGCAGCCGGTAAAACAGGTCCTCGCGAAACTTGCCGGCAGCCACTGCATCCTGGAGCTTCTGGTTCGTCGCCGCGACCACCCGCACGTTGACCCGCGTGAGTTCCGTGCCGCCCACCATGCGGAAACAGCCATCCTCCAGCACGCGCAACAAATCGCCCTGCCCTTTCGCCGGCAGATCGCCAATCTCGTCGAGAAACAGCGTGCCGCCATCCGCCAGTTGAAACCGGCCCGGCTTGCTTGTCACGGCGCCGGTGAATGCGCCCCTCACATGGCCGAATAGTTCCGCCTCGAGCAATTGCTCCGGCAACGCCGCACAGTTGACGAAGATGAACGGACGCTCCGCCCGCTCACTCTTTGCATGAATCATCCGCGCCACGATCTCCTTGCCCGTGCCGCTTTCGCCTTCGATCAACACGGTGACTTCGCTGCGCGCCACCTCGTCGGCCAGACGAATGACATGGCGGATGGCTTCGCTGTCGCCGACGAGCAGGCTGGGCTCGGAACGCTTCCGCAGACGCAGCCGCAGCTCGTTGTTCTCCGACACCACGGATTGGAATTCCAGCGCCTTGAGCACCAGCGCGCGCAGCCGTTGCATGTCGAGCGGCTTGGTCAGGTAGTCGTAGGCGCCTGCCTTCATCGCCTCCACCGCACTCCCCACCGTGCCATAGGCAGTCATCAAGATGAACAGCGTGTCGCGACTCACCTGCCGGGCGTCCTGCAGCAACTGCAGCCCGGACACGTCCGGCATGCGCACGTCGGTCAGCACGAGGTTGTAGAGCCGCTCGCCGAGCAGCTTGAGCGCCGTGCCGGCATCGTTGGCCGCGTCGACTACGTAGCCTTCGCGGCGCAATGCCTCCTGCACGCCCGCGCAAAGGCCGCGTTCGTCGTCCACCACCAGAATCTTGATTTTCGATTTATCCATGGGACGCCGCCTCCCGCAGCGGCAATTCGAGCGTGAACACCGCGCCGCCGCCGGCCGGGTCGCCCACCGTGACGACCCCGCCATGCGCCATGGCGATTTGCTGCACGATCCACAGGCCCAGGCCGCTACCTTCGTTCTTGGTCGTGAAGAACGGCTCGAAGATCGCGGACCGTTTTTCGCCCGGCACGCCGGGACCGTTGTCGCAGACCTGCAGGACCACGACGTTCCGGCTGCGGTCCGCCCGCACGATGACGTCGATCCGCCCGTTGCGCTCGACCGCCTGGATGGCGTTGATGATGAGATTGACCAGCGCCTGTTTGAGCTGGGCCGAGTCGGCGTTCAGCACGGGCAGATCCACCGGGAGGTCCAGTGCCAGCGCAATGCCCCGCGCCGCCGCCTCGGGGCGCAGCAGGTCACCCACATAGCGGACCACCTCCGCCAAATCGACCGGCTGCAAGTCCACCGACGAGGGCGCGGCCAGGCTGAGAAACTGCCGCATGAGGTTTTCGAGCCGCTGCAATTCACCCCGGATGATCTCGAAGCGCCCGGCGGCTTGTGCCCGTAACCGCGGCGTCGCCTGCGCCATGTCTTCTTCCAGCAACTGCACATGAATGCCAAGCGAACTTAACGGATTGCGAATCTCGTGCGCCAGCCGCGCCAGCAAGCGCGACAACAAGAGTTGTTTCTCATTCGTGACCGGAGCGGTGTCCACCGGTCCGAGGGTGTCTGCCAAAATCTTATCCATGCGCGGCCACAGGGTCGCAAAAGCACGGCGGCAAATCCAGCCGCATCTCACCCTGCTATGGCGTCTGTGGTTACGCCTGTAGCCGCACCGCTAACTGTCACCTAGGTGTTACCGATGTCCTGACATTATAGTGTTACCGATGTCCTGGTAGGACCTAGGACCGCCTGCCCCAATAACCAATAACCATTAACCAATAACCGATAACTTCCTCTTCCTCCATCGGCCGCCCACCTCCCGGACAGTATCAGGAAATTCCGCCCAATCGGGCTTTGCCTTTCTGAAAAAACCGTGTCTCTTGACCGCACGCGCGATGCCGGCTTTCGGACATATCCTCGTCGTTTGCACCGCAAACATTTGCCGCAGCCCCATGGGGGCGGGATTGCTCCAACACGCGCTCGCCGCCCAGCCCGAGCCGCTCAAGTCGCTCCGGGTGATTTCCGCCGGCGTGGCCGCGCGCGGGGACAATCTGGTGTCTGAGAACTCGGTGCTCGCGCTCAAGAAAGTGGGCATCGACATCTCCGGCCTCCGCAGTCTGCCGCTCACGCAACGGCTTCTGGACGAATCGTTGGTCGTCCTCTGCATGACTGAAACGCACCGGGCGATGATCCAGTTGCAGGGCAATCCGCCGCCGAAGTATCTTTACCTCTTTCGCGAATTTCTGCCCCGCGAAGCGGACAAGGAGATTCCCGATCCCTATGGCGGATCGCTCAAGCTCTACGAACAATGCCGTGACGAGATGGTCGAGGCCATCCCCTCGCTGATCGAATTCTTGCAGAGGCTAGTGGCTCGGACCACCTGATCTGGAATCCTACGATCCAATTCGACCACGAATTTTCCGCGGATGTCGCGGATGGCCGCAGATACCAAACTAATCCGCGCTCATCCGCGATATCCGCGGAGAAATTTCTCTGTTCCCTCTGCGGCCTCCTGTAAAAATCCGTTTCAGAATCGATTGCGGCCCCGCCGCCTTCGGCCGATTTCACTCGTGTCCATTCGTGGTTCAACTGCATGAGTTCGGCTTGGGCATGCAGATTTCGGATTGCGGATTGCGGATTAAATCCTTCCGCTGCGGTTTTGGGTTTCACCTGTCACCGCCATTCATCGCCTGCCTTACGCCATTCCTCCCACCGCCATGTTGAACGCCGCTCCACTCCGTACCCTCGATCCCGAAGTCTTCTCGGCCATCTCCGCCGAGCTTAACCGCGAGCAGAGCCACATCGAGCTCATCGCCTCGGAGAACTTCACCTACCCGGCCGTGATGGAGGCCCAGGGTTGCGTGATGACCAACAAGTACGCCGAGGGTTATCCCGGCAAACGCTGGTACGGCGGTTGCGCCGAGGTCGACAAGGTCGAGGTGCTCGCCATCGAGCGCGCCAAGAAGCTTTTCGGCGCCGAGCACGCCAACGTGCAGCCGCACTCCGGCTCACAGGCCAATTTCGCCGTCTACACCGCCGTGCTCCAGCCGGGCGACAAGGTCCTCGGCATGAACCTCAGCCACGGCGGCCACCTCACCCACGGCAACCCTGCCAACTTTTCCGGCAAACTCTACCAGTTCTGTCAGTACGGCGTCCGCGAGGACACCGGCATGATCGACTACGACGAGCTCGCCGCCATCGCCACGCGCGAAAAACCCAAGATGATCACCGTCGGCGCCAGCGCCTATTCGCGCACCATCGATTTTGCCCGCATGGGCGAGATCGCCCGCTCCGTCGGCGCCCTGCTCTTCGCCGACATCGCACACATCGCCGGTCTCGTCGCCACCGGACATCATCCCTCACCGGTGCCGCACGCCGATTTCGTGACCACCACCACACACAAGACCCTGCGGGGCCCGCGCGGTGGACTCATCCTTTGTCGTACGGCCAATGCCAAGGCGATCGACTCCGCCGTGTTCCCCGGCGGCCAGGGAGGCCCGCTCATGCACATCATTGCCGCCAAGGCCGTGTGCTTCGGCGAGTGCCTCAAGCCCGAGTTCAAGACCTACTCGGCGCAGATCATCAAAAATTCGAAGGCCTTCTGTGCCGCGATGGCCTCGCGGGGTTACAAGATCGTCTCCGGGGGCACCGACAACCACCTCTTCCTCGTCGACCTGCGCGGCAATCTCCCCGAGCTCACCGCCAAGAAGGCGCAGGAGATGCTCGATCTGGCCAACATCACCTGTAACAAGAACACCGTGCCATTCGAGACGCGCTCGCCGTTCCAGGCATCCGGCCTCCGCCTCGGCACGCCGGCGGTGACGACGCGCGGCATGGTCGAGAAGGACATGGAAGAGATCGCCTCTTGCATCGACGCCGTGCTCCGCGCCATCGGCCAGCCCGATGAAGCGGCCGTGATCGCCACGACCAAGCAGCGCATCCTCGCCCTTCTCGCCCGTTTCCCACTGCCGTATAAGTTGTAGGGTTGACCACGGATCGCACGGATACTTGTAGGAGCCTGCTTGCAGGCGATCCCATCTGAGTGGCAGCTTTCGCAGGTTGGATCATCTGCCTCGTAGCCGCACGTGTTAACGTGCGGTGCGTTTGGGAATCTACGTCGTAACCGACGCGGCTACGGGTCGACTTCCCGTAGCAGCCGCGGTTATGCGGCGGGGTCGGTTCTACGCTTTCGGACCAGCCTCCCTACGTCGGCTGCTACGGGCCTTCGTAGCAAGGCAATCGCCTTGCCTGCAACACCGCCGGCGACTATCTGTTCGCCCACGCTGAACGCTTACCGCTCACGTTTGCTGCTTTCCATAACCAGCCATCGCTCCTGGCCCAAGAGGCTTCCTGCCCCATGAAACTTGCCCCGCTGCTGCTCGTCGGTTCGCTTCTGGCCAATGCCGCGGTCGTCACGACGTTTGCGCTCCGTCCCACGCTCGCGCCGCCGGCACTCCGCGACTTTTTCCTAAGCTCCTCCGCCAAAGCCGAGGCCGAATCGATCGCCCGCGCCCAAGTCCAGCAGGCGGCGGCCGCTCGCGCCCGGGCGGACACCGCTCGCGGCCTGGCCAGCCAGGCCCTGCTCTGGTCCGCGCTCCAGTCGGACGACCTGCCCACCCTTGTCGCCCGGTTGCGCGCCGCCGGGTTTCCCGCGTCGCTTGTGCGCGCCATCGTGACCGCCCAGGTGGACACACGTTTCAACGCGCGGATGAAGGCATTGGCCCGTGAGGTTGAAAATACGCCCTTCTGGAAACCGAGACCTACGAACTCATTCAACAATCCCAAGTATTTCGAGGAGATGAGCCAGGCCAATCGTGACCGCTCCAAACTTCTGCGCGAGTTGCTCGGTGACGATTTCTTTGCCTCCTCCGGCGTTGACCCTACGACCGCGCAACGGCGCCAGTTCGGCGATCTTTCCAAGTCGAAGATCGATCTGATCCAGCGGATCAACGACGACTATGCGGAAATGCTCTCGCAGGTCCGCGCAGCGACCAACGGCATCACGCTACCCGAGGACCGGGCGAAAATGGCGCTGCTCGAGCGCGAGAAGCACGCCGACCTTGCCGCCATCCTCACGCCTCAGGAGCTCGAAGATTACGAAATGCGCAACTCGCCGGTCACCTCGCGACTGCGGTCTGCGTTCTCCTTGATGGATGCCACCGAGGACGAGTTCCGCATCATTTATCGCATCGAACAGCAGTTCAATGATTTGAACAACCCGGGCTATGGGGTTGTCAGCGCCAACACGATTAATAGTGCCGAAACCCAGATCGCGGCGCAACTCAAGGCCGCGCTCGGCGAGGCGCGGGCCAACGAATTTCTGCGTGCGCAAAACTACGAGTTCCAATCGCTCGCCCAGCTCGCCCAGCGAGAAAATCTGCCCATCGACGCCGCCGTGCGCGCCTACGACCTGCGTACAAGCACGTCCGAGGAATCGGGCCGCATTTTCAACGATCAAAGTCTGACGATCGATCAGAAGCGCGCCGCGATGCAAACCCTCGCGCAAAACACCCGGGCGCAGCTCATCGGCACGCTTGGTCCCACCGCCGGCGCCGCCTATGCGAGTTCGGCCCTCTGGCTCAAGGCAATCGAGGCGGGAACGTATGTCCGGTTTGATGGTAGGGCCACCATCTTTCGCTCCCTGCCGACCACCAACCCGCCGCGCTAAACCACTGCCCCATGAAAACGATTCTGCGGCTCGCCCTCTTGGCCTCGCTCGCGCTCAACGCCGCCTTTGCCTTTTTTGTTTTCACTCGTCCCGCCGCACCGGCGCCCTCCGCTCCGGCCACGCCCGCGGTCGATGGTCCGGTCGCCCCACCGCCGATCGACCAGAATGTCTGGCCCGATTTGCAGACCGACGATCTGTCGGCATTGGCCGCGCGGTTGCGCGCCTCGGGTTTCCCTCCCGCTCTGGTCCGCGCAATCCTGGCCGCCCAGCTCGATGAGCAGTTCGCCGCCCGCCGTAAAGCGCTCAGATCCGCGGAGGCCAACCTGCCGTTTTGGAAGGGACAGACCCGCGATCCGAAACTCGCGGTCGCCCTCGTTCAACTCGACCGCGAGCAGCAAAAGCTCCTGCGCCAGTTGCTCGGCGGCGACGCCGAAACGGAAGATCCGCGTTCCCGCCTTTATCAAAATCGTTCCCTCGATTTCCTGCCCACCGACAAAGCCAACACCCTTAGCCGCCTGTTGCGCGACTACGACGAACGGCGCTCCGATCTGTATGCCTCCGGCTTCTCTTCGAACACCGATCGCGCCAAGTTCGATGCGCTCGGGAAGGAACAGCACGACGCCCTGGCGCGTGTTCTCACCCCCGCGGAACTGGTCGAATACGATCTGCGCAACAGCTCGACCGCAGAGACCCTTCGGACCAATCTCTCGGCATTCAACCCGAGCGAAGCGGAGTTTCGCGCCCTCTATCCGTTGCAGGCGGCTTATGACGAACGGTGGGGAAATGAGTTGGGACTGACCTTGTCGGCCGACGAGCGTCGCCAGCGAGATGATGCCCAAAAACTGCTGACGGATCAAATCAAGGCGGCCCTCGGTCCCGAGCGCGCGGCCAACTACGAGCGTACCACGGACTACAATTACCGACGTACCAACCAGCTCGTGGAACGTCTCGAACTTTCGCCCGAAACGACGAACACTCTTTGGGCGGTGCAAAAGGAATTTCAGCAACGTCGCATGGATATTTACCGCACGGCCTCGCCCGAGGAGCGCGTTTCGCAGCTTACCGCCCTCCAACAGGAGGCGATCGCACGAGTCACGCCCTTGCTCGGTGGCGCCAGCGGCGTTGAAGCCTACAAACAATACGGCGGCTCGTGGCTGCAAAGTATGTTACCCCGCCCAGCCCCGTCACGCCCGTAGCCCCGCCGGGTGCCTCCGTGCTGGTTATAGGATTGAACACGGATTGCCACGGATACTTGTAGGAGCCTGCTCGCAGGCGATGGCCTTGCTCCGGAGGTAGGGCGGCTTATCCCTAAGCCGCCGCGGTTTCGTCTGAGAATTCACGGCGCGTTAAGGATAACGCGCCCTACCCTCGGAATAATCCGTGCCCATCCGTGCGATCCGTGGTGCTGGCCCCCTCCGGCTTTTTCCCTCGCGTTTCGCCGCGCTCGGACCGGACATGGGAGCATGCCATTTACTAAACTCGGGCTCTCGCCCAACGTGCTGCGCGGAGTGCAGGCCATGGGCTACACCGATCCCACGCCCATCCAGTTGCGCGCCATACCTGTTATCCTCACCGGGCGCGACTTGATCGGTTCGGCACAGACCGGCACGGGCAAAACCGCTGCATTCGCCCTCCCCATTCTCACGAAACTCGGCGCCCACCAATCCACGGGTCCGCGCGTGATCGTGCTCGAACCCACCCGCGAACTCGCCGCCCAAGTGGAGACTTCCTTCCGCGATTGCGGCCGCTTCACCGATCTGCGCGCCACTGTCATCCACGGCGGCGTCGGTTACGGCAAGCAGCGCAGCGACCTTCGCGCCGGCATGGACGTCGTCGTCGCCACCGTCGGGCGCATGATGGATTTCCTCAACACCGGCGAACTGCGTCTCGATGCCCTCACCATCCTCGTCCTCGACGAGGTGGACCGGATGCTCGACATGGGCTTTCTGCCCGACGTGAAACGCATCATCCAGCGCTGCCCTAAACAGCGGCAGACGCTCTTCTTCTCCGCCACCATCCCGCCGGAGATCCAGGCCGTCGCCTCCTTTGCCCTGCGCAATCCGGCGCAGGTGGAGATCGGCGTGGCGCGGGCGGTCACCGCCACTGTCACGCATGCCGTCTATCCCGTATCGCAGGCAAAGAAATTCGACCTGCTCCTCGCCCTGCTCGCGCACATCGATTTCGACAGCGTGCTCATCTTTTCCCGCACCAAGCACGGCGCCGACCGCATCGCGCGCCGGCTGAAGGCCGCCAACCACTCCGTCGCCGTGCTCCACGCCAACCGCTCGCAAAACCAGCGCACCGAGGCCCTCGCCGGTTTCAAGAGCGGCCGCTACGAGGTCATGGTCGCCACCGACATCGCCGCCCGCGGCATCGACGTGGCCGGCATCTCCCACGTGATCAATTACGACGTGCCCAAGAATCCCGAGGATTATGTGCATCGGATCGGCCGCACCGGCCGCGCGCTGGCCGTGGGCGACGCCTTCACGCTCGCCACGCCGGAGGAGGCGCGAGATGTACGCGACATCGAGCGCTTCATCGGCCAAAAAATTCCGCAGTCCAAGCTCGCCGGTTTCGACTACGGCGCCGCCCCGCTTTATCCGCCCCGCCCTCCGCAGCCAGGACCCAGCGGTGGGCGCCCGTCCCAAGGTGGTCGGAGCCATCACGGCGGAGGTCAGCGAGGGTTCGGTGGCGGTCAGCGCCGCGGTCACTGGGGTGGCCAACCGCAACGCGCGTCCGAGCCCGCCGCCGGTCCGGCCCACCCGCAACCGTCGCAGCCCCGCCCCCAAGCCGGCAGCCTCACCCGCGGCCGTTGGAATCCCCATCGGGTTTGAAAAAACGCCGCGTTCGCCCTGCGCTAGCCCGTCCGCATTGAGATCATCCGCTTCACCGCCGTAACCGAGACGGTCTGCCACGCGATACACGCCGCGGTCGACGGAGAGAAACTCAACCCGTCGATTCGCGCGTATATCATTTAACTGCTGCGGCTTCCACAGGCAGACTCCCCTTGACCGGCTGGGAAAATACGCATGGCACAGCGGCTGCTTTAGTGCTGCTGATGAACATCGATGTTTCCACCGCCTACACACCGCCCACGGTATGTGCACGTATGCTTTTTCTTGCCTATCTTTCGGCCGTAATCGCCACCGTTGCCTTCGGCACCTGTGCGATTGCCGGGCATAGCTGGTCACTATTG
This sequence comes from Opitutaceae bacterium, assembly GCA_035506315.1. Classification (GTDB taxonomy): domain Bacteria; phylum Verrucomicrobiota; class Verrucomicrobiia; order Opitutales; family Opitutaceae; genus MWDT01. The sequence goes on from DATJPQ010000100.1 coordinate 19,553, forward strand.
GCCGGAAGCGGAGGCGCGTTTCTGTTGGCGGCGCTCATTCGCAACGTTTTGCTCTCGGCCGAAGAATTCAACGCGTGCGTCAATGAAGGCGAGCCCATCGCGGCGCCCGTTGATTTGCCCACGGGTGCACCGCCCGCGGCGATCGCGCAATTACGGGTTCTGCTCGATCGCCACAACACGTTCGAGGAGCAACGCGGCACGCCCCGTTTCGATCCGTGGGCGACCCTCGAAGCTCGCCGTAAAATCTCCAACCACGTACGTCAGTATCCCGCGCTGGCGCCCCTGGCGGACCAGTCTCAACGCCCCGGCTGAAGAGCAACTCATCCGAAAATAGAACTTTCTTTCTCAATCATCCCGCGACCGGGTGTCCCGTAGGGGCGCAGCCTTGCTGCGCCCTCGCTGGGAACAGGGCGCAGCAAGACTGCCCCCCTACATGAATTCACCTAGCCCGCTTGTAACCGGGAAACCAAAATCAGGTGTCTCGCGGGAAATGGTTACTCACCGTCTGCGCGACTTCGTCAAGCCAGGCCTGACGTTGCTCCGGCGTGCTCGTGACCACGATCCGAAACATCTTCCGATAAAACACCCGCACGCCACACAACCCAAAGATACAGTTCTTCCAAATCGTCTCCAGCGGATCCAGAAACACCGTGCGCTCGCGCTGCTCCGACGTGTTGGCGGTGTTGAACACCACCGCGGCGCGCGCCCGGAGCAACCCGACCGGCACGCCTTCACCCTGGTCGCCCTCGTCAAACCGGTAAGCCACCCCCGGCCGTAGCACGCGGTCGATCCAGCCCTTGAGCACCGCGGGCGGCTGGCCCCACCAGTTCGGATGCACGATCACGATGCCGTCGGCCTCCGTGATTTCCCGGCAATGCCTCTCCACCAGCGGGGGCAGACTCGCGTCGCGCGCCGTCTCCTCCTGGCTTAGGATCGGGTCGAGGCCCTCCGCGTGGAGATCGTGCCAGGTCACCTCATGCCCCAGCTCGCGCAAAGTGCGGACGGCCTGGGCGGCGATCGCATGGTTGAAGCTGCCCGGATTCGGATGCGCAAGTATGAGCGAGATTTTCATCCTTTCGTCCTCAGATCGAGCAGGTCACAGAGTGCACAGAGTCGCGGAAGGAGGGCACGGAGGGATTGCAGGGATCGCGCACGCCTCTTCGGCTTGCCTCACCGGTGGGTGCAAACGTGAAATCGAATTTTTCATTCCGAGCTCTGTGCCCTCATGCCGGCCTCTGTGTGCGCTGTGACAAAATGCCGAATTCCGGTTCATCACCGCACCTGCAGCGTCTCGCCCTCGAACGTGAGGCCGAGCGGGGGCACGACCACGGCCTTGCGCGCGCCGTCCTTCTTCACGCGGCCGGCGATCCAGGCGTCGTAGCCGGCGGCCTTGGCCGCGGCGATCGCCGGTTCCGCCAGCTCCGGCGCCACGTAAGCGGTGAAGCCGATGCCCTGGTTGAACGTCGCGTACATTTCACGCTGCGAAATTGGCCCGGCCTTGGCCAGAAACTGGAAGAGCGCCGGCTCGGGGCGTACGTTCGCGATTTCATACACGAACGGTTCTTCGAGGCGCATGAGCTTGCGCCAGCCGTGGCCGGTGACGTGCGCCACGTAGTTGAGCTTGAGGCCGCGGCGCTGGCACTCGCGCACGAACGCCACGTAGATCACCGACGGCGCCAGCAACCCCTCGCCGAAGGTGCGCCCGTCGCCGAGCGGCGTGGCGTAGCCTTGCGGCAGCTGGTCCGCAATCTGGCGGCAGAGCGTCAGCCCGTTGGTCTGCACGCCGGAAGAGGCGAGAAAAACGATGGCGTCGCCATCGCGCACGTCTCCGACGATGCGGAGCGGCTTCGGAGCGATTTTGCCGATGGCAGAGCCGGCCAGCACGATGGTCTGCGGATCGACGATCCCGCGGAGCGTCGGCGTCTCGCCCCCGCCCCACACGGCGCCGGCCTGCCGGCAGCCCTCGGCGAAACCCGCCACGAGGTCGCCGGCGCGTCGCTCGTCGGCAAACCAGCCGGAATCGCCGACCGCCGCGTGCATCGCCACCGCAATCGGCAGCGCGCCGCACGTGGCGAGGTCGTTGACGATGGTGGCCACGGTATCGATGCCGATCTCGCGGTAGAAACATTTCCCGGACTGCGCGTATACGGCGTCGGCCACCAGATTCTTGGTGCCGAGCCCCTCCTCGACGTGCGCGAGGTAGTGATCCTCCGCCTCGATCAGGTAGGCGCTCTCGCCGCGGATCGCCGCCGGCTCGCGGTAGCTATGGGCCTCGAGCGCCCCGGCCGTGGTGCGCGCCGCCCGCTGGCAGGCGCGCTTGAACGCGTCGAGCTGGTCATAACGGACGCCAGAGGATTCGTAGCTTAAAGACATGGGTGACTATTGCCCACGGAACACACGAAAGACACGGAAACCAAACCAAATTCTTTCGTGCGCTACGATCTCTTTAAACCCTCCATAGCGAGAGTGATTTCCCTCGGTCACGACAGAATGACCACGGATGGCACGGATATTCCCCGATGGGCGCGATCGATTATCCGTGTTCATCCGTGAAATCCGTGGTTTCCGTTTTCCGAAGTTCGGTTGCGCGGAGCCGCTCCCGGGAATCCGTGGGCCACATCAGTAACTCCGGCCCTCGTACTTCTCGAAATAATTCACGTAGGCCTGATTCACCACGCGATAGCCGCCGGGCGTGGGATATTTGCCGGTGAAATACCAGTCACCCGTATGCTGCGGCACGGCCACATGGAGGTGCTCGATCGACTGGAAGATGATCTCCGCCTCGCCCGTCCACTCCATGTTTTTCGGCCGGACCAGCTCGGCGATCCGGTGGGAAATCTCCTCGGGCGTGAACGGCTCGTAGATGCGCCGCACGTGGTTGACGCCGGTCTGCTCCAGCGGCTTGGCCGCTTCCTCGCGGCAGAGGCGGTAAATTTCCTCCAACAGGTCGCCCTGGCCATGCTCCTTGAGCAGCGATATCGCCGCCTCGAAAGCGATGAATTTGCCGATCTCCGACATGTCGATGCCGTAGCAGTCGGGGTAGCGGATTTGCGGCGCGGTCGAGGCGATGACGATCTTCTTCGGATTGAGCCGGGCGAGGATGCGCAGGATCGAGCGGCGCAGCGTGGTCCCGCGCACGATCGAGTCGTCCACGACCACCAGGTTATCCTTCGGCTGCACGGAGCCGTAGGTGATGTCGTACACGTGGCTCGCGAGGTGATTGCGGAAGCTTTCCTGGCCGATGAAGGTGCGGATCTTCACGTCCTTCGAGACGACCTTCTCGCCGTGCGGCCAGTTGCGCAGGATGAGCTCGTCGAGTATTTCCTCGGTGAGCTGGCCGGCGCGCGACGCCTGGAGGATGGCCTCCTTCACCTCGTTGCGCCGGCGTACGCGGAGGGCCGACATGAGTCCGTAGTAGGCGGCCTCGGCGGTATTGGGCACGTAACTGAAAACGGTGTTCTCCCAGTCGTGCCCGACGGCGCGCAGCACCGGATCGGCCAGGCCGGCGCCCAGGGCCTTGCGTTCCTGGTAGATGTCGAGGTCGTTGCCGCGCGAGAAATAGATGCGCTCGAACGAGCACGAGGCGCGCGACAGCGGTTCGGTAAAGCGCGTCGAGGTCAGCGTGCCGCGCTTCTTGATCACCATCACGTGGCCGGGCTCGACCTCGCGTACCTGCTCGACGCCGAGATCGAAGACCGTGCACAGCGGGGCGCGCTCCGAGGCAAAGGCCACCACCTCGTCGTTCTGGAAATAGTAGGCCGGCCGGATGCCCGCCGGGTCGCGCACGACAAAGGAGTCGCCATTGCCGATGAGCCCGGCGATCGTGTAGCCGCCATCCCACTTTTTCGAGGCCCGCGTGATGACCCGGGCCAGGTCGAGCTCTTCGCTGATGCGATGCGTCATGTCCGCGCCGGTCAGCCCGCGCGTCCGCAGGAAGCGGAAAATATCCTCGTGCTCCTCGTCGAGGAAGAAACCGATTTTCTCCAGCATCGCCTGTGTGTCGGAGGCGAAGATCGGATGCTGACCCATCGCAACGAGCGATTCGTTCAGCTCCGCGGTGTTGGTCATGTTGAAGTTGCCGCAGAGCGCGAGGTTGCGTGTGGGCCACGGGCTGCGGCGGAAAAACGGATGACACGCCGAGAGATTGTAACCGCCGCTCGTGCCATACCGCAGGTGGCCGAGCAGGAGTTCGCCGCCGAAATCGAAATGCTGCTTCGCCGTCTCGGCGAACTCGGGATGGATCGTGCCCGCGGCGACCTTGCCGTTGTAGTCCTTGAGCAGGAGCTTGAAGATCCGGTCGAGCGGATTGGTCTTTACGCACCGTTCGCGGTACATGAACGGCTCGCCCAGGGGCGCATCGAACTTCACGCAGGCCACGCCGGCGCCGTCCTGCCCGCGGTTGTGCTGCTTTTCCATCAGGAGGAAAAGCTTGAAGAAACCCCACAACGGCGTGCCGTACTTTTCCTGATAGTAGCCGAGCGGCTTCAATAGTCGCACCAGCGCGATGCCGCATTCGTGGGTGATGCGTTCGCTCATGCGACGGAAACCTCCGGTGTTGGTCCCGACTGCTTCATGCGTCCAATCCCGGGCGCCTCATCGCCTCTTCGATGCTCGTCTCCCAGCCATGGCGCAGGTCGGCGACCGGCCAGGCGGCGGCGAGCATCTTGGTTTTGAGCGTCAGCGTGCCTTCGGCCGTCACCTCGCCGATCGCGGCGGCGCCGACGCCCTGTAAATGCGCCTCGGAAAGCACGCGGCCGATGTCCGCGGACTTCACCGCGAGCACCACCCGGCCCTGGCTCTCGCCGAACAGCAGCCCGTCGAGGCGGCCGGCGCTCACCGCCGTGAGGTCGAGCCGGGCGCCGAACGTGGCGGCCGGGGCGAACAGCATCTCGCTGATCGTCACGAGCAGGCCGCCTTCGCTGAGATCGTGCGCACCCGACACCAACCCGGCGCGGATCAGGGTGCGCACGGTGTTCTGCAACCGCTCCTCCGAGCCCAGGTCGACGACGGGGGCATCGCCGGTTTTCTGTCCGTGAATCACGCCGAGGTACTGGCTGCCGCCCAACTCGTGCGGCACGCCGCCGAGCAGGATGAGTTTCTCGCCGGCGGCCTGCGCCCACTGCCGGGTGATGTGCTTCTCGTCCTCGATCAGGCCGACGATGGCCACGGTCGGCGTCGGATCGATGGCGCCGTCGGGCGACTCGTTGTAGAGGGAAACATTGCCGCCGACCACCGGCACGTCGAAGAACCGGCACGCCTCGGCCAGCCCGCGCACGCATTCCTTCAATTGGTAGAAGGCCTCGGGCTTGTACGGATTGCCGAAATTGAGGTTGTCGGTCATCGCGAGCGGCACGGCGCCGGCGCACGCGAGGTTGCGCAGGCACTCGGCCATGGCGATGAGCGCGCCGCGGCGCGGGTTGAGGTAGCAATAGCGGCCGTTGCAGTCGTTGCTGATGGCGATGAACCGGTCCTTGTCGCCGAGGCGCAGGCGGACGACGGCGGCATCGCTGCCCGGCACGACCGCCGTGCCGTGCTGCACCATGTGATCATACTGGCGGTAGACCCAGCGTTTCGACGCGATGGTCGGGTGCGACAGCAACCGCGGCAAGGCGGCCTGCAAGCCGGCGGCATCGAGATCGGGCAACCCGGCACCTTCGGGCGTCCACGCCGACGTGTGGACGAAATAGGAGGGCACGGCCGACTCCCGGAAGTACACCGGCGCCTTGTCGGTGAGGGAACTCGCGGGGATGTCGGCCACGACGACGCCGTGGTGCTTCACCACCATGTGGCCGGTGTCGGTCACGACGCCGACCTTCTCGGCGTGCAGGTCCCATTTCTCAAAAATCTCCTCAATCTCGCGTTCGCGGCCCGCCTGGACGATCACCAGCATGCGTTCCTGGGACTCGGAAAGCATGATCTCGTAGGAGTTCATGCCGGTCTCGCGCTGCGGCACGCAGTCGAGCTCGATCGCGATGCCGGCGCCGCCGCGGCTGGCGGTCTCGCAGGTGGAACAGGTGAGGCCCGCCGCACCCATGTCCTGGATACCGACGACGAGGCCCGGCACCGCCATCATCTCGAGGCAGGCCTCGATCAGCAGCTTCTCCATGAACGGGTCGCCCTTCTGCACCGCGGGGCGGTCCTCGTGGCTGGCCTCGCTGAGCTCCTTCGAGGCGAACGACGCGCCGCCGAGACCGTCGCGGCCGGTGGCCGCGCCCACATAGTAAACGGGATTGCCCACGCCGGTGGCCTTGCCGAGGCGGATCTGGTCGTGCCGCAGCACGCCGAGGCACAGCGCGTTGACGAGCGGGTTGCCCTCGTAGCTCGCGTCAAAATAGACGTCGCCGCCCACCGTCGGCACACCGACGCAATTGCCGTAATGCGCGATGCCGGCCACGACGCCGCGGAGCAGGCGCCTGGTGGCGGGTGAGTCGAGATCGCCGAACCGGAGCGAATCGGTGAGCAGCACCGGCCGTGCGCCCATGGTGAAAATGTCGCGGATGATGCCGCCCGCGCCGGTGGCGGCGCCCTCGAAGGGCTCGACCGCGCTCGGGTGGTTGTGCGACTCGATCTTGAAGGCGATGGCCCAGCCGTCGCCCACGTCGATGATGCCGGCGTTTTCCTCGCCGGCCTTCACCAGCACGCGGCCGTACTTCGAGGTGTCGCCCTCCTTCGCCGTCGGAAACTGTTTCAGCAGCGGGCGCGTGTTCTTGTAGGCGCAATGTTCCGACCACATCACGCTGAAGATGCCGAGCTCGGTGAGCGTCGGCTCGCGGTGCAGCGTGCGCTTGATGATGGCATACTCATCGGGCAGCAGGCCGTGCTTCTTCACGAGCTCGGGCGTGATCGGCTGGTTGAGGACGGGATCGGGATTGGGAGGAAGGGCTGCAGCCATGGGGATTTTTGATTTAGGATTTCCGATTTTCGATTACGGAGACCGGTGGCTGAAATCAGGCGGAGCGCTTGAGAATTTCGGGAAACTTGGTCGCGAGCACGGCGCGGGCGACGGCGAGACCGTCCTGGCTCGGATGGAAACGCTCGAAGGCGCGGTCCGGGTGCGGCATCATGCCGAAGATGTTGCCGCGCTCGTTGCGGATGCCGGCGATGTCGGCAAGCGAGCCGTTCGGGTTGCCCGCGTAGCGGACCAAGATCTGCTTTTTCGCCTCGAGCCGCGCGAGGCCGGCCTCGTCGATGCGATAGTTGCCCTCACCGTGGCCGATGGGCAGGCGAATGGTCGCGCCGAGCGTGGCCGGGCTGAAAGTCGGCGTGCTCGCCTCGACCGTCAGCGTGCACGTGAGGCAGCGGTATTCGAGCGAGCTGTTGCGGATGAGCGCCCCCGGCAGAAGCCCCGCCTCGCAAAGAATCTGGAAGCCGTTGCAGATGCCGAAGACGAGTCCGCCCTGCGCGGCGAATTCCTGCACCGCCCGCATCACCGGCGAGAAGCGTGCGATGGCGCCGCAACGCAGATAGTCGCCGTAGGAAAAGCCCCCGGGTACGAGCACGAGGTCGGTGTCGCCGAGCGAGGTGGCCTTGTGCCACACGTAGCGCGTGGGCAGGCGGAGGCCGGTCGCGAAAAGATGCAACACGTCCTGGTCGCAGTTGGAGCCAGGAAACTGCAGGACAGCGATGTTCATGCCGGAAAGGAAGTGGAAGTCAGGACAGGCGGAGTCAGGCCGGCGCATCGCGGAAGCGATTCCGGCCTTGGGCTCCTAAGTCCTGGCTCCTTCATTGAATCTCGTAGCGGTAATCCTCGATTACCGGATTGCTGAGGAGGTCGCGGCAGAGCTTGTCGAGCTGGGCGCGAAACTCCGGGGTATCGGCGGCGGTGAGCTCAAGCTCGATGAGCTTGCCCACCCGCGTGCTTTTAAGGCCTTTGAAGCCGAGGCTTTCCAACGCATGGCCCACGGCGGCGCCCTGCGGATCGAGAACGTTTTTCTTGGGAGTGACGAAGACGTTGATTTTCACGGGCCGTTAAAGCGGAACGATGACGCCGTGAATCCAAAAACGGTCAAGATTTTATCCGCACGCCGATCCGTCTGAGGATGACTATGATTTTGGCATCCCTTAGCCAGACAAGTGGTTTTGCCGTACGTTGCCGTGGTCTTCGGGTATTCCGGCAACGGGCTCAATTTGACCATCGGTGTTTTAAACGACTCTTCCCGGGTGGAGCGTTGACCTCAACACGCTTGAACCGCTTGAGCTTGCCCGCCGCGGCGGGGTCAAGCGGTTCCACCTCGCGAAATCCTGAGGCCAAATGTGCAATGACCTTACTCCCGATTCCGTGGGTGGAACTTCGCGTGCTGGGCGATGAGGCGTTGCTCCTCGACCGCCGTGTAGATCTGCGTCGTCGAGAGGTTGGCGTGACCGAGCATTTCCTGGATCGCGCGCAGATCGGCACCCCCGCTCAGGAGGTGCGTGGCGAAGGAGTGCCGCAGCAGGTGCGGTTTCACGGGCCGGGCGATGCCGGCCAGCTTCGCGTACTTTTTCACCAGGACCCAGACCATGATGCGGGAAATCGCCCGGCCACGTTCGCTCAGGAAGAGCTGGCTGCCCGTCCGCGATTTCACGAAACGGGCGCGTCCGGCGGTGAGATAGGCCGCCAGCGCCTCGCGGGCCTTGCCGCCCAGCGGCACCACCCGCTCCTTCGCCCCCTTGCCGAAAACGCGCACAAAGCCGTTTTCGAGATCGACCTGCTGGAGCGTGAGACCGGTGAGCTCCGACACGCGCAGACCGCTCGAATAAAACATCTCGAGAATCGCGCGATCGCGCAGGGCGTAAGCATCGCCGCCGGCCGGCGCAGCGAGCAGGCGCGCCACCTCGTCGGGCGTGAGCGTGCCGGGGATGCGCCGCGCGAGCTTCGGCCCGGTGAGCAGCTCGGTGAAATCGTCGGCGCGGTGCTTTTCGCGCACCAGATGCCGGGCGAGACCGCGCAAGGCCGTGAGTTTGCGCGCCAGGCTGGCCACCGTGTATTCGGCGCCGCTCAGCGCATGAATCCACTCCGCCACCTGGTCGCCGCGCACCGTGCGCCAGTCGGCCACGCGGCGTTTCGCGAGGAAAGTGGCACACTGGTCGAGGTCGCTCTGGTACCCGCAACGTGTGTGCCCGGATAGTCCGCGTTCGAGCGTGAGGAAGCCGATGAAGTCGTCGATGTCGGTCGCGAAGGCCGCCGGTGCCCGGCTCAGCTCGTGGTGTTTGGACGTCGGCCCGCGGCTCATGGTTTCAACTCCAGCAGCGGGACTCCCGTAGGAGCAAATTAATTTGCGACCGGAGGGTTTGCTGCGCGGCGGATCGCAAACCAACGGACCGCCCGCGACCGTTTAATACCGGCGGCGGCGTGGTATCCGCGGCCCCAGATTGGTGTCCTTCATCCGGTAGGTGATGCGCGCCTTCTCGAGATCGTAGGGGCTCATCTCCATCTTCACCATGTCGCCCGCGGCGATCTTGATGAAATTCTTCCGCAGCTTGCCGGAGATGTGCGCCAGCACCACATGGCCGTTGGAAAGCTGCACCTTGAACATCGTGCCCGGGAGCACCGCGACAATCTTGCCTTCAACTTCGATCGATTTGCCGTCAGACATGGTCAGCGGAGGGCGGCCGGGCCGGTGGAGGGTTGGTGCATGCAGTAAGTGGGTGTCGGTGCGGGGAAAGCCCTTGAAAGGGGGTAAACCACCCGCCTAAGTCAAGGCTTTAGTCCGCGACCCGCCTCCGGGAACCACCGCATGGATGTTCCGCCCACCACTCCTTCACCCTGCCCGTTCGAGAAGAAATTCCCGTCGCAGCTCGTGCGCGACGACGGTTTCTTCATGAGCCTCGCCTACAACCAGGCGATCGACGCCTGGCGGCAGGACGAGGTGCCCATCGGCTGCGTGATCGAACTGGGGGGCGAGGCGATCGCCGCCGCGCACAACACGGTTGAGGGCGCACACGACCCCACGGCGCACGCCGAGATGCTCGCGCTCACGCAAGCCGCGGCCCGCCTCGGCAACTGGCGGCTCGCCGGCGCCACGGTCTATGTGACGAAGGAACCCTGCCCGATGTGTTCGGGCGCCATGCTCATGTCGCGCGTGAAACGGGTGTGCTACGCCGTGTCCGACCCAAAGATGGGCTGCCTCGGCGGGGCGACCAACCTCAACGACCTGCCGCGCGTCAACCATCACCTCGAACTCACGGCGGGCGGCGTGCTCGAGACCGAGTGCCGCGAATTACTCCAGGCGTTCTTCCAGGCCAGGCGGGTCGAGCCGGACGAATTCGCTCCATAGGCGCAGCGGAGTGCGCGACATTCTGCCAAAGGTGGAGCGCGTTGACCCTCCTTCGACAGGCTCGGGGCCCTGAGCTTGCCGAATGGGCAACGCGCTTGCTCGACGCAGTCGCCAAAAGCGTCTTGAGGTCAAGCCGCTCCACCTCCGAACGTCCGATAGTCACTCCTCCACCCGCAACAACTGCGTCGTGCAGTTGACGCAGTCTGTTGTTGAGGCATCTGTTAGGTTGCAATCGGAAACACCAACCCATTCTTCTTCCCATCATGGCCTACGAACTCCCGAAACTTGGTTACGCGTACAACGCCCTCGAGCCGCACATCGATGCGCGCACGATGGAAATCCATCATACGAAGCATCATCAGGCTTACATCAACAACGTCAACGGCCTCCTGAAAGATCTGCCCGCCCTCGCGGCGCTCGACGTCAATGCGCTCATCGCCGATCTGACCAAAGTGCCCGACGGCATCCGCGGCGGCGTGCGCAACAACGCCGGCGGCCACAGCAACCACACCTTCTTCTGGACGATCATGGGCCCCGGCAAGGGCGGCTCGCCCAAAGGCGACCTCGCCTCCGCAATCACCGCCCAACTCGGCGGCTTCGACAAGTTCAAGGAAGATTTCGGCAAGGCCGCAGCCACCCGCTTCGGCTCCGGCTGGGCCTGGCTCGTGGTGACGCCCGACAAGAAGCTCGCCGTCGGCTCCACCGCCAACCAGGACAGCCCGCTCATGGGCAGGGCCGTGGCCGGCATCGAGGGCAAGCCGGTCATCGGCCTCGACGTCTGGGAGCACGCCTACTACCTGCAATACCAGAACCGCCGTCCCGATTATATCGCGGCCTTCTGGAAGGTCGTAGACTGGGATGCCGCCGAAAAGAATTACCAGGCGGCGATCGGGTAAACGCAGCGTTCGCCTCCCCCGCCGCGAGCTGCAACCCAAACGTTCAGCTGGTCTGGTCCTTTCGCAAAGCCGCGCCGTTACCCGGCGCGGTTTTTTTTGCCGCCCCGCGAGAAATCTCGCCGCCGCCGATTTGCGCCGGGCGCCGAGTGCGTAATCTTTGCCCCCATGCACCGCCTCTTTTCCACCTTCGTCCCGCTGGCGTCGTTGTCGTTCGTCTTGTCCAGCCGCGCCGCCCTGCCCGTCCCCGATCCCGACGATGGCGCGATCAACCTTCCGCCCGGCTTCCGCGCTCTCGTCGTCGCCGACAACCTCACCGCCGGCCGCCCACACGACGCGTTGCGCTTCCTCACCGTCGCGCCCAATGGCGATATCTACATCAAGTCCACCGCCGATGGCATCTTCGCCTTGCGCGACACCAACGGCGACGGCCGCGCCGACGTCGTCAGGCACTTCGGCACCGGCAACGGCACGGGCATCGCCCTGCGCGACGGCTGGCTTTATTATTCCACCACCACCGGCGTTTACCGCTACAAATACACCCCCGGCGAACTTGTGCCTCAGGGCGAACCCGAGGCGATCGTCTCCGGACTCCCCGATCAGCGCCAACATAACGCCAAGGCCTTCGCCTTCGACGGCGACGGCCGCCTCCTGGTCGAGGTCGGCTCACCCGCCAACGCCTACTCCGACGGCGACCGCCGGCGCGGCGCGAAAGGCAAGGACGCAACCGAGTTCCTGAAAACCCATGGCGGCTACTGGCGCTTCGATCCGAACAAGCTCAACCAGACGCTCGCCGACGGCCTGCATTTTTCCACCGGGCATCGTCATTCGCTCTCGATCGCGTGGCAGCCGGCCTCGCACGAATTTTTCATGATCATGATGGGCCGCGACGGCCTGAACACCGTCGATCCCGAGGATTACGACGCGCTCGACAACGCCGAGCGGGTCGGCGAGGAGATGCACCTCCTGCGCGAGGGCGTGAACCTGGGCTGGCCTTACACTTACTGGGATCCGATCAAGAAAGCGCGCATGATCGCGCCGGAATTCGGCGGCGATAACCGCAAACGCGATACTTCGGGCAAGTATGACGAACCGGTGATCG
>DATJPQ010000101.1:0-9126 GCA_035506315.1 Opitutaceae bacterium
ATATTCCATCTCCATCTGCTCGAACTCGCGGGAGCGGAAGATGAAGTTGCGCGGCGTGATTTCGTTACGGAACGATTTGCCGATTTGCGCGATGCCGAAGGGCAGCTTCACGCGGCCGGTGTCCACCACGCTCTTGAAATCGACGAACATGCCCTGCGCGGTCTCGGGCCGCAGGTAGGCGACGGCCGACGAATCGCGCATCGGACCGACGTAGGTCTCGAACATCATATTGAACGAACGCGGTGGCGTCAAACTGCCGGGCTCGCCAGTGGCGGGAGAGGGGATGAGGGCGATTTCCTCGGGCTTGGCCTCGGTCATGTCGCGCGGCTGCACGGGCTCGAGTTTTCCCTGGATGGCCTTCTTGCGTTTGAGCGTCTCGGCTTTCTCCTGCAACTCGCCGGAGGTATTCTCGCTTTCCAGCGCGGAAACATAGCCGACGGTTTGGCCGTCGACGACAACAGCGGCGAAGAAAAGCTGGTCGGCGCGGTAACGCTGCTTGCTCACCTTGCAGTCCACAAGCGGGTCGGTGAAGCCGGCGACGTGGCCCGATGCCTCCCAGACCTTCGGGTGCATGATGATCGACGATTCGAGACCGACGATGTCGTCACGGCGACGCACCATGTCGTTCCACCAGCAGTCGCGAATGTTCTTTTTGAGCTCCACGCCGAGCGGGCCGTAATCGAAAAAGCCGTTGAGACCGCCGTAGATTTCCGACGATGGGAAGATGAACCCGCGCCGTTTGCAGAGGGCGACGATGTTATCCATGGAGGTTTCGGCGGTGGCGGGAGGCGTTGACATGGGAAGAGGAGATGAGAGCGAAAAGCGGAGCGCGGAAAGCGGAAAGTGGCGGAAAACCGGAAGGCTGAGACAGTAAGTCGGTGGACGGTGGACGGTGGACGGTGGACGGTGGACGGTGGACGGTGGACGGTGGACGGTAAGGAAAGGCGAAAAGTGGGCAGTAGAGGCGGCAGGGCGGGCGCGGTCAATTCTGCGGTTCGGCGAACTGGCTTAGTGGAAACCAGGTATTGAGCGGGCAGGATCACCGGTAGGGCGCGTTATCCCTAACGCGCCGGATCGACGAGGACTGGATACGCAATTTGTGAGCGGCGGCTTAAGGATAAGCCGCCCTACCTCGAATAGCGCCGCAGTGAGCGGCTTCACGACGGCCAGTGCGAGATGTTATAAAGACGATGCGGTTGGCTTAATAATGGCAAAACGGCGGTTTCCCGCTTCCCTGCGAGCGCCGGATTCCCAACGTTCGCCCGCCTTTTATGCATGCTTTTCCCCGTTCCCTGACCGCGGTCCTCCTGGCCGCATTGGTTTATTGCCCGCGCCTCGCGGCCCAAGACGAGATGCTGAGCACTCCCGCCGAGTATCTCGCGATCGACGTGCTGGACGGCTCAAAACCGCTGCCAGCCCAGTGGAAGGGGCCCGACCAATCCAAGCTGCCGGAGGGTTTTCATTACGATGTACCGCCACGGGCAGCCGGCAAGGTGGTGCCGGTGTACCCGTATTCGCTGTTGCGCAAGAGCAAGGCGGGCTCCGCCGTGGTGGTCTGTGCCATCGATCAAACCGGCGTCGTGGGTGAAACCCGCGTGAGCGAGGCGACCTTCCCCGAATTGGGCGAAGCGCTCGCGGCGGCACTCGAGGCGCAGACCTTCACGCCGGCCAAACGCGGCGGTCAGGACACCATGTCCCTGATCGCAGTGGAGTACATATTTTCGGCCGACGACGCGGCGGTGCGCGACGACCGGGCTTTGCTCGAGCGTGAAACGAAACAACCCGACACGATCGCGAAAGCCAACAAGCTCGACGCCCAGCCCAAACCTACGGCCACGCGCCAACCGGCCTTTCCGGTCGCGCTGCGCGGCAAGGCCGAGAGCGGCGAGGCCATGATCGAATTTCTGATCGACGAGCAAGGGCATGTGCGCCTGCCGCGGATTGTTTCCGCCACCGACCCGGCGTTTGGCGACGCCGCGGCCCAGGCCTTGACCGCGTGGCAATTTGTCGCGCCGAAGGCCGGCGGACAGCCGGCGGTCGTGAAGGTGAAGATTCCCGTGAAATTCGCCGCGCAGGCCAATCCAACGGCGACGCCCGCGAAATCTTGACACGCGATCGGCGCAAACGCGTCGTAGCGCAGGCTTCCAGCCTGCATCGTTTCCATCGAGTAGCGGAAGCGCTTTCGCTTCCGCGCGGAACGGGAAGTCGTTCCGTTACTCTGCAAAGCCCCCGGCGGGGGGTGACGCCGGGCGGTGCAGAAAAGCATGCAGCGCGGCGGCGAGTTTTTCCCCGAAGCCGTCCACTTCACCGATATCGGCAGCCGTGGCGGCGCGCAGGCGGTCGATGCTGCCGAAGCGGCGCAGCAGCGCGGCATGGCGCACCGGGCCCAGGCCGGGAAAATCGTCGAGCACCGACTCGCGGATCTTTTTCGAGCGCAGGTCGGCGTTGTAGGTGTTGGCGAAGCGGTGCGCCTCGTCGCGCAGGCGTTGCAGCAGATTCAGACCGGGGTGGCTGAGCGGCAGATTGAGCGGCGGGCGCTCGTCGGCAAAGATGATCGTCTCGTGTTCCTTCGCCAGGCCGATGAGCGCGGGCGGCACGACTTTGAGAGCGACAAACGCCTTGAGCGCGGCGCCGATCTGCCCGCGACCGCCGTCGATCACCACAAGGTCGGGCAGCGGCCGGCCTTCGTCGCGCAGGCGCCGGTAGCGCCGGCCCACCACTTCCTCCATCGCGCGGAAATCGTCGTTGCCGATGAAGCTTTTGATCTGGAAGCGGCGATATTGATCCTTGTCGGGCCGGCCGTCGGCGAAGCGGACCATCGAGGCGACGACGAACGTGCCCGAGATGTGCGAGATGTCGAAACACTCCATCGTGCGCGGCGCCGGGCGCAGGCCGAGGGCGTCGCCGAGCAGGCGCACTGCCGTCTCGTCGGCGGTGACGATGGGGTGATCGCGTTCGAATTTGCGGGTGCGCTCCAGGGTGGCCTCCAGGGCGATGATGACATCGCGCAGCTCGGCGGCTTTTTCGAAGGCCCTTTTTTCCGCAGCGGCCAGCATTTCCGCGCGCAGGGCGGCCAGCCACTCGCGCGATTTGCCCTCGAGGAAGGCGCATGCCTCGTCCACCCGGTGGCGATACTCCTCGGGTGTGACGGCGTTGGGCGCGGCGTAGAGCTCGCGCCGCACGTCGTCGTAGAGCAGCCAGGTGCCGTCGGGCTGCGGCTGTGGCGTGGCGTCACCAAGCAGGATGCCAAACTGCCGGCGCATCTGGGCGAGGGTCTTGCGCAGCAGGCTGCTATGCACGAATGGCCCGAAGTAGCGCGAGCGGGTGTCGCGTTTGATCCGGGTGAGCCGGAAACGCGGCAGCGTCTCGCCGGGATCGACGCGCACGAGGAGGAAGCGCTTGTCGTCGACGAAGTCGGTATTGTAGCGCGGCCGGTACTGCTTGATGAGCTTGCCCTCAAGCAGCAACGCCTCCGGCTCGGACTTCACCTCGATGGTGTCGAGATCCGCGATCGTTTCGATGAGCGCCCGGATCTTCGGCTGCGATGTTAGCGCCCGTGATGGTGTGAAGTAGGACGATACACGCTTTCTCAAGCTGTTGGCCTTGCCGACGTAAATGATCCGCCCCAGCCGGTCTTTCATCAGGTAGACGCCCGGTTTGTCGGGGAGGCGCCGAACCTTCTCCTTGAGTGTGCGCGGAGCGCCGCTATCTGGGGGGGTCGCTGGCATTTTCTCTGAGATGTGCGTAATTTTGCCGTCCGCAAGTATGGTTTCAACCGACACGTCGTCCGGCGCGCCCCTGCGCAAGCCCGTTGCCCAACTCCGCTATGAATTGCTGACGCTGGGCGACGAACTATTGCTGGGACTCACCGCCAACAGCCACCTGACCTTCATTGGCCAGCAGCTTGGCCGGCGGGGTGTCCTGCTGCAACGCAATGTCACTCTGACCGACGAGGCCGACGCCATTGCGGCGCAGTTCCGCGAAAGCTGGGCGCGCGCCGATGTGGTCATCACGACCGGCGGCCTCGGTCCGACGTGCGACGACCGTACGCGCGAGACCCTGGCCGAGGTGCTCGGGCAGAAGCTCGTGTTCGACTCCGCCCTCGAGCAGGCCATCGCCGAGCGCTTCACGCGCTTCGGGCGCAAGATGACGCCCAACAATCTCAAGCAGGCCTACAAGTTCGAGCGGGGCGAAATCTTGCCCAACGTCAACGGCACGGCGCCCGGTCTCTGGGTGGAGCAGGACGGCAAGGTGCTTTGCATGCTGCCCGGCCCGCCCAACGAACTGCAGCCGATGTTCACCGAGCAGGTGGTGCCGCGGCTCGTGCAGCTCGGCCGGTTGCTCGACCGGGAGGCCTATGTGCAGATCCGCACCGCCGGGGTGGGCGAGAGTGCGCTCGAGCACAAACTGCAGCCGATCTTCGACCGCCAGGGCGATGCCCTCAGCGTGGCCTATTGCGCCCACGCCGGGCAGGTCGACTGCCGCGTCAGTTCGCCGAACGGGCGGCTGGACGACACCCAACTCCAGCAGATCGCCGCCGAGTGCGCGCTCCTGCTGGGCGAGGATTTCCTCGGCTTCGGCCACGACTCCCTGGCAAAGGTGTGCGCCGATCTATTGCGCAACGGCGAGAACAGGCTCGCGGTAATCGAGGCGGCGACAGGCGGCCTGCTGGTGGAATCGCTGACCAGCCTGTGCGGCGCCACAAAATTTCTCGCCGGCGGCTGCGTGTGCTGCTGCAACGAAGCCAAGACACAGCTCCTCGACGTGCCGGAGGAAATCATGCTGCAACACGGCGCGGTGAGTCCGGAGACGGCGGTGGCGCTCGCCACCGGGGCGGCGGAAAAACTGGGCGCGGATTACGCGCTGGCGATCACGGGCTTTGCCGGGACGGGCAGCAGCGATCCGCACGCCAGTCCGGTGGGCACGATGTACATTGCGCTCTATTCGCCGCTGGGCGTGTGGGCCAAGAAACTCAGCTATCCCGGTCCACGCCTCATGGTGAAACAGCGCGCGGTGAACGCGGCGCTCGACTGGCTGCGCCGCGAGCTGCTCCGCGAGCAAAGCGGGGAATGTGTCCCCTCCCGCCGGCTGGGCGTGATGCAGTAGGCCCGCGCGTGGTGTGGATGTACGGCATAGTCGAATCCGAAGGATTCGGACCGATCGAGCGGAATATTTTCCGCAGATAGCACGGATTAGCGCCGATCCCGGCTTTTCGGAACCAGGAAACCGAAACTCCAAACCCAAAACCCAAAACCCGGAACCCGGAACCCGGAACCCGGAACCCGGAACCCCGAGGCACCATGCCTCAGCCCAGCAGATTCCGCAGTGCGGCCAGGTATTTCTCCTGCGTGCGGCGGATGATCTCGGCGGGCAAGCGCGGCGCCGGCGGCTTCTGCTCCCATTTGATGGCCAGCAGGTGGTCGCGCACGAACTGCTTGTCGTAGCTCGGCGGCGACTGGTTGGGCGCGTAGCTGTCGGCCGGCCAGTAGCGCGAGGAGTCGGGCGTGAGCACCTCGTCGATCAGGAAAAGGTTCCCGGCGGCGTCGGTGCCAAACTCGAATTTAGTGTCGGCGAGGATCATGCCAGCCTTCGCGGCACGATCATGGCCGAGCTGGTAGAGCGCGATGCTGGCGGCCTTGACCTTCGGATAAAGCGCCGCGCCGACGGTGGCGGCGCCCTGGGCGTCGTTGATGGGCTCGTCGTGCTGGCCCTTCGGCGCCTTGGTCGTGGGCGTGAACAGCGGAGCGGCGAGGCGGTCGGCCTGGCGCAGGCCCGGCGGGAGCTTGTGCCCGCAGACCTCGCCGGTCTTTTGGTACGAACTCCAACCGCTGCCGACGAGGTATCCGCGCACCACGCACTCGATGGTGAGGGGCTTGAGCTTCTTCACCACCATGCTGCGCAATTGCAGGTCGCGGCTGGTGATGCCGCGGCGTTTCATCTCGCCGAGCTGGTCGGGCAGGAGGTGGTTCGCGATCAGGCCGCGGCTCAGCTCGAACCAGTACAGGCTCATTTGGGTGAGGATGATGCCCTTGCCCGGGATGCCGTCGGGCAGGATCACGTCGAACGCCGACAGGCGGTCGGTCGCGACCAGCAGGAGGGCGTCGCCGAGGTCGAAGATTTCGCGGACCTTGCCCGACGCGATGCGCGGGAAAGGCAGGCCGTCGATGGAGGTTTGGGCTTGGGCGGGCAGGGCGGCGGCGATCTCGGCGAAGTTCATGGGCAAAGGAGTTAAATGACGAAAAGTGAACGGCGCGGGAACTTACGCAAACAAGGGCGGAGAAAAGCCCGCCGACAAGGCGGAAAAAATCTCTTGCGCGAGGGAGGGGGCGGCCTACGGTCGCACCTCTTCCGGACTGGTCCCCATCGTCTAGCCCGGTTAGGACACCACCCTTTCACGGTGAGAACCGGGGTTCGAATCCCCGTGGGGACGCCAGCCTTCGCCCTCGGTTTCGAGGGCTACGGCTTGGCAAGCCAGCCGGACAAAATCTTTACCCCCTAATATTGCCACCCTTAAGCGAAGGCTGTCACGCCATAGTCCCGCAGTCGCGGGACGGAGGCGGACTTTTTCTGCGAGCCATTTAAGATGCGCTTTTCCTGCGTTTACATGCTGGAGTCATTAGCCTCGGAAGGGAGCTATTATGTGGGACTGACGGATGACATGCACGCGCGTCTGAAGCAGCACAACAAAGGCAGCGTGCCACACAGCTCAAAGTTCAGGCCCGGACGCATCAAGACAGCGGTGGCTTTCACTGATCGCACCAGTGCTGTCAGGTTTGAAAAATACCTCAAGAGCGGCTCCGGCCGTGCTTTTGCCCAAACGCATTTCTAAGGTTGTCGGTCCCCAGCACTTGCGCTCCGGGATTGCATCGCACTCACGCCTGGTTTGGCTCGGGCACCGCCCAGGAGCCATTGTGACCAGCCCCGTCGCCATTTTTACCGCATCATCACCGCGTCGCCGACTCGTCCTTTGGGCGGCCGGCGGCCTGCTGGCGGCAGCCTATGTTGCTCTGGCCGCGTTTCACGTCGCCTACGGCGCCATGAATGTTGACGAGGGCTTCTATGCCGCGGCCACCCGGGCCGTGTGGCAGGGAGAGATGCCGTATCGCGATTTCGGTTTCACCCAGCCGCCGCTCGTCGCCTACGTCAACGCGCCGGTGCTGGCACTGACCCGTTTCGGCCTTTTCCAACAGCGGGCGGTCAACGGCGTGTGGGGCGCACTGGCGGTCTTGCTGGCGGCGCGTCTCGTTCGTCGCCGGGCGGGCGTCGGAGCGGCCCTGACCCTCGTCGCCATCTTCACGTTCACGTCCGGGTGGCTTTACTTCGTCCACTTGGGCAAGACCTACGGGCTCACCAGCCTGCTGGTGATGGGCCTGGTCACGGTTTATCTGGAGCTCAAGCCCGGCTGGAGAAAGTCGACGGCGCTCTCGTTGCTGGCCGTGCTCGGCGTCGCCTGCCGGCTGCCGGCCGCGCCTTTCTTCGGCCTGCTCTGGCTGGCGGTACTCTGGGATGGCGGCCGGCCCACGATGCGTCGCAGCGGGATCGCGCTGGCGACCCTGGCCGTGAGCGCCGCAATCGTATGTCTCCCCTTCCTCATCGCCGCGCCGGAACAGACCCGGTTTTGGATCTACGATTTTCATCGCGTATCCGTGCCCAACAAGGACTGGCACGTGCCATGGAACGACCTGATCGGGTTGGCTCCCGCCGTGTGGCTCGTCGCGATCTTGACTGCCGTATTCCGGGCTGGCGCGCGGCCCGGCTGGAAACAGCCGGAGATGGCGGTGGCCGCCGCGGCGCTGGTCGCGCTCGCCGCCAACCTGCTCCCCGGCGGGACCTATCAGGAATACGGTGTGCCGTTCCTGCTGCCGCTCGCGGCCTGCTCGCTCATTCTCCTCGAACCCGCCGTGGTCCGTTTTACGGCCGGGCGCCGCCTCCTGGTTACCAGTGTCCTGCTCCTCGCTTCGGTGGCGCTGACCCCCGCCATCAGCTGGAGCAAGCTGGTGCCCGAGCAGCGGCAGTTTCCCTCCGCGCTGCTCCCCGTCTCGGTTCCTCCTTATGATTTCACGCTTCCGGAGGCGATCGCGGCCGCCCGCCTGACCGTGCAGCGGTTGCTGCCATCCGGGCAGACTTTTGTTGGTCCGGCCATCCTGCTGGCGGTCGAGGCGGACCGCCCGATCCCGCGCCGGTATCGCATGGGCGCATTCACCTGCACCTTCGATTACGATGCGGCCCAGGCGGACCGGCTGCACCTGGCGACCTTTCCGGAGTTTGAGCAACAGATGAGCGACCCGGCCGTCCCGATGGCGGGCTTTTACTCTGAAAACAAGTTCAATTACCTGTGGTCGGTGCCGTCGTTCGATTTCCAGTCGCTCGAAACTTTGGCTCGCATGCGAACGCTTATTCTAGGTCATTTCGTGGTCGTGCACTCGGATCGTAATTTCATCATCGTCGCGCGGCGCCCGGTTTTTTCGCCTCGGTCGCGCTAAGATTTCTCCTCCCATGCCGGTACCGTCATTCCTTCGCCGCCCAACTTGGTGGATTATTGTGGTCGTGTGCCTGATCGCCGGTTCGTTCGCGCTCTACACCGACCACGCCTGGGAAGACTTCTACATCACCTACCGTACGAGCAAGCACCTCGCGACCGGCGACGGGCTGGTGTTCAATGTCGGACAGCGCCTGCACACGTTTACCTCGCCGCTCGGTGTGCTGCTTCCGGCCGTGGCCAGCCTGCTGACGGGCAATTCCTCGGATGCCGTCGCGCTCTGGATCTTCCGGGCCATGACCGTGGGCGCGTTGGGTTATGCGGCCACGCGGCTGTATGCGATCTCCCGCCGCCTGGATTTTCCGCTCGTGGCCTCGGTCTGCCTGGTGGCGTGGTTCGTCACCGACGCCAAGACGGTGGACTTTTCCATCAATGGGATGGAAACCCCCTTCATGATCGCGTTCTTCGCCTACGCCCTGGGGGCGATGTATGCGGCGGGTCCCCGCCGGTGGCTGCATCTCGGGCTCGCCTGGGCCGGCTTGATGTGGACGCGGCCGGACGGGTTCGTTGCGATCCTGCTCCTGACCGCCGGCGTGTGGCTGTTCAACGATCCGGCGCGGACCGGGCTGACGCGCCGCGCCTGGTTC
>DATJPQ010000102.1:0-4437 GCA_035506315.1 Opitutaceae bacterium
TATTCCACTCCCCATGCTGCCGCGCTGCGCCCTGCTCTCCATCACCAGTCTTCTCATCTCCGCCGCTGCGCTCTCCGCTGCGACGATCGGCTCGAATCCGCCGGCCCAACCGATCACGGCTGAGCGCATCGCCGCATTGCCGGAGACGCAGCAGTCCGCCTGGCAGGAATATCTGGCACGCTCCCAGCAGCAGTTGCAGGCCGACCAGGATTTTTTCCAGACGGAGTTGAAGGCGCATGCGATCAAGGAGGTCATCGCCCCGCCGGGTGGCCACAACGCCGGCCTCCCGCTGGACCGCTCCGCCGCTTGGTACGGCGAGGCGGAGGCCCTCCGCATCGCTGATATTGTTGTTTCGTTTCAAACCCCGGCCGGAGGTTGGAGCAAAAACCTCGATATGACCCGGCATGCGCGCCAGCCGGGTGAGCAATTCTCCGGCGGCGATCAGTCGAGATTCCTCACGCCCACCGACAATGACCTGCCGCACGATCCGCATTGGAGCTATGTTGGCACGTTCGACAACGACGCGACCACCACGCAGATGTATTTCCTCGCCAAGGTGGCCACCGCCGCCGGAGCGGACCGCGGCGCGCCGTATCGGGCGGCCATCCTGCGCGGGTTTGGCTACATCTTTGCGTCCCAATTCCCCAATGGCGGCTGGCCGCAAGTGTGGCCGTTGGCCGGCGGCTATCACGATACCATCACCTATAACGACGGTGCCATGATTCACGTACTCGAGCTGCTCCGCGACGCAGCCGATGGGAACGGCGAGTTCGCCTTCCTGCCCGCCGCCGTACGTACCCGCGCCGCCCGGAGCCTCTCCTACGGCCTGGCCTGCCTCCTTGCCACACAAGTTGTCGTCGGTGGCCGCCACACGGTCTGGTGCCAGCAAAATGACGCCCTCACCCTTGTGCCCGCTTCGGCCCGCAACTACGAAATGCCGGCGCAATCCAGCGGTGAGAGCGCCGAGATCGTGCGCTTCCTTATGTCGCTGCCCGATCCCAACCCGAAAATCGTGACCGCCGTACACGCCGCCGCGGCGTGGTTCGAGAAAACCGCCCTCCACGATGTCGCCTACCGGTTCACCCGCGGCGAGGGCCGCCGCCTGGTACCCGCACCAGGCTACGGGCCGATCTGGGCGCGTTACTACGAAATCGGCACCGACCGGCCGTTGTTCGGCGACCGAGACAAGAGCATTCACGACGACGTGAGCGAAATCTCGCCGGAGCGCCGCAATGGCTATGCCTGGTACGGTGACAGCCCGAAGCGCACGCTCGAGCACTACGCGAAGTGGAGCAAATCGCACCCTGCCGTGCCGGCGCCCGCCTCGAACCGCTGATCCTCGTACAGACCACGGAGATTTTGGTCACGAAAAACACCATGAATCGGATGTAAGGGATGTGCTGAAAGTCGCGCCCATAGGCGCGCGAAAGTTTCTGACCAAATCACCAGATTCTTTTGTGCATCTTTGCGGCCAACCGGATTGATTGCCTTGGATGGCGCTTCGCCGCTCCATACTATGAAGCGCGCTTCCGCTTTGCGTCGCGGCGGGTTTCTGCTTCTGTCCGCGTGCCGATGATCGAAGTCCAGCACCTCACCCGCGTTTTCCGCACCTACAAAAAGCAGCCCGGTTTCTGGGGCGGCGTGCGCGGCCTCATCCGGCGGGAGTTCGAGGAGATCGCCGCCGCCAACGACATTTCCTTCTCCATCGGCGAGGGTGAGTTCGTGGGATTCCTCGGGCCCAACGGCGCGGGCAAGACCACCACGCTCAAGATGCTTTCGGGCCTGATCTTCCCCACCACCGGCTCGGCGCGGGTGGCGGGATTCGATCCCACGAAACGCGAAAACGCCTACCGCCGCATCTTCGCCCTCGTGCTCGGGCAGAAGAACCAGCTCTGGTGGGACCTGCCCGCCATGGAGTCGTTTCTCCTGTTGCGCCACATCTACGGTCTGCCGGCCGACCAGTACCAGCGCACCCTCGACGAGCTGCTCGATCTGCTCGGCGTGCGCGACAAACTCAATGTGCAGGTGCGCGAGCTCTCGCTCGGCGAACGCATGAAGATGGAGCTTATCGCCGCCCTGCTCCACCGGCCCCGGGTGTTGTTCCTCGACGAACCCACCATCGGCCTCGACGTCGTGTCGCAGAAGGCGGTGCGCCAGTTCCTGCGCGACTATAACCGCCGCCACCGCGTGACCATCCTGCTCACGAGCCACTACATGGCCGACATCAAGGAACTTTGCGAACGCGTGATCGTGATCCACAAGGGCCGCAAGATACACGATGGCACTCTCGACCGGATCGAGTCGCACAGCAGCCGGCAGAAGATCATCAAGTTTCGCCCCGAAACTGTCCCATTCCCCGCGCTGCCCGATTTGGTCGAGGGCAAGGCGACCCCCACGGACGACGGCGGTTTCATCCTGCACGTGCCGAACGACCAGGTGGTGGCGGTGTCGCAGCGCATTCTCGCCGCCGGCCCCGTCGCCGACATCACGATCGAGGATGTGCCGCTCGAGGACATCATCGCGGAAATTTTCACCGCGCAGAAGTGACGGCGAGGCGGGGATAACGACCGC
The DNA here is from genome assembly GCA_035506315.1 of Opitutaceae bacterium. Lineage (GTDB taxonomy): Bacteria > Verrucomicrobiota > Verrucomicrobiia > Opitutales > Opitutaceae > MWDT01. The sequence continues at coordinate 2,572 of DATJPQ010000102.1, forward strand.
GCCCGGAGGGCAAAACTGAATCAACGGTAGCGGCGGTCTACGACCGCCGAAAGGCGGTTTGATACGGTCGGCGGTCATAGACCGCCGCTACAGGGTACCGTCTGACAACCCCCGGTTCAATTCGAGGACAGATGCCAGTGTTGGCAGATTGGGCAGAGATAGGCCTGGCGACGGCGCTCGACCCCGGCCAGCAACGCAGCGTCGAGGGCGTCGGCCTGGGTGCGATACCGGCGCTTGCGGGTGCACATGCGCTGGCGCTCTTCCTGGGTGGGCTTTTTCATGGATGGTCCGAACGACGGCAGATTAGTCCGCCGTGCCCGGCTGGGGCAAGATGGGAGCGCGGACGTATCGCCCGCCCGCCAGCGGGCAATCGTCCGCTGATCAGGATTGTTTGGAAAATGCGGGTGAGGCTCCGCCTACACCCGCACTCCACCGCAGAAACGGGAAATGACTGGCCGTCATCGGCCGGGGCTTGCATCTGTTCTGGGATTATGACGACACCCAATGACAACGCCACCGCTCATCCGGCGCACCAATACGATGCCGGAGTGCGACAGGTGATTCCATTTTACGACACGATCCGGGGCGAAACGCTCGATTTGGTGCGCATGATCGCGGGCGAGCCGGCGCGCTGGGTCGACACCGGTGCCGGCACGGGGACGCTCGTCGAGCTGGCGCTGGCGGCTTTTCCGCGCACGCAGTTTGTGCTGGCCGATCCGTCGGAGGCGATGCTCGGGCAGGCCCGGCTGCGGCTGGGCAAGGTGAACCCAGGGCGGGTGACGTTGCTTCCGGCGATGGGCAGTGCGGGGTTGAGCCGGGTGGAACCGCCGCTGCGGGTGGAAGTGGTGACCGCGATCCTATGTCACCATTACTTGACGCCGCCGGAACGGCAGGCGGCGGTGCAGGCGTGTTACGACATCCTCACCCCGGGTGGCTTGCTGGTAGTGTTCGAAAACGTGGAGTGCGATTCGCCGCGCGGCCGGGAGGTGGGGTTGGCACGCGGGCGCCGGTTCCAATTGCAGCAGGGACGCACCCCCGAGGAGGTGGACCAACACCTCGCCCGTTTTGGCACCGAACTGAAACCGATACGGATTGCCGCGCATCTGGAGCTGCTGCGCGCCGTCGGCTTCACCACGGCGGAGCTTTTCTGGCGCGCCCACCTGCAAGCCGGATTCTACGCGATCAAGGGCGGCTAGCCGCAGAACTGAGCGCCTGCCGCCGGCAGATCGCAGGGGCGCAGTCTTGCCGTTTCGACAAGCTCAAGGCCGAGTTCATCGAAGGGCTGCGCCTTCTCTGGCAGGGCGCGACCAGCCTTCGCCAAGGCTACGGCATGGCAGGCAAGATCGCGCCCCTACAGGGATGTACGCGCCAGGGGAAAGGCAGTCCTGTCTTTCTATCTGACGGCTGCTGGCCGGCAACACGCTGATGGATCCTTCACTGCGCTCAGGATGACGAGAAGAGCCGGGGGACAAGCGGTCAGATCCATGTGGCCAAGTTTGACTTCCGGACATTTCTACCGACCAATGTATCTCCATGCCCAAACGCGCGGTATTGCTGGTCAACCTCGGCTCGCCTGATTCCGCCTCTGTCGACGATGTCCGCCGGTATTTGCGCGAGTTCCTCGGCGACGAACGCGTGATCGACCGGCCGCCGCAGCCTTTCCGCTGGTTGCTGGTCAACGGCATCATCACCACCTTCCGCGCGCCGAAATCGGCCCATGCCTATGCCTCCGTCTGGCAGCCCGGCGGCTCGCCGCTGGTCGTCACCAGCCGCAGTGTCCAGCAGAAGCTCGCGGCCACCCTCGGCGCCGGCGCGACGGTGGCGCTGGCGATGCGGTACGGCCATCCCTCGCTCGCGCAGGTCGTG
>DATJPQ010000103.1:0-15970 GCA_035506315.1 Opitutaceae bacterium
AAGGATTCCGCCAAGTCACCTCCTGCTGGCGTGACCCCAGCCTCTTCAACTTGCTGAGGCGGCTGGCTCACAAGGTCGGTGGACCCGTCGTGAGGCGCGCGCATATCTCTTGGTTCCTGCCATAGACGCCCGGTGCCGTAATAAGAAATCAGGGGTAACGTCACTGATTCGCCCCGCTGCATCTGTTCCACTGCTTGCTCAGCTCGCGTTTTGATATTTTTCGCGTGAATCCAGTTGGTTTTCGTTCCGCGCAACTCGCGCCTCCAGTTCAGACTCTGGCCGAAGATCGTACCCTCAGCATCGACGATTACAGGAAATTGTTTTTCGATCCGCGCCGTATCGCCGAATTGCAGGATTCTAACTCGGACATCGTCCGGCCGGATGTGGCGACTATCTTCTCCACGGACGCCTAGGAACCAGCTCCCTGCGGCGACCGCAAGGGCATCGAGCGCACTCGTCTTTCCCTTTCCATTCTGACCGATGATAAGGTGAAACGAGCCATTACCGCCAGGTGTAGCATCAATCGAGCGGGGAAATTCGAAAACTCGGTCCTCGAAGCCCTTGAAATTCTGCACACGGATTCGGTCGATTCTCATGTCAGTTATGATCCTAGCTGACGCCAACTGTACCCTGCACGTCAATCTTTCCAGTGATCAGATGCGAATACGGCGGGGTTTGGCGACCCCGCCCTGCAACGCTACGGCGTGAAGACGATGTCGTCGTCGGTGTACATTTTGCGGTCGGGGCCGGCGGAGCGGAGCTCCATGCGCGTGCCGCTGAGCGCGTGGAAGAAAAACGGCGTGCCCCAGCGGTCGCACAGCTCGCCCCTCGCGTTGATCGCGGGGTGATCGCGGCGAATAAACTGGAAGTTGAGCGGATTCTTGCCGGTGAGGGCGGCGGTGATGGCCGCGTTGTCGCCGACCGGATTGCCCTGGCCGTGAAAATTGGTCTGCCAGGCGAGCAGGACGCCGTTGAGGACCTGCAGATCACGCTGGATCGTGGTGTACGGGGAATTGAGTTCGTCGGCCAGCGGCGAGGGAGGCTTCGGGGAAAGCGGAGAGCGGACAGCGGAAAGCGGAGAGGCCAGATTGGCGGAAGGGAGGTTGTGGCTCGTCGCGGATTGAGCGGAAGCAGAGGGGGCCTGCTCCTTTTTCGTAGGAGCGCGATGGGTGGACCAGAAGATCATCGTCAGACCGAGTCCGATGAGCACGACCGCGAGCAAGGCAACGAGGGCGCGGAGCGTGCTCGGCTGGGGCGAGACGGGTTTGTTTCCCGGATGACTGGGAGGCTCCATGGGAATCAGACTAAGTGTGGATCGGCGGTCATCCGCCGTCGCCAAGCTTTGGCGGGACAAGTAGACCGCCGCTACCTCGTCCGGCGGTCAAGCACGCGGTTGGCGGTTCCCAGTGTTTCGCTCGCCGGAGCTCACTTGACGGTGCGTAACTGCACACTGTCGAAAAGGCGGTTTTGTGAAAGCAGATCGGTGGCGACCACGAGCTTGTCGCCCGGCTGCACGCGCCCGGCTTTGCGCAGCACAGCGATGGCGTTTTCGATCGTGTCGTCGGGATCAGACGATAGCGGCATGAGCCACGGCTCCACCGCGCGCAGGATGCGCAGCTGGCGGAACGTCTCCGCGTAGGGCGTGAACGCGAGGATCGGCGCCTGGCCCGGACGCAACGCTGCGAGGCCCTGCGCGATGAATCCACGGCGCGTGAAAGTCAGGATCGCCGCGTCCGGCAGTTCGTTGGCCATGACCACGGCCGAACGCAGCACCTTCATCTTGTCGGAGGTGAGAATCATGGGCCGCGGCGGCTCGCCCTCCGCGAGTTGGTCGGCCTCGATGCGGCGGGCGATCTTGTCGAGGAACTGCACGCACTCGAGCGGGTAGCGGCCGATGGTGGTTTCGCCGGAGAGCATCACGCAGTCGGCACGTTCGTAGACGGCGTTGGCCGCGTCGGTGATCTCGGCCCGGGTGGGCATGGGCTGCCCGATCATCGACTCGAGCATGTGTGTGGCGATGATCACCGGCCGGCCGAGCGCCTGGCAGCTTTGGACCACGCGCCGCTGGATGATGGGCAGCTCCTCGAACGGGCATTCGATGCCCAGGTCGCCCCGCGCCACCATCAGCGCATCGCACGCGTGGACGATGTCCTCGAGGTTGTCGATGGCCGACTGGTCCTCGATCTTGGCGATGATCTGCACCCGCGAGTCGTGCCAGCGGAGAAATTCGCGCAACAGCTCGACGTCGGCGGCCTCGCGCACGAACGACATGGCGATGAAATCGATGCCTTCCTCCAGGCCGACCAGAGCGTCGGCACGGTCCTTGTCGGTGAACGATGGCAAGTTCACCTTCACGCCCGGCAGGTTGATGTGGCGGCGGGAAGTGAGCTGACCGGGCGTGAGCACCTTGCAGCGGATCCGGCGCTCGCGCTTCTCCAACACCTCGAAGCGCAACAGGCCGTTGTCGACGAGGACGATGTCGCCCACGTTGATGTCGTTGACCAGATCCTGGTAATTGACGTCGACCGAGCGGATTTCCTCGGTGTTTTCGCCGGGCGATCCGGGGCGGACCGTGAAATCGAAACTCTCGCCGGCTTTCAGCTCGATGGGCATCGCGACGTCGCCGGTGCGAATTTCCGGACCCTTGATGTCCATCATGACCGCGATGTCGCGGCCCACGCTTTGGCTGACGGTGCGGATGCGGCGGATGATTGTGCGGGTCCAATCGTGCGTGGCGTGGGCCATGTTGAGGCGCACCACGTCGGCTCCGGCGCGGACAATCTTCTCCAGCATCTCCTCGCTTTCGGTGGCGGGACCGAGTGTGAAGATGATCTTGGTGCGACGAATGGATGATGGCATAGGCGCGGGGAGGGAAGCGGTTCAGCCGGTTTGATGCCAACGCGTGGCGTCAGCTAACTATTTCACAAGAGCTAAATCCGCCTGGATCAGGCGGGTGCGACGGAAGGTACCGTACGGAGCTGCAAGTGCTCCGGCGCGCTTCAGCCGGAACGAGGCAGTTGAAATTGTCGGGCGGGGTCGCCGAACCCCGCCGTTCCTCTGTAGGAGTCCGGCTCAGACCAGTTCGTAAAACGGCGTGCTCGCGCCGGGCCCGACGATGGAAAACTCGCAGGCGCCGGGTAATGCCGCCCGCACCTCGGCAAGGACGAGTTCCACCGCGGCGAGCGAATTACAATCGCGGCTCAAGTGGGTGAGGTAGATGCGCCGCCAGCGTGGGCTGGCCACGGCGACGAGCAATTCGCGGGCGCTGTCGTTGGAAAGGTGGCCGTGCCGGCCGCTGATCCGCTGCTTGGTGGACCACGGTCGCTTGGTGTCCGCCTGTAACATGCGTGCACAATGGTTGGCCTCGACCACCACGACATCGCACTCGCGGATGTGCTCGCGGACGTGCTGGGGCACGTGACCCAGATCGGTGAGCCAGGAGAGTGAGCGGCGCGGGGCGAGCAAATCGCCCTCCCGGCCGTTCGTAAAGCGGAAGCCCACCGGATCCTGCGCATCATGCGGCACGGAAAACGCGTCGATCTCCAGATCGCGGAAGCGGAAGCGCGCGCCCGTTTCGAAAATCTGCCAGTCGGGCCGGTGGTTGAGACCGGCCTGCACTGCGCGGGCGGTGGCCTCGTTGGCGAAGATTTTCAGGTGGGGGAATTTTTTCAGTCCTTCGATGCCGCCCGCATGGTCGCCGTGTTCGTGCGTGAGAAAGACGGCATCGATGCGCTCCAGCGACTCGCCCACGGCGGCGACCAGCTGGCCGAGTTTGCGGGCGGAGAAGCCGGCATCGACCAGCACCCGCGCGCCTTCGGTGACGAGCAGGGCGCTGTTGCCCGAACTGCCGCTGCCGAGAATGCAAAACCGCATCGCCATGGTGTGCGTTGAAGCGCTCCCGCCCGCGCCGGGCAAGGGGTTTCTGGCGCGCTAGGGCTTTCCCCGGGGAGGCGTGCCGGCCGTCCCAGGGCGGCCTTGCCGCGGACTGCGTGCCAGCAATGTCGGTACTGATTCAATCTCCGCGCAGCCCAACTCTCGTGCGCCTCCTTTGCCGATTTCTCTCCCCGTATGAGTTTGACACTTATTAAGTGTCAAACTCTTGAACCCTCCCTCGAAGAAGGGGATTCATATCAATCCGTTTGACACCTATTAAGTGTCAAAGAGGTGGGAATGTTTTCCCTCAGAGGGGACGGGCGGGATTACTCGACAACGGGAGTCGCCGGTTTTTTCCCGTACAACACGGTCTGCTCGGCGTCGAGCAGCACCTCGTACATGGTCTGGGCGTCGTCGGCATCGAACAGACGCGCGATCAGGTCGGTCTTGTGCGCCATGAGGCAGAGGCGCGCCAGGGTATGCAGGTGCAGGCGGTCCTCCTGGCAGCAAATGAGGAAAAACAGCCGCGAGGGCCGGCCGTCGGGGGCGCCGAAGTGGATGTCCTGAATGGTCCGGCCCACGACCATGAACGAGCTGTCGAAGCGATACGGATGGTGAAACCGCGCGTGCAACAAGGCCAGACCGCCGGGCAGGGCGGTGGAACAAAGTTCCTCACGCTCTTCCACACTGGTCAAAAGTTCGTGCACATCCGTCAACAGGCCGGTGCTGTCGGCCAGCGCCACCATGTCGCGCAGGACGGATTTCTTAGTCTTGGAGGCCAGCGCCGGAGCGATGTACTGTGGACGGAGCATACCCGGCATCAGCGTTTCCTGATGCAGCACGGCCTGCGTGCCCCGGGTGGATTTCTGGTGGTAATCCGCCAGACGTTTTTGCGGGAGCCCGAGGATGCGCTGTGAAGCCCAGGCATCGACCTCGCTCCGCAGAAAAACCACGTGTTCGCCGCGCCGGGAATGCGGCATGCCGTCAAACTTGACGAGGCGTTCGATATCGGCACGCGATTGGTGCAGATAGTCGGCTACTTCGTCGATGTTCAGGATACGGTGCGGCATGACACGGTCATTTTATCACCTATTTTCGCAGGAAAGGCAGCTGAAAAAGCGCTGCGGCATGGCTAGGAATCTGCGTCCCATGTATTTCCAAATGTAGGGCCGGACCTTGTGTCCGGGCCGGGCAGGCGGAGCGGCCTGGACACAAGGTCCAGCCCTACGAAAGCCCCAGACCTCCGTCGCACCGTCTGGCGTACGTCGTTCCCTGCCAGACCTCTTGCCAGATTGGCGGAGCGATGATTTGACGCGGCGGGGCAAATTGCTACTGCTGCGCCTTCCTATTCATCCCGGTTGGATTCGCCCGAGTGCCCTGCACTCCGCGACGGCGGTTATCGTCACCCGCCGCATCCAATCGCCCAAACAAAAACGAATGAAAACCATCAGTCCTAAAATGTATCTCCACCGGGTGCGTGGTGGAGGCAAGCCGGCGATCAAGCGCGGCTACGATACCAAGTTCAAGGTTACGCCCGCCTACCGTGCCGAGATGCCCGACATGATGGCGGCAACCGATGCCGTGGCCGGTGCACCGGTGCCCATCCAGCAGGTTGGGGTGTCCAATTTCCGTTTGCCGCTCAAGTTCTGCCCCAAGCGCGGCGGCATCGTCACGCTCGAGGCCAGCGTGACCGGCACGGTGTCAGTCGCCGCCCGCGAGAAGGGCATCAACATGAGCCGTATCGTCCGCTCGTTCTACGAACACCGGGACGAAGTGTGCACCTTGGAGCAGCTGCGGCGGGTCCTGGAGAAATACCGGCGCAAGGTGCCGTCGCTCGATGCCCGGGTGCAAGTTGCCTTCAACTATCCGCTCGTCCAGCGCTCGCTGCGCAGCGGTCTCGACGGCTACCAGTATTACGCGGTGACCTACGAGGGGCGGATCGACGCCCGCGGACGCTTCCGGCGGTTTATCGAGTTCGACTTTGTCTATTCCTCCTCCTGTCCGTGCAGTGCGGAACTGGCCGAGCATGCCCGGGCCGAGCGCGGCGTTTATGCGCTGGCCCATTCGCAGCGCTCGAAGGCCCGCGTGCGGGTGGAGGTGGCCGACGGGGCGCGCCTCGCGATCGAGGATTTACACGCACATTGCCTGACGGCGCTCCAGACCGAGACGCAGGTGATGGTCCGTCGCGAGGACGAGCAGGCTTTCGCCGAACTCAACGGCGCCTACATCAAATTCGTCGAGGATGCGGCGCGGCTCATCTACGCGCAGCTTGCCGGCGACAAGCGCATCAAAGATTTCTGGGTGGCCTGCTCGCACCTGGAGTCGCTGCATTCGCACGACGCGGTGAGCGTGATCTGCAAGGGCGTGCCAGGCGGGTTCACCGCCGATTTCATGGATTTCCGTTCACTCGTGTGTTGAGCGAAAAGACTCAAAATCTACGGACCGATCGGGTCACAGACGAAGATTTATTTAGCCACGAAAAGCACGAAAAGCCGTACGTTGGGAATCTGTCCTGGGATGCGCCTATAGGCGCGCAGTAGTCTTGGTCGAGGCCTCAACCCCCTTGTGTTTTTTGTGGCCAATCGGTTTGGAGCCTTTGTTTCCGACTCTGATGCTCCTCGCGATGACGCGGAGAAAATCTAGGATTTTTCCGGGCTCACGAACTGCGGGAAGGCCGGCAGGTCGATAGTCTGGGTGCCGTTGGGCAGGAGGGCGCGGAAGCGAAGGTCCGTTCCCTGCCATTGCAAAAACGTGGGCCATTTTCCCCGTTGGTAGAGGATGTTCTGCCAGGTCTTGCCGCCGTCGCGGCTGACCTGCATGCGGCAAAAGGAGTCGTCCGGCACATTCTTGAGGGCGAGCGTAGCGGACAGGCCTTGTTGCGTCTGTGGATTTTCGCGCGCCGCCTTTTCCGGCCAGAAATACGCCTGGTCGGCCGGTTTGTCGTTGAACGTGGCGAAATCCACGTATGGCCGGTTCTGACCGCGGAGCCACGCTTCGAGCTGGCCGCTGCGCACGAGCTGGGTGCGTGCCGTCTGCCAGGCCTGGCGTTCGGTTTGCACCAGGCGGGCGGGGAGTAGCTGCATCGCCGCATCCAGCCGGTTCAGTTGCTCGATCTGTCCGGCAGTGTCGCGCGCCGTTTTCGGGTCGAGATCGGCGCGCAGCTTGACGAGCTGCTGGGCGCGGGTTGTGCGCGTCGCCCCGGTCTTCAGCCACGTGGCGACATCCTTCGCGAGCGTCACCGCCTCGCGGGTGGCATTGGCGCGGGCGCGGATTTTGGACCAGGCGATCTGCTCCATTTTCTGCCAGAAATCCTGGGGCGCCTCGCGCGACAGTTGCTGGCGGTTGAAATCGAGGTATTTGTCGTTGAAGCGGCTGAACGCCGTCTCGGTCTTGTCGGGCGCGTCGAGCTGATCGCCGCAGATCGCCGCCTGCTCCTTGAAGAACGCGCTGAGATCCTTTTGCAGGCTGCGGAACGCGGCGGTGTCGTCGGCACCTTCCGGGGCGAGGGCGGCGGCAAAGAGCGGGTCGGCGCGCTCGCGAAACGCCGCGGTCCGGGTGCGCCACAAACCCTCGTCCACGGCCGGCAGCTGCTGGGCGAGCGATTCCATATCCTGCAAAAATTCGGCCGCCCGGCGGGCATTCTCACGGCGCTGTTCCACGATGCGCTCGGCCTTTTGCATCAGCGCGCGGGCCTGGTCGAGGTAGCCGGAGTTGCGGATCGCGTCGACCTTCAGGCCGAGCATGGCGACTTCGTCGTCGTAGCTGCTCGGGTTGGAGTAGAGGATGGTGCCTTCGTTGGCCTCGACCTCGCGGATCGCCGCCGCGACCTGGTTGTAGCGTTCGAGCAGGCCGGGCAGCTTGTCGTACGCCGCCAGCAGTGCGGGCAGGTTGGTTTCGATGTTAGCCAGAGCCTGGCGCATCTGCGCGAGCTCCTGATCCAGCGACGCGCCGGCCATGTACAGGAGCGAACCACCCGTCACCTTGTTGGCGATTTTCTCGAAGTCGCTGGAGAGTGGCCAGAGTTTTTGCCGGACATCGTTGAGGGCTCTGTTCATTTCATCGCTTACCGCGCTGTACTGCTTGCGGAGCGCGTCGTACCGCTGGTTGTTTTCCCGGTCGAGATCGCCGACGACCTTTTCCTCGGTCTGGACGCCGGCATACATCGCGCGCTCGGCGTCGTAGCGGGCCTTTTCCATCTCAGCCGCGCGCGGCTGGTATTTCTGGGTGATCGCAGTGGACTGGGCGGGGGTCAGCTTGGGCTGGGCGAGCTCCTCGTTCATTTTCTTCCGCAACGCGCGGGCCGTGCTGGTGTAGGCATTGAGGGCGTTGTAGGTGGCGAGCCAGTAGTCCTGCAGAACCTTGGAGGCGGCGGCGATCGCGTCGCGTTGCGATTCCTGCCGGGAGCGCACGGCGGCGGCCGCCTGGGCCACCTGTTCGTGGAGTCGGGCGGGATCGGGAGTGGCGGGCGGTCGTACGGTGGCGGGGCTCACGGGGATCGTGAGTGGCATGGGGCCGGCGATTTTGACCGGGCCGTAGGTGAAGACGTTGTCCTCGTTTTCGCAGGTCGCGAGGTAGAGTCCGTGCTCCAGGCGGGTCTTCCCCTGGCCGTCCTTCATGCTGACGCTGCCGCCGCCCGGCGAAGCAGCCAGCTCACGCAGAGTGGTGGCCGTGCCGACCGGCACACGGAGGAAGGTAAGCGAATAGATCTTGTCGGCGCCCGGGCCGGTGAGCGTGATCGGAAATTCGCTCCAGGCGGTGGTATAGATCGGCTGCTTGGCGATGTAGGCGAGCTGGCCGGGTTTGGCCTCGCGACGCCAGGGTCCGGAGGCATCGATGAGCGACAATTCGAAGACATTGGAGCCGCTGCTGGTCGGCTCCTCGGTCACGCCGGCGCGATGCAGGCGGATGAAAAGCGAACGCGGCAGCTGGTGCTCGCGATCGCTGCTGAAGGCGCTGCCGAGCAGGAACTCGAGGCGGTTGCGGGCCGCGATCGGCGCCTGCGCCAGCACGCGGTTTTCGGTCTTGCCCGAATTGTAGAATCGCGCGACCAGGTCGACGGTGGCGCCCGCGGGCGGCTCATTGAGGCCTTTTTCGAGGAGGGCAAAATCGACGGCGATCCGGGTGTTCTGGAGCTGCTCGGTGAGGTTGCGCAGCTGGATCCAGGCAGCGATCTGCGCCTTTTCCTGCTCGTGCTCGGCCCAGGTTTGCAGGAACGGCAGCACATTTTCCTTCAGGAAGCGGGTGCGGAAGGTGGCTTTGTAGTTTTTGTCCTGGGTCTTCAAATTCTCGAACCCGCGGATGCCGTGGGTGGCGGGGTCATCCCAGAACGAATCGAGCGAATCTGTCACGGCGGTGAAGCCGCCCTGTTTGATGAGACGCACGTAGTCGGCGAGGCTTGGGTGGTTCCGATTCTGGTAGGAGCAATAGATCTCCCAATAGTCGTCGGCGATCTGCTGCATGGCGGCTTCGCCAAAACTGGTCAGTGCGAAATCGATCAACCCGACGCCCGCGGCGGAGGCGGCGAGATTGTCGCCCATTTTGCTCAGCCGGTATTTGACGAAATCCTTCAGCGCATTGAGGACGGCGGCGTTGTAGTTGCCCTCGCTGGCGCTCTTGAGGCAGTTGTAGACGGAGCAGGCGATGCCGAATTTTTCCAGGCCGGGGCCGACGGTTTTCCAGGCGGGCCAGAGGTCTTCGGCATGGTTGAGCGTGAGTGCGCTGACGGTATCGCTGCCGAGGTTGCTGTATTTGTTGAGAAACTGGATGCCCGGGTCGGCCTGGCTTTTCCACCAGCCGACCTCGCCGCGACTGATCATGTCTTCGAGAGATTTGAGGGCGGCGGTGGCGGCCTGATCGGGCGGTGGCGTGGCCGGAGCCTCGGCGGCGAAAGCGCCCGGGCGGAACAAGCAGACAACGAGAAACAGCGGAATAAGCTTTTTCATAGGGGGAGGGGAACGGGGTTTTTGACTGTTTTGATAGGCCACGACTCCGGGACATGACAATCGGGAATCGCGGCAACCGATTCTTCCGGATGCTCATTGCGAAGCGCACGATACAAGCGGCCACGTCGTGCAATTTGCCACGGACAAAAGCATCCGGAGAGCGGGTGGATTCTTGCTTGTCGTGCCGGGGCTTGGAGATGGATACGTGGCGAGGAGGTTGGCACGGTACCAGCAGAAGAGGGCGGCGATGAACACTCAAAATGCAGTCGCTTTCTTCGCGCTGGGAATTCTGCTTTTCAGCCTGCCGCAACTCGCGCCTGCGTTGTGCCAGGCGAGCGGTTTCAGCGACGGCAGTGCACGGGCGCTCTGGCTTGGTCTGATGGGCCTGGTCAATGGCGGGATTGGCGCGGGGCGCCTGTGCGCCGGCGTCTGGGCCTGGATTCGTCCGTGGCTGGAATATCCCACGACCCACAGACGCCAGTCCGACGGGCTGGCGCGTCCGCGCCTCTGAAGCTGGACGGAACGGGCTTTTGTTTTGCCAAGCGTAGGTTGCGTGCAATCTTGGGTGCATGACGGAGCGGTCGAAAGCAATTGAAGAGGCCGAACGCGCGGGCTTTGACCTCAGCTTGGTGGACGAAAGCCTCACGCTCAAACCCGAGGAGCGCGCGCGACGGCACGACCAGGCGCTGGATCTCGTGTTGGAATTCGACCGGATCCGCCGCGAACGCGATGCCAAGTCTAAATCACCTGCTGCAGCGACTGGCTGAATCCGGCATCGATTTCGTCGTCATTGGCGGCTACGCGGGAGTGCTGTATGGCTCTGCTCTCGTGACGCGCGATCTGGACATCTGCGCGGTGCTCACGCCCGAAACCATCGAACGACTGCGGGACATGCTGAAAGACTTGCATCCACACCATCGGATGACGCCACAGCGGCTATCGTTTTTGCAGGTGCCCAAACCGGGGGAGCAGGTGAATAATCTTTACCTCGAAACCGATTGGGGTGCGGTCGATATCCTGTCATCGGTACTGGGCTTGGGCGATTTCGAACGGCTCAAGTCCAAGGCCGAGGAGTTTCAAATCGGTGGGAGACGTTGCCGGCTCATCGCACTGGGCGACCTCATCCTGGCCAAGGAAGCCATGGGCCGGGGGAAAGACGTCCTGGCCGCGAAAGAATTACGCGCCATTGCGGTGAAGCGGGAACGACCAGGGAAATAGCACCATCGGTACCGTGTCCGCCGAGCGATTGAAGCCGGCCGATGGCAAACAGTTTTTCAGTGGAGAACTCCTCAAACGCAATTCCTCCGCATCGCCAGACTGCGCCTGCTAGGATGCTCAAGGAGGCACGTTCATTATACCACCAAGGTGCGTCGATGCCGTCCCACGCCTTCGCAACCTGAACGGTCGTGCGAATCCACATCTGGAGAACCCTTCTCAAGGCCGACCTGCGATCTACCACCATGCCTGAAATGTTCGTGGTCATTGGGGCAACCTCGAGAGGCATTGACCGCTTTTTACAGCAGCGTGGCCTGTTCGCTGCCGAGCGACTTCAGGCCGATGGCCTCGTAGCCTTTGCTGGTGAGCACGCGGCCCTGGGGCGTGCGCTGCAGGTAGCCTTCCTGGATTAAAAACGGTTCGTGCACTTCCTCCAGCGTTTCGGCCTCCTCGCCGACGGCGACGGCGATCGTGCTCATGCCCACGGGGCCGCCGCGATAATTCTCGGCCATCGCGCGGAGCATGCGCTTGTCCATCTCGTCGAGTCCGCGCACGTCGATTTCGAGGAGCTCCAGCGCGGCGGCGGCGACCGGCCGGGTGATTTTTCCCTGGGCACGCTCCTGCGCGAAGTCGCGGATGAAATTGATCAGGTTGTTGGCGATGCGCGGCGTACCGCGGGAGCGCGTGGCGATTTCCCTCGCGCCGGCCTCGTCGATTCCGACTTTGAGCAGCCGGCAGCTACGTTGCACGATGCCGATAAGCGTGGGGGCGTCGTAGTAGTCGAGGCGCGTCTGCAGCGTGAAACGCGAACGCAGCGGCGCGGTGAGCAACCCGGCGCGCGTGGTGGCGCCGATGAGGGTGAAGCGCGGCAGCGAGAGGCGCACGCTGCGGGCGTTGGGCCCCTGGTCGATCATGATGTCGAGCCGGAAGTCCTCCATCGCCGAGTAGAGATACTCTTCGACCGTCTTCGGAATGCGGTGGATCTCGTCGATGAACAGGATGTCGCCCTCTTCCAGATTGGTGAGCAGTCCGGCGAGGTCGCCGGCCTTCTCGACGACGGGGCCGGAGGTCACGCGCACGTTCTTGCCGAGCTCGTGGCCGAGGATGAAGGCGAGCGTGGTCTTGCCGAGGCCGGGCGGACCGGAGAGCAGGATATGGTTGAGCGCATCGCCGCGCCGCCGGGCGGCGCCGACCATGACCTGCAGGCGCTCGACGGTTTTGATCTGTCCCGTGAAATCGGCGAAGGTGAGCGGCCGCAGCGCCGCCTCGGCCGGCGTCACCGGCTGGGCGAGCGCGCTGGTGATGAAGCCGAGGCCCGTCGCGGCGCCGACCGCCGCGGTTTTGGGTTTAAGGTTTTGAGTTTTGGGTTCCGGCACGGCGGGGAAAATCGTTGGTGGGTGGTGGTTGATCGAGAATCCGAAATCCGAAATCAAAAATCCGAAATCTTCCTACTGCCATTCCAGCTCGGCGCCGAGGGCGCGGAGGTTTTCGACGAAACGCGGGTGGGCGCGCTGGATGATCCCGGCGTTGCGCACGACGCTGCGGCCCGGGATGCTCGCGGCCACCATTGTGAGCGCCACGGCGGCGCGGATCACGTACGGCGAATCGACGACGGCGGGGCGCAGCGGCCGGTGGCCGAAGACGATGATGCGGTGCGGATCGCTGACGACGATGTGCGCCCCGAATTTCGCCAGTTCGGGCATCCACGAAAAGCCGTTTTCATAGACCTTGTTCCAGAAATGGATCGTGCCTTCGCAGCGCGTGGCGAGCGCGATCATGAGCGGCAGCAGATCGACCGAGAAATACGGCCAGGGCGCGGCTTCGATCTTGGGCAGCAGGTTGGCCGTGAACAACGGCGCGATCACGCGCGGCTGGTCGCGCCGCACCACGGCGGTCGTGCCCTCGTGGGCGAGGGTGATGCCCATCTTGGCGAAGGACCGGGTGATGAGGTCGAAATGCTGCGGGAGTGAGCGCTCCACGCGGACTTCGCCGCCGGTGATGGCACCGAGCGCCAGGAACGTGACGATCTCGTGGTAGTCGGAAGCGATGGTGAACGTGCCGCCGTGGAGCCGTTCGACGCCTTCGATCGTGAGCATGCTGGTGCCGATGCCGCTGATTTTTGCCCCCATGCCGGCGAGCACAGCGCAGAGATCCTGTACGTGCGGTTCGCTGGCGGCGTTGATGAGGGTGGAGGCGCCGTGCGCGACCGCCGCGGCCATCGCGAAGTTTTCGGTGACGGTGACCGACATGTAGTCAAGCCAATGGCGCGCGCCATGGAAGCCGTGGGGCAGTTCGATGGCGAGTGGCGGGCCTTCGCTGACCCCGGCGCCGAGCGTTTTCAGAATCTCCAGATGCGGGTCGATCTCTCGCACGCCAAGCGAGCAGCCCTTGGGATCGGCCGCGATGGCGATCTTGCCCAGGCGGTGGAGCAGGGCGGGGTAGAGGAGCACCGTGGAACGCATGTCCTGCGGCAGCTCATGGTCCCCGAGCGTGCGGCGGAAGCTGGCGTGATCGATGCGCATCGTGCCGCCGGCCTTGTCCCAATCGATGCGTGAGCCTTGTTGACGGAAGAAGTCCGCCAGTTTTTCGAGATCGGTGATGTCGGGGACATTGCGGAGCGTCACCGGATCATCGGTGAGGAGCGTGGCGCAGAGGATGGGCAGCACGGAGTTTTTGTTGCCCGAGGGCACGATGGTGCCGCTGAGAGGCTGGCCGCCGTGAACGATGAGGTCTGCCATGGTGCTTATTAGTAGCTGCGAGCGTGAGCGAGTGGCAAACATAGTCCACTCGCTCACGCTCGCGGCTACCAACAAAAAAAGGCGTCCGGGTTGAGCGGACGCCTTGAAAATGCGCGCAAAGGGCGCGGGCGGGAGGAAATCAACCCCCTTGCGGCCCGGAGCCACCGCCGGAACCGCCGCGGTAATCACCGCCGCCGCCCCGAAAATCACCGCCGCCATGATGGCGACCGCGACCGCCACGGCGCCGGCGCCGGCGTTGACCGCCGAAGCCCTGCTGACCTTCGCCGCCGTAACCACCGCCACCGGACTGGCCGCCTTCACGGGGGGCCTGCCCGCCCTGCGGGCGCGGTTCGCCGCGGTAGCCCTGGCCACCGCGATGACGGTGATGGCCATGCCGGTCTCGGCGATCTCCGCCGGCGAAAGGCTCGCCTCGACCGGAGGTCGAAGGGGTGGAGGACGTTTCTTTGGATTCCGATTTGCCGCCGAAAAATCCCTTCAACCAGCCGACGATGCCGCCGGACGATTTGGGCTTTTCGTCTGGCCTGGGCAACGGGGCGCGTTGCTCGAGCTTGGGCTGCTCGGGCCGCGGGGCGCGCGGTTCGAGTCTGGGTTCGTCGCGGCGCTCGGGGCGGAAGGGGCCACGCTCTTCACGGCGCGGACGCAGATCGCCGCGAGATTCGCTGCGTTCCTGGCGGAAGGAACCGGAGTCCCAGCTTTGGGCCACCCGCCGGCTGTCTTCCGGCGGGAGGATGTTGAGCGTAGCTTTCTCCTCGGGAGCCGGCGCGGGCGCGGCCGGCGGGGGAGTGACGACCGGCGCAGGCACTGATGCGGCCGTGGCGGGCGGTGCGACGGGAACGGGAGCCGGCTCGGGTTTGGCCTCTGTCGCCTCCGGCGTCGGCACCGCGGCGGGCGCGGGCGTGGCGGGGGCGAAGGGGTTTTGGTATTCGCGTTGGGGCGTGACGATTTCGATGGCAGTCGGTTGGTAAGCGCCAGTGGCGGAAGCGGCTGTAGGAGCCGCGGTGGGGGTGGAGCGTTTGCCGCGGGCCAGGCCGGAGCCGCGGGTGGTGCCGAACGCTCCGAACGGCACAGTCGAGTCCGCCACTGCGGGCGCGGGCGCGGAAGTTTCCGCGGTAGGCGCCGGAGCGGACGGGGCCGGCGCGGGCACGGGCTCGGAGGGAGCCGCGCTCGGGGCGCCGGACGATTCTTGATCAGACATGTTAGTGCTTTCTATGGTTTTATCGGGCGCTCACCGTCGCAAAGACGGGAGCAGCCGTGGTTGAAGGAGCCAACGGAACGCGCAGGGTTACGCGCTCGACGCTGACAACAAACATCGACTATCGCGGTGCCCATCCCGCACGGCAACTGTAAATTCCGGCCTTACGATGTTCGCTGGTCGTTGTGAAGACCTTGCACCTCATCATCCCACTCCCGAGCGACATAAAAATGTAGCAATTGCTACATTTTTGTGTCCAAAAACTGGGCGACATGGCCTTGTAAACGTATCTAATCCCAGCAGTAGGACGACAAAATTTTGTAACATATGCTACATTTTTTTGCTCACTGGAGGCGCCACGAATGAGGATGCAGGATCCACTTGGATTGATCTCAGTCCAGCGGTGCTCGAATCCTGCCCCGTTTGCCGGACGTGCCGGCGATGGCACTGACGGGGCGCGGTTTACCGCGCGACGACCACGTAAGCCGCCTGCACATCCACGGCAGTATTGCCGTCCTCGATGATGCGGGTGCGCAGCTTGAGCTTGGCCTGGCCGTAGCGTTGGAGCGCGGCCTTGAATTCTTCGATGGCGGCCTTGGCCGGGCGTTCGCAGATCGCACGCAGATCGCCGATCACGGGCCGGCGGTAGGCGGCGCGACTCTCTTTCACCACGATGCGCCACTCGGGTTTTTTGTCGCCGGTTTCGTTGCGCATCAATTCCCACACCACGCCGTAGCCCGCGAGGGTGGCGAGCGACACGAGGCTGCCGCCGAAGGCGGTGTTGAGGGAGTTCTTGTTCTGCTCGAGCGGAGCGATCAGCACCAATTTCTGCTCGTCGCTCATCTCCACGGAGACGCCCATCGCTTTCGCGAGCGGAATCATCTCGTGCAGGAAAAGCTCGAGTGCAGGTACCTTGACCGACTTCATGAGAGGGCGAACTTGGGGGAAAAACGACCCGCCGTCAAAGCCGCTGAAGACAATAGTTGGCG